>NZ_JAGYGK010000031.1:0-21654 GCF_019947395.1 Pseudomonas sp. BF-R-26 | reverse complement strand
ACGTAAGATTGATCCGTACTTTGTGGTGTCGGGGTCGGCCCCATCGCGGGCAAGCCCGCTCCCACAGTGTCCGTGTCGAACCCAGATTCTGTGAGCCCCGCTGAGCCTGTAGGAATGGGCCCTACAGTGTCCGTGTCGAACCCAGATTCTGTGGCCCCCGCTGAGCCTGTAGGAGTTTGTGTCCATATCGAACACAAACTCTGTGAGCCCCGCTGAACCTGTGGGAGCGGGCTTGCCCGCGATGGGGCCGGCATGGCCAATACAACTTTTCCTATGGCCAACAAAAAGCCCACCAATCGGTGGGCTTCATGTTTACCGCGCTATCAGAACAACTTCATCTTCGGCGCTTCTTCTTTCAACGGCTCGTTCTTCGCCGTCTGTTCATTCCAGCCACCACCCAACGCCTTGTACAGATTGACCGCGCTGACCAGTTGCGCCAGACGGTCGGTGATCAGCGCTTGTTGGGCACTGAACAACTGACGCTGGGCATCGAGGAAGGTCAGGTTGCTGTCGACACCGATACGGTAGCGACGCTCGGCCAGACGGTAGTAATCCTGGTTGGCGCTGACGAAGTCACGCTGAGCCTGCAACTGCTCGGTGTAGGTCTGGCGTGCGGCCAGGCCATCGGCGACTTCCTGGAAGGCCGTTTGAATGGACTTCTCGTAGTTCGCCACGCCGATGTCTTTCTGGATCTTGGAGTAATCCAGGCTGGCGCGCAGGCTGCCGGCGTTGAAGATCGGCAGGTTGATCTGCGGCTGGAACAACCAGGTGCCCGAACCGCCCTTGAACAGACCGGACAGGTCCGGGCTCAGGGAGCCGGCATTGGCGGTCAGGCTGATGCTCGGGAAGAACGCAGCCCGTGCAGCGCCGATGTTGGCGTTGGCAGCCTTGAGGTTGTACTCGGCTTGAAGGATGTCCGGACGACGTTGCAGCAAGTCCGACGGCAAGCCGGCCGGTACTTCGCTCAGCACGTCATCCGACAGTGGCTTGGCCGCTTGAAGATTGGCCGGGATACCGGTGCCGAGCAGCAGCACCAGGCTGTTTTCATCCTGAGCGACCTGACGGGTGTATTTGGCCTGTTGCGCACGGGCGTTTTCCACCGAGGTACGCGACTGAGCCAGATCCAGCGCCGAGGCTACACCCACTTCGTTGCTGCGCGAGGTGAGCTTGAAGCTCTCCTCGTAGGCACCGAGGGTTTCCTGGGTCAGTTTCAGCAGCTCTTTGTCAGCCTGCCAGGTCAGATAGGCATTGGCCACACTGGCCACCAGGCTGATTTGCGTGCTGCGGCGCGCTTCTTCAGTGGCGAAGTATTTCTGCAGAGCTTCTTCGCTCAGGCTGCGAACCCGACCGAACAGGTCGAGTTCATAAGCGCTGATGCCAACAGTAGCCGAGTAGGAACTGCTGATGGCCGTTTCACCGGTTTGCGAGGCCCGTGCCGGAACTCGCTGACGGCTGCCGCTGCCGGTGGCCGAAACGGCCGGGAACAGATCGGCACGCTGGATGCGGTATTGAGCCGCATAAGCGTCGATGTTCAGCGCCGCGACGCGCAGGTCACGGTTGTTCTCCAGCGCGGTCTGAATCAGCTGTTGCAGCGCCGGGTCGTGGAAAAACTGCTTCCAGCCCTGTTCGGCGGCGGCCTGGTTAGGCGCCTGGGCCGGCGAATACGCCGGGCCTTGCGGGTATTGGCCCGCCACCGGTGCTTCAGGCTGCTGATAATCGGGTATCAGCGAGCAGCCGCTCAGCACGAAGGCAGCGACTGCGATGGAGAGTAGCGACTTGCTCATTAGCCAGCCTCTTTAGAAGGTTCAATAGCGTCATCATCTTGGTCGGCGATTTTGCGCTGACCCATGGACGACACGGTGACAAAGAACAATGGGACCCAGAAGATCGCCAGCACAGTGGCTGTGATCATACCGCCAATCACCCCGGTACCGATCGCATGCTGGCTACCCGAACCTGCGCCCGTGGAGATGGCCAGTGGAACCACTCCGAGCACGAACGCGAGCGAGGTCATGATGATCGGTCGCAGACGCATCCGGCAGGCTTCGATTGCGGCATCGCGCAGGCTACGTCCTTGCTCATGCAGTTCCTTGGCGAACTCGACGATCAGAATGGCGTTTTTCGCCGCCAGACCGATCGTGGTCAACAGCCCCACCTGGAAGTACACGTCGTTGGACAGGCCGCGCAGGCTGGTCGCCATCAGCGCACCGATAATCCCCAGCGGCACCACCAGCATCACCGCGATCGGGATCGACCAGCTTTCATACAACGCCGCCAGACACAGGAACACCATCAGCAGCGACAAGGCGTACAACGCTGGCGCTTGTGAGCCGGAAAGACGTTCCTCGTACGACAGACCGGTCCAGGAAATACCGACACCGGCTGGCAGTTTCTTGGCCAGGGCTTCGACTTCGGCCATCGCTTCACCGGTGGAATAACCTGGCGCCGGGGCACCGAGGATTTCCATCGCTTCTACGCCGTTGTAACGAGCCAGTTTCGGCGAACCGTAGATCCACTCACCCTTGGCAAACGACGAGAACGGAACCATGGTGCCGGCGCTGTTGCGCACGTACCACTTCTTCAAGTCTTCGGGGCTCATGCGAGCGCCAGGCAGGCCTTGGATGTAGACCTTCTTCACGCGACCGCGGTCGATGAAGTCGTTCACATAGCTACTGCCCAAAGCAATCGACAGGGTGTTGTTGATGTCGGTGAGGGTCACGCCCAGGGCGCTGGCCTTCTCATCGTCGATCTCCAGCTGGTATTGCGGCTCGTCGTTCAGGCCGTTGGGACGCACTTGCGACAGGACCTTGCTTTGCGCCGCCATGCCGAGGAACTGATTACGGGCCTCCATCAGTTTTTCGTGACCAATACCGGCGCGGTCCTGAAGGAACACGTCGAAACCGGTGGCGTTACCCAGTTCCAGTACCGCCGGTGGCGCGAAGGCAAACACCATGGCGTCGCGGAAGGTAAAGAAGTGCTGTTGGGCACGGGCCGCGAGTTTGAACACGCTGTTGTCTGCGTTACGTTCTTCCCATGGTTTGAGCATGATGAACGCCATACCCGAACTCTGACCACGACCGGCGAAGTTGAAGCCGGTCACAGTAAACACCGAGGCCACCGCGTCGCCTTCGCCGCCTTCCTTGCTCGGACGCAGCAGGAATTCGCGCATTTCGTCCACGACCACTTGCGTACGCTGGGAGCTGGAACCGGCCGGTGTCTGCACCTGGGCAAACAGTACACCCTGGTCTTCTTCCGGCAGGAACGCCGTTGGAATACGGGTGAACAGCCAGATCATGCCAACCACGATGATCAGGTACGCCAGCAGGTACGGAGCCTTGTGCGCGAGCATGTTGCCCACGCCGCGCTCGTAGCTTTTGACGCCACGGTCGAAGCTGCGGTTGAACCAGCCGAAGAAGCCGCGTTTCGGCGTGCCGTGCTCACCTTTCGGAATCGCTTTGAGCATGGTCGCGCAGAGCGCCGGGGTGAAGATCAGCGCCACCAATACCGACAAGGCCATGGCCGAGACGATGGTGATCGAGAACTGTTTGTAGATCACACCGGTGGAGCCACTGAAGAACGCCATCGGCAGCAGTACCGCCGACAGCACCAGGGCAATACCGACCAGGGCACCCTGGATCTGCCCCATGGATTTCTTGGTGGCCTCCTTGGGTGACAGGCCTTCTTCGCTCATGACCCGTTCGACGTTTTCCACCACGACGATGGCATCGTCCACCAGCAAGCCGATGGCCAACACCATACCGAACATGGTCAGGGTGTTGATGCTGAAACCGAACGCCGCGAGGATCCCGAACGTACCCAGCAATACCACCGGCACGGTCATCGTGGTGATGACGGTGGCGCGGAAGTTTTGCAGGAACAGGAACATCACCAGGAACACCAGCACGATCGCTTCGACCAGGGTTTCAACCACGCCCTTGATCGACTCGGTCACCACCGGGGTGGTGTCGTACGGGAACACCACTTCCATCCCTTCCGGGAAGAAGGGCTTGAGGGTATCAATGGTATTGCGCAGGGCTTTTGCGGTGTCGAGGGCGTTGGCGCCGTTGGCCAGTTTCACCGCCAGACCGGAGGCCGGGGCGCCGTTGAACTGAGCGCTGATCGAGTAGTTTTCGCCACCCAGACCGACTTCCGCAACGTCGCCGACACGCACTTGCGAGCCGTCCTTGTTGACCTTCAGCAGGATCGCCTTGAACTGCTCGGCGGTTTGCAGACGGGTCTTGCCGATGATCGTCGCGTTCAGTTGCTGGCCGGGCAGGGCAGGCAAGCCGCCGAGTTGACCGGACGAGACCTGGACGTTCTGCGCCGCGATGGCGGTTTTCACGTCGACCGGGGTCAGGTTGTAATTGTTCAACTTGGCCGGGTCGAGCCAGATCCGCATCGCATACTGGGCACCGAAGACCTGGAAGTCACCGACACCGGCCGTGCGCGAAATCGGGTCCTGCATGTTCGACACGATGTAGTTGGACAGGTCGTCCTTGGTCATGCTGCCGTCGCGCGACACCACGCCGATGACCATCAGGAAGTTTTTCACCGACTTGGTCACGCGGATGCCCTGTTGCTGCACTTCTTGCGGCAACAGCGGGGTGGCCAGGTTCAGCTTGTTCTGGACCTGAACCTGCGCGGTATCGGAGTTGGTGCCCTGCTCGAAGGTCGCGGTAATGGTCATGTTGCCGTCGGAGTTACTTTCCGACGAGACATAACGCAGGTTATCGATACCGTTGAGCTGTTGCTCGATCACTTGCACCACGGTGTCCTGCACGGTTTGTGCAGACGCGCCTGGGTAGGTTACCGAGATGGCAATGGCCGGAGGCGCAATGCTCGGGTATTGGTTGATCGGCAGTTTGAGGATCGATAGAGCCCCGACCAGCATAATCACCAGGGCAATTACCCAAGCGAAAATCGGACGGTCGATAAAAAATTTCGACATGGTTTACTCCCCTTTGCCGCCGGCAGCAGCATTAGCTGCCTGTGCGGTGGCCGGGCTCTTTGCGCCAACGTTAGTGGCTTCAGTGGCTTTCACTTCGACGCCAGGTCTGACGTATTGCAGCCCTTCGGTGATCACGCGATCGCCTGCCTTCAGACCGTCTTCAATCAGCCATTGGTTACCGACGGTGCGGCTGGCCTTGAGCTGACGCAGTTCGACCTTGTTGTCCGGACCGACGACCAGCGCGGTCGGAGAGCCTTTGAGGTCGCGGGTCACGCCTTGTTGCGGAGCCAGAATCGCCGCGCTGTCCACACCGGCCTGCAACTGGGCGTGAACGAACATGCCCGGCAGCAGGGTGTGATCAGGGTTCGGGAACACGGCACGCAGGGTCACGGAGCCGGTGGTCTGGTCAACCGAAACTTCGGAGAACTCAAGCTTGCCGTCCAGCTTGTACTGGCTGCCGTCTTCCAGGGTCAGCTTGACCGCGGCGGCATTATCGCCAGCCTTTTGCAGACGACCGCTTTCCAGTTCGCGGCGCAGCTCAAGCAGCTCCACCGAAGATTGGGTGACGTCGACGTAGATCGGGTCCAGTTGCTGAATGACGGCCATGGCGTCGGTCTGGCCGCTGCTGACCAGCGCGCCTTCGGTCACCGAAGAACGTCCGATGCGACCAGAGATTGGTGCGTAAACCTTGGTGTAACGCACGTTGATCTGGGCGGTCTGCAAGGACGCTTCCGATTGCAGGCGGTTGGCCAGCGCGGTGTCGTATTCCTGACGGCTGACAGCCTGTTCGTCGACCAGTTGCTTGTAGCGGTCGGAGATCGACTTGGTCGAACGCAGGTTGGCTTCGGCGCTTTTCAGGGTCGCGTCATAGACCGATGGGTCGATCTGATAGAGCTGCTGACCGGCTTTGACGTCGCCGCCTTCCTTGAACAGTCGCTTGAGAATGATGCCGTTGACCTGTGGGCGAACTTCGGCGATGCGGAACGCACTGGTGCGCCCCGGAAGTTCGGACGTCAGGGTGAAGGCTTGTGGTTGCAGGGTTACGACGCCGACCTGAGGGGCTGGTGCGGCAGGTGCCGCCTCTTCCTTTTTACATCCGCTGAGCAGCGATGCCAGGGCGACGGCAGTAACCAGAGCGGTAACAGCTGGCTTGAATTGCATGAAGATCCTCGGGTCAGGCGCGCACATTGCGCACAAGAAATGTGGAAGGTTTAAAAAATTATGCCGGGTGGATAAGTAGCTTGCTAAGGAATATACTTACGTTCATGGTTGTTTGTAAAGGCCTTGGCGGTGTACCCACACGGTTACAAAAGCCGTTCAAAGGTTGGAATTGTAGGCCTGATGAGACGCCCAAGAGCGCTCGCCCCACTTTTATTCAGCTGATATTCAGACATCGCTGAAGCACCCTGATTGAGGTTTTACTGCCATGGTCCGTCGTACCAAAGAGGAAGCTCAAGAAACCCGAAGCCAGATACTCGAAGCGGCAGAAAAAGCCTTTTACGAGCGGGGCGTGGCACGCACGACGCTGGCGGATATCGCGACCCTGGCCGGCGTGACTCGCGGGGCCATCTACTGGCATTTCAGTAACAAGGCGGATCTGGTGCAGGCGATGCTCGATACCTTGCATGAGCCGCTGGATGAAATGGCCAAGGCCAGTGAAAGCGAAGATGAACTCGATCCGCTGGGCTGCATGCGCAAGCTGCTGATTCATTTGTTTCATCAAGTTGCCCTGGACCCGAAAACCCGACGCATCAACGAGATTCTGTTTCATAAGTGCGAGTTCACCGATGAAATGTGCGATCTGCGCCAGCAGCGCCGAACGGCCAGTCTCGATTGCAATGTGCGAATCGCTCTAGCCCTGAGTAATGCGGTGAATCGCGGGCAGTTGCCGGAAAACCTCGACACTGCCCGCGCGGCCATCAGCCTGCATGCGTATATCGATGGCACCCTGTATCAGTGGCTGTTGGCTCCCGACAGTTTTCAACTGCACACCGAAGCCGAGCGTTGCGTCGATACAGGGTTGGATATGCTGCGCTTGAGTCCGAGCCTGCGCAATTGAAACAAAATGCGTAATTGGATCCATTTGTGTCAAGACTTGAAGCGGGGGAAATGTCCCTGCTTCGCTCGCCTTTCTGTAATGGGGGGCTTTTATATACGTACGTTTGCCAGGTTGATAGGTAGCGAGCTACGTATTTTGTAGGAATTTTGTGTCGAGTCTGTGAATGAATGTTAACAACCCGGGCTACAAGGGCGCCGAGCAGCCGATAAAGGGTATCGCGCTGATCTGCCTGGCGGTTTTGTTGTTCGCTAGTCACGACACGTTGTCCAAGTACCTGTCCGGGTTCTATCCGATCGTGATGGTGGTTTGGGCGCGCTACGTGGTGCACACCTTGTTGATGCTGGTGATTTTCGTGCCACGCAGTGGTTTCTCGGTGGTAGTGCGCACCAAGCGTCCGGGTTTGCAGTTATTACGCGCTCTGTGCCTGATCGGCACCAGCCTGTTTTTCACTACCGGCCTGCGTTACATCCCCTTGGCTGAAGCCACCGCCGTCACCTTTCTTGCTCCTTTATTGGTGACCGCGTTGTCCGTACCGCTGCTGCATGAGCGGGTAACCCGCAATCAGTGGCTGGCGGTGCTGGGTGGATTTGTCGGCGTGTTGATCGTCGTGCGGCCCGGCGGTGCGCTGTTCACCCCGGCGATCTTGTTGCCACTGTGCTCGGCCTTGTGTTTTGGCTTCTATCAATTGCTCACCCGCCTGCTCAGCGGTATCGACAGCCCGACCACCAGCAACTTTCTCACCGGCATTATCAACAGCCTGATCATGACTGCACTGTTGCCGTTCTTCTGGAGCACGCCGACGCTGCTGCATGGCCTGTTCATGATTGGGCTGGGCACTTGCGGCATGCTCGGTCACATGTTGCTGACCCAGGCTTTCCGCCATGCGGCGCCGGCGATGCTGGCACCGTTCAGTTACGGGCAGATTCTATTTGCCGGGATATACGGGTATTTGATCTTCGACCATACCCCGGACAGCTTTGGTGTGATCGGTATCACGGTGATTTGCCTCAGTGGTCTTGCGGTCGCCTGGGGACAGCGCAAGCGCTGACAGGATCTGTAGGAGCTGCCGAAGGCTGCGATCTTTTGATCTTCCAACGCAAAAGCCCCGGCTCTTTCGAGTCGGGGCTTTTGCATTTTTACGGCAGACGTTTACAGCGCTGGGTAGTCGATGTAACCGACCGGCCCCTTCGCATAGAACAGTTCCGGACGCGCCTCGTTCAACGGCGCATCGGCCTTCAAGCGTGCCGGCAGATCCGGGTTGGCAATGAACGGTACACCGAACGCCACCGCATCAGCCTTGCCGCTGGCCAGCCACTCGTTGGCGCTGTCCTTTGTGAAGCGTTCGTTGGCGATGTACGGGCCGCCGAAGGCTTCTTTCAGTTGTGGGCCGAGGCTGTCGCCGGCTTCTTTCTCGCGCGAGCAGATGAAGGCGATGCCGCGTTTGCCCAGTTCGCGAGCGACATAGGTGAAGGTCTCGGACAGGTTGTCGTCGCCCATGTCATGGAGATCGGCACGCGGTGACAGGTGCACACCCACACGGCCCGCGCCCCAGATTTCGATGGCGGCATCGGTCACTTCCAGCAACAGGCGCGCACGGTTTTCCAGGGAACCGCCATAGTTGTCGGTGCGCTGGTTGGTGCTGCTTTGCAGGAACTGGTCGAGCAGGTAACCGTTGGCGCCGTGGATTTCCACACCGTCGAAACCGGCAGCCTTGGCGTTCTCGGCACCCACGCGGTAAGCGTCGATGATATCGGCGATTTCAGCGCTTTCCAGGGCACGCGGGGTTGGGAAGTCGGCCAATGGACGCACCAGGCTGACATGACCCTTGGGCTGGATGGCGCTCGGCGCGACCGGTGCTTCGCCGTTCAGGTACAAGGGGTGGGAAATCCGGCCCACGTGCCACAGTTGCAGGAAAATTTTGCCGCCAGCGCCGTGGATTGCTTTGGTCACATTGCTCCAGCCGCGCACCTGGTCGTTGGACCAGATACCGGGAGTGTCCGGGTAGCCCACGCCGATTGGCGTGACCGAAGTCGCTTCGCTGAGGATCAGGCCGGCGGAGGCGCGCTGCACATAGTATTCGGCCATCAGCGCGTTCGGCACACGGCCTTCGTCGGCGCGGCAGCGGGTCAGCGGCGCCATGATGATGCGGTTGGCCAACTCGAGGTCGCCCAGTTTGATCGGATCGAAAATAGTCGTCATTTAATAGCTCTCTTTTGGAGATCAGTTAGAAGTAGCAGGGGCCAGTTTGGGATCGCCGCTCTGACGGAAAGTAATCAGGGTCACCAGCAGGGCGAGTACTGCCAGTGCGGCAGCCGCGAGCGGCACGCTGGTGAGACCGAAGCCGTGGGCGATGACGCTGCCGCCGACCCAGGCACCCAGCGCGTTGCCGACGTTGAAAGCGCCGATGTTCAGGGTCGATACCAGGTTCGGTGCCGCCTTGCCGTAGGTCACAACGTTCACTTGCAGGGCGGGCACGGCGGCGAAGCACGCGGTGGCCCAGAGGAACAGGGTGATTTCGGTCGGGATCACGGCAATGCTGGTCCAGGTCAGCACGGTGGACACGACCGCCATGGTGATGAACACACCGATCAGCGTCGCCGCCATGCTTTTGTCCGCCAGCTTGCCGCCGATGATGTTGCCGACCGTCAGGCCCAGACCGATGAGCATCAAGGTCCAGGTCACGCCGCGTGGCGAGACTCCGGTGACCTCGCCCAACAGAGGGGCGACATAGGTGAATAAGGTGAAGACCGAGGCAGCGAACAACGCAGTCATGCTCAACGACAGCCAGATGCCGGCGCCTTTGAGGGCGCGCAGTTCGGCGCGCATGTCGAGTTTCTCTTCATCGCGCTTCGCCGGCAGGAAACGGATCAGGCCGATCAGTGCAATCACACCGATCACCGTCACCGCCCAGAAGGTTGAACGCCAGCCGGCTTCCTGACCGAGCGCGGTGCCCAGCGGCACGCCGAGGACGTTGGCCAGGGTCAGGCCGGTGAACATCAGGGCCACGGCCGACGCACGTTTGTTGGCCGGTACCAGACCTGCCGCCACCACCGAACCGATGCCGAAGAAGGCGCCATGACACAGCGCGGTGACCACACGGGCAAACATCAAAACGTTGTAGTCACTGGCCAGGGCGCAGAGCAGATTGCCGATGATGAAGATGCCCATCAACGCTACCAAAGCGGCCTTGCGCGGCAGTCTGGCGGTGGCCAGTGCCATGAACGGTGCACCGATGGCCACGCCCAGGGCGTAACCGGTCACCAGCCAGCCGGCGCCGGGGATCGACACACCGAGATCGGCCGCCACCTCGGGCAACAGGCCCATGATGACGAACTCGGTGGTGCCGATGGCGAAGGCGCTCAAGGCCAGAATGAGTAGCGAGAGGGGCATTGTCAGTTCCTTGTCGGAGCGCGGAGCTCCTTGTCGATGGCGTCGAGGAACGCCTGAATCACGTCCTCGTTGCGTTTGAAGAAATGCCATTGACCGGCTTTCTGGCTGCTGATCAGTCCCGCCCGTTGCAAGGTCGCCAAATGAGCGGACACAGTCGACTGCGACAGGCCGCAGCGTTGATCGATCTGTCCGGCGCAAATGCCGTACTCATGGTTGTGGAGCTGTTCCGGGAACTGGACCTTGGGGTCTTTCAGCCAGATGAGGATGTCTCGGCGTACTGGGTGTGCCAGCGCTTTTATTATTTCGTCGAGGTCGATGGTCATGGTTTGGGCTCGTGATGAGTAAAACGCTATATCGCGATGAGGCGAACTTTAAATCGGTACTTCGCGATATACCAATATGATTTTGGTCTGATGACCGTGTAAATCGGTATATCGGGTTATAACGATATTGGTGGCGCAGTGTTAAGCTGCGCGCATGAACTATCTCGCACATCTGCACCTCGGTGGCCAGCGCCCCGGTCAAATGCTCGGCAGTCTGTATGGCGATTTCGTCAAAGGACGGCTGCAAGGGCAGTTCGATCCGGAGATCGAAGCGGCCATTCAGTTGCACCGCAGCATCGACGTGTTTACCGACCGCCATCCGCTGGTGGACATCGCCTTGTCGCGGTTTTCCCTTACGCGCAGGCGTTACGCCGGGATCGTGCTCGATGTGTTTTTCGACCACTGCCTGGCGCGGGACTGGGAGTTGTACGCCGACCGTCCGCTGGCGCAGTTCACTTCGGACGTTTACCGGGTGCTGTCCGCCGAGCCGCAGTTGCCGGAGCGCCTGGCGATGATTGCGCCGCACATGGTGGCCAATGACTGGTTGGGTTCTTACCGGGAATTCGCGGTGCTGGAGCAGGTGCTGCGGGGGATTTCGCGCAGGTTGACCCGGCCCGAGGAGTTGGCCGAGGCGATGCAGGAGTTACGACGGTTGTACGAACCGTTGAGCGAGGATTTCCGGTTGTTCTATCCCGAGCTGCAGGACTTTGCCCAAAACTATCCAACTACATAAATAACTGTGGGAGCGGGCTTGCCCGCGATTGCGGTATGTCATTCAACATTTACCGTTGAATGTTAAGCCGCCATCGCGGGCAAGCCCGCTCCCACAGGGATTTGTGATTAAGCAGCAATAGCCGGGCGCATAGGGATTTGCTGCATTTCCGGAATCGCCCCAAACAACGCCTTCTGCACCGCCTGCTGCGCTTCGAACGCCAGCGCCGCACGTTCCCGGTCCTGGCACTCGATCGGCTTGAGCAGATGAATTTCCACCTCACCCCGATCATTGGCGAACAAGCGCATCAGGTGCGACAGCAAATCATCATCGCCAATGAACGGTGCCAGGGTATCGAGTTCGCCATCGCGCAAATAACGAATCGCTACCGGTTGCAACGCCACTTCGGAATCGATCGCCGCTGACAGCAAACGACCATGAAATGTGCGCAGCGAGCGGCCATCAGTGGTGGTGCCTTCCGGGAACATCAGCAGCGGATGTTCCTGCTCCAGATGGCGGGTCATTTGTTTGCGGATCAACTGACTGTCGCCTGAACCACGGCGAATGAACAGGCTGCCGGCCTTGGCCGCCAACCAGCCCGCCACCGGCCAGGTGCGCACTTCGGCCTTGGACAGGAACGACAGCGGCGTGAGCATGCCCAGCAACGGAATGTCAGTCCAGGACACGTGATTGCTGACCCAGAGCATCGGCGCCTTTGGCAATTCACCATGCACGGTCACGCGAAAGGGCAGGGCATTGCTCAGCCGCGCCATGAAAAACCGCGACCAACGCTGGCGACGGACCATCGAATGGGCAATCCCCAGTCGCTCGAACAACCCGAAGAGACTGGCCATGCTCAAGCCCAACGTCACCACTAAAAGCACTCGCGCAATTCGCGCGTACACCCGCAAGCGGCTCATCATACAGCCGCCTTGAAGTGCTTGGCGTAGCGCGGGCAGAGCTCGTCGCGCTTGAGCAGGATGAACACGTCAGCCACTTGGAAGTCTTCGTCCCAGCACGGCTCGCCGCAGATTTTTGCGCCCAGACGCATGTAGGCCTTGAGCAGCGGCGGCATTTCGGCGATGACGTTGGACGGAATATCGAGCGTCGGCAGTGGTTTTTTCGGCTCGGCGCGCAGGTGTTCGGTGCACAGGTAGCGTTCGCGCAGGCGCTGCATGATCGCGTGGGCCTGAATGCCGCCGTCCTGCATCGGAATGCTCGCGCACCCCATCAAATAGCTGTAACCGCCCTGGTTCAGCACTTCGGCCAGTTCACCCCAGAGCACGGCGATAGTGCCGCCGTTGCGGTAGGCCGGGTCGACGCAGGTGCGACCGATTTCCAGGATCGGGCCTTTCAGATGGACCAGGCCATGCAGGCTGAATTCTTCTTCGCTGTAGAACTTGCCAAGGCTACTGGCCGCTGTGTGGTCGAGCAAACGGGTGGTCGCCACCAGGCGCCCGGTGTTCAAGTCACGCACGCCGATGTGGGCGCAGTGAACATCATAGTCATCCATGTCCAGACCCAGCTCCGCGCCTTTCAGCTTGGCGTTGAATTCGCCGCTGAACACGTTGAAGCGCAAGGCCTGGGCTTCCTGCAACGCCTCGGCGCCCACCAGGCGTTCGGCTTGCAGGCGGCGTTCATTGCCGGTGTCGCTGATGCGGGCGATCTGAGTCATTGTGAGTCTCCGTACGGGCTGGCCACCCGTCTTGGGTTGCAGCCGATCGACTTTCTTTATGCAGCCGTGTTGTGCAAAGTCAGGCTATGTAGCCCCGGTGTCATCGCCATGAAGCTTTGGTGATGCTTATATGACAGCCCACAAGGAGCCTCTTATGCCCTGGCAAACCCTGTTGAAACGCCGCGATCGTCTGCCCACCAACCCGGACCTGGGCGAAGGCTTTGCAACCTTGTTGCAACAATTGGGCGCGGTGTCGCCGTTTGAATTGGCGGTGGTCGGCGGACGGCTGATGGCGACACCGGGGCTGGCGTTTCTGGTGGGTTATCAGGCGGCGTTGCGCATGCTCTGGCCGAGCGCGCCGCTGAGCCTCGGCGCGTTGTGCGCGACCGAACAGCGCAGTTTGCGGGTGGCGGACATGCAGACCCGGCTGCGCGATTTGCGTCTGAGCGGGCGCAAGGATTTCGTCACCGCTGGCGATGCCGCCGACTGGCTATTGGTCGCGGCTCGCAGTGAAGAACCCGGCGAAGTGCCGCGTTTGAACCTTGCGGTGGTTTACCCCGGCGAACCGGGTGTGCGTCTGGAAAAACTCGCGCCGATGCCATTGATGCCAGACATAGGCCACGGCCGGTTGTTTCTCGACAACGCGTTGTGTGAATTGCTGGCGGGGGATGGCTGGGACGCTTACGTCAAACCGTTCCGCACCCTTGAAGACACCTATGTGCTGAGCGCCATGACCGCTTGGCTGTACGGCGTGGGCCAAGACAGCGACTGGCCGCAAACCTTGCAACTGCGTTTACTGGCGCTGCTGGCCGGGTGCGCGGAAGTCAGCCGCCAGGCGCCGAACAATCCGGCCGGGCATGTATTGCTGGGCGGGTTATTTGCGCAGTTCGATGGGCTCAAGGCTGAAGTGAATCAGGCCCTGGCCGATGGCCCGCCACAATGGGCGGCGATGTGGCAGCGCGATCAGGCCGTGATGGATTTGGCGGCAGGGGCGCGGGGGAAGCGGTTGGCCAAGGCGTTGGCGGGATTGTCGTAAGGTTGGAGGGACCCTTCGCGGGCAAGCCCGCTCCCACAAGGATCTCTGGTGTGCAAAATATTGTGTACGACGCAGATCATGTGGGAGCGGGCTTGCCCGCGATGGCGGCCTCATTGGCGACGCAAATTTCAAAACTGTCATCAAGCTCGACTAGGCTCTGCAGGTTCATCTCTCCGAGCGCCCCTCATGTTCAAAGGCTTGTCCCTGATTGTCATGCTGCTGCTCAGCCTCTTGGCTCAGGCCGAAAACTGGCCAGCCGAGCAATGGTCGCCCGGCTCGAAAGTCACCGGCCCGGCACTTCAGGTCCTGGAGAGTTACGCCTTCCCTCCCCGCGACGATGCCACTCACCAAGGCATTCGCACCGATGCCTTGCTGGTGATCCGCGACGGTCAACTCGTCTACGAACGCTACGCCGGCCCGACCACTGCTGAAACACCGCACCTGACCTGGTCCATCAGCAAAAGCCTGATGGCCGCGGTGCTCGGGGTGGCCTATGGCGAAGGGCTGTTCAAACTGCAGGACCCGGCGGTGAAGTTCTATCCACCACTGGAAAAACACCCCGCCATGACCATGGCCGACCTGCTGCACTGGGCCTCCGGTCTGGACTGGCAGGAAGACTACGAATATGCCCCATTGAAGTCCTCGGTGGTGGCCATGCTTTACACCCGTGGTCACCGCGACATGGCCGCGTTCACTGCCGACCACGACGAGTACGCCAAACCCGGTCAGGCATTCCGCTACTCCAGCGGCGACAGCAATCTGCTGTCCGCTGCACTTAAAACCATCGTCGGCCCGGCCCGTTATCCGGATTATCCGTGGACCGCGCTGTTCGAACCCTTGGGAATTCGCACTGCGGTGTGGGAAGCGGATGCCACGGGCACGTTTGTCGCATCGTCCTATGCCTACCTCACCGCCCGGGATCTGGCGCGGGTCGGCCTGTTGATGGCGCGCGACGGTCGTTGGCGTGAGCGGCAATTGCTGCCTAAGGATTGGGTCGACTTCAGTCGTGAGCCTTTCGCCCGCTATCAAGCCAACCAGGATGAAGCAGTGCCCGGCGCTCACTGGTGGCTCAATCGCGCGGTGGATGGCGCGACACAGCCTTGGCCCGATGCCCCCGCCGATACCTTCGCCGCGCTGGGTCATTGGGGTCAGGCGATGTACGTGATTCCCAGCGAGAAGCTGGTGATCGTGCGCTACGGCGATGATCGCGATGGCAGTTATCGGCACAACGAATTGCTCAAACTCGCGCTCAAGGCGTTTGCCATGAAGGTGCAGCCATGAGCCGCCGCAGTTTTATTCGCCGTTGGCCATTCAGCACGCTGTTGCTGGTGCTGCTGATCGCCTTGCTTGGCTGGATCTGGCAGGAGCGGGTGGCGCTATGGGCTTTCCCGGACATCATCAGCGCCTACACCGCCAAGGAATACTGTTCTTGCCGGTATGTGATGAATAATTCGGCCGAGTATTGCCAGAGCTATGTGAAGCAGTATTTGCCCACCAACGGGTTCGTCGATGACGCCGCGAACAAGCGTGTGACGGTTGGTGGTATGGGACGCAGTAATAGCGCTGTTTGGGTTGGTGAACGCCAAGGCTGTCGGTTGATGCCCTGAAAAGATCGCAGCCTTCGGCAGCCCCTACATCGACCGCGTGCAACCCTGTAGGAGCTGCCGAAGGCTGCGATCTTTTGATCTTTTGATCTGTGCGGTTTGCAATGTGCCCACGGCCAGTTAAGGTTCGCTCAGGTTTATCTGCCCATGAGTCTCTATGTTCAACCGCTTTGTCTGCAAAACCCTCGCTTTCCTGCTGCTGGCCGGTGTCACCGTGTCGGCCCAGGCCAATTGGTATCTGGATGGCGAGTCCTCGCGGCTGTCGTTCATCAGCACTAAAAACGCCAACATCTCCGAAGTGCAGCGCTTTCTGGTGCTGCACGGCAAGGTCGATCCCAAAGGCCTGGCACAGGTGGAGGTTGAAATGGAGTCGGTCAACAGCGGCATTCCGCTGCGTGACGAACGCATGCGCAACGAACTGTTCGAGATCCAGACGTTTCCCGAAGCGCTGATCACCACGCAAATCGATCTGCGGCCGATCAACGACCTGGCGCCCGGTGCGCAACTGGAGTTGCGCTTGCCGCTGACCGTCAACCTGCATGGCAAACAACACCAATACAACGCCGAACTGTTGGCGACCCGTCTCGATGACCGGCGCTTTCAAGTGGTGACCCTCGAGCCTTTGGTGATCAGCGCTGAAGATTTCGGCCTGGCTCCGGGCCTGGAAAGCTTGCGCAAGGTTGCCGGTTTGTCGGCCATCAGTCTGTCGGTGCCGGTGGGTGCGGTGCTGATTTTCACGGCGCGCTGAGATGCGCGGCGCAATTTTCCCGTGGCGCGACGGCAACCGCTTTGAGCTGCTGATCGACGGCCCGCAGTTTTTTCCGCGAATGCTGGTGGCGATTGCCCGCGCCGAAGAACAAGTCGAACTGGAACTGTACCTGGTGGAGGCGGGAGCCTGCGCCGAGGCCATGGTTCAGGCGCTGGTCCAGGCGGCCGAGCGCGGCGTGCGGGTGCGCTGCCTGTTCGATGACTATGGCAGCCTGGCGTTCACCCTGACCTTGCGTCAGCGCCTGATCGCCGCCGGTGTCGAGTTGCGTTTCTACAATCGTCTGAGCTGGCGCCGTTGGGTGGGCAACTTTTATCGCGATCACCGCAAGCTGCTGCTAGTGGATCAATGCCTGGCCGTGGTCGGCGGCACCGGGGTCACCGATGAGTTCTGGACACCGGGTGAAGACACCAGCGAATGGCACGAAGTGATGGTGGAAATCGGCGGCCCGTTGGTGCTCGACTGGCAGTTGCTGTTCGATCGCCAATGGATCGCCAACCGCCATCGGCGCGCCTGGAAACCCACTGCGCATTTCGGTTTGCCGCGCTTGCCGCGAGTGCCGGCCATGGGCGAGGGCATGGGCCGAGTCGCCTATGCCGACGCCCGCCAACACCGCGATATTCTGCAATCGCTGGTTCGCGCGCTGAACAGCGGCCAGCGCCGAATCTGGCTGGCCACGCCGTATTTTCTGCCGACCTGGAAGGTCCGCCGCTCACTGCGCCGGGCGGCAGCTCGTGGCGTCGATGTGCGGCTGCTGCTGACCGGGCCGCGCACCGATCACCCATCGGTGCGCTACGCCGGGCATCGCTACTACCCGCGTCTGCTCAGGTCCGGGGTGAAAATCTTCGAGTATCAGCCGTGTTTCCTGCACCTGAAAATGGTGTTGATCGATGACTGGGTGAGTATCGGCTCGTGCAACTTCGATCACTGGAATCTGCGTTTCAATCTGGAAGCCAACCTCGAAGCCCTGGACCCCGGACTGACCCGGGCGGTGGCGGCGAGTTTCGAGAATGATTTTGCCCTGAGCCAGGAAGTCAGCCTCGACGCATGGAAGCGCCGACCGTTGTGGCGGCGGGTCAAGCAGAGGGTATGGGGATGGGTGGATCGGCTGGTGGTGAATCTGCTGGATCGACGGGGCTGAGCCCAATTTCCGCAACACCCTAAACCACTGTGGGAGCGGGCTTGCCCGCGATGGCTGCCTCACATTCGACATAGATGTTGAATGTTATGGCCTCATCGCGGGCAAGCCCGCTCCCACAGGTTTTTGTGGCGTAGGACTAATTACAGCAACTCAAAGCTCTGCTGCGTCACGTCCTGGGAGTCCAGGCCGATCTGCACGTTGAACTTGCCCGGTTCTGCGGCGTACATGAGCTGGGCGTTGTAGAACTTCAGGTCATCCTCGGTGATGGTGAAGTGCACGACTTTCTGTTCGCCGGCCTTGACCAATACTTTCTGGAAGTTCTTCAGTTCCTTGACCGGGCGGATCATCGAACCGGTCACGTCCTGGATGTACAGCTGCACCACGGTTTCGCCGTCACGCTTGCCGGTGTTCTTCACCACGACGCTGGCGTCGAGCTTGCCGGTCTTGTTCAGTGTGGTCGACGACAGCGCCATGTCGGTCAGGCTGAACTGGGTGTAGCTCAAGCCGAAGCCGAACGGGAACAGTGGCCCGGTGGTGTCTTCGAAATACTGCGAGGTGTAGTTGCCCGGTTTGCCCGGAGTGAACGGCCGGCCAATGCTCAGGTGGTTGTAGTAGGTCGGAATCTGACCCACCGAACGCGGGATGGTGATCGGCAGTTTGCCCGACGGGTTGTAGTCGCCGAACAGCACGTCAGCGATGGCGTTGCCGCCTTCGGTGCCGCTGAACCAGGTTTCCAGAATCGCGTCAGCCTGCTCTTTCTCTTCGAGAATCGACAGCGGGCGGCCATTCATCAACACCAGCACCAACGGTTTGCCGGTGGCTTTCAACGCCTTGATCAGCTCGCGCTGGGCGGCCGGGATGTTCAGATCAGTGCGGCTCGACGATTCGTGGGACATGCCACGGGATTCACCCACCGCTGCCACCACCACATCCGCTTGCTTGGCAGCCTTGACCGCTTCATCGATCAACACATTGGCCGAGCGCGGATCATCCACCACTTCCGGCGCATCGAAGTTGAGGAAGTTCAGGTAATCGAGGATTTTCTTGTCGCTGGTGATGTTCGCGCCACGGGCGTAGATCAGCGTCGACTGCGCGCCAAGCGCATTGGTCATGCCGTCGAACAAAGTCACCGATTGCTCGGGACGGCCAGCAGCGGCCCAACTGCCCATCATGTCGATCGGCGCCTTGGCCAGTGGACCGACCAGCGCGATTTTCGCGGTTTTCTTCAGCGGCAGGGTGTCGCCCTGGTTCTTCAGCAACACCAGGCTGCGGCGCGCGACATCACGGGCCTCGGCGCGGTGCAGGCGGCTTTCGGCATAGGTGTCGGCCGGGTCATCCTCGGCCTTGCCGATGCGCAGGTACGGGTCTTTGAACAGGCCCATGTCGTACTTGGCGGCGAGCACTTCACGCACGGCGTTGTCGATGTCTTTCTGTTCGATCTCACCGGCCTTCAACAGCACTGGCAATTCCTTGCCATAGAGGGTGTCGTTCATGCTCATGTCGATGCCGGCCTTGATCGCCAGCTTCGCTGCTTCGCGACCGTCAGCGGCGACGCCGTGCTTGATCAGCTCGAAAATTGCCCCGTGATCGCTGACTGCCAGGCCCTTGAAGCCCCATTCCTTGCGCAGCAGATCGTTCATCAGCCAGGTGTTGGCAGTGGCCGGCACGCCGTTGATCGAGTTCAGCGCAACCATCACCCCGCCGGCACCGGCGTCAATCGCCGCGCGGTACGGTGGCAGGTAGTCCTGGTACATCTTGACCGGGCTCATGTCGACGACGTTGTAGTCGCGACCGCCCTCGACCGCGCCGTACAAGGCAAAATGCTTGACGCTGGCCATAATGCTGTCGGCCGCGTTCGCACCGGTGCCCTGGAAGGCCTTGACCATTACGCCGGCGATCCGCGAAACCAGGTAGGTGTCTTCGCCGAAGCCTTCGGAAGTGCGACCCCAGCGTGGGTCGCGGGAGATATCGACCATCGGCGCGAAGGTGATGTCGAGGCTGTCAGCCGCCGCTTCCTGGGCTGCGATGCGCCCGGAGCGACCAATGGCGTCCATGTCCCAGCTCGAGGCCAAAGCCAGCGGAATCGGGAAAATGGTGCGGTGGCCGTGGATCACGTCATAGGCGAAGAACATCGGGATCTTCAACCGGCTGCGCATGGCCGCGTCCTGCATCGGACGGTTTTCGGCGCGGGTGATCGAGTTGAAGGTGCCGCCGATATTGCCGGCAGCGATCTCCTTGCGGATCATCTCCCGCGGCATTTCCGGACCGATGCTGATCAGGCGCAACTGGCCGATCTTTTCATCGAGGGTCATTTGCTTCATCAGGTGGCTGATGAAGGCGTCCTTGTTCTCTATAGGTGCGGGCGTCGTGGCGGCCAATACGGTATGACTGGCCAGGCTGACGAACAGGCCCAGCAAACACAGCTTCTTCATGAATTGTTTTCTCAAAAGCCTAAACGGCAGTGAATACACGCCGGTCAGCCAAAATTTGGGGAGCGACTATTGTTGTTCAGGTAAATGCAGCACACTTCTGCAGAGTCTCAGTGCTGGGCATCTTTTAGCCCATTGGCTCGATGCAATCCAGTAGCGGCGCAGATTATGCCCCAAGAGTCGGGTCAGAGTTCGCAGGTTGTTTCATCAACGGAATGTGCAAGGGAGCATCAACCAGATGAATGTACGACACCATTATCGGTCGAGCCTGCAGGTTGCAGCCTTGATGTGGCTGACAACACTACTGACCGGCTGCGGCATCAACAATATCCCGACCCTCGACGAACAGGCCAAGGGCGCCTGGGGCCAGGTGCAGAACCAGTACCAGCGTCGCGCCGACCTGATTCCCAACCTGGTGGAAACCGTCAAGGGGTATGCCCAGCATGAGCAAGAAACCCTGACCGCGGTGATCGAAGCTCGCGCCAAGGCGACGTCGATTCAGGTGGATGCCAGCACGCTGGACAATCCGGAAAAACTCAAACAGTACGAGCAGGCGCAGAATCAACTGACCGGCGCGCTGAGTCGGTTGATGGTGGTGTCCGAGCGCTACCCGGACCTCAAGGCCAACCAGAACTTCCTGGCGCTGCAATCGCAACTTGAAGGCACCGAGAACCGCATCGCCGTGGCGCGTCGCGACTTCATCCTGGCGGTGCAGAAATACAATACCGAGATCCGCACCTTTCCCGGTCGCCTGTGGCACACCGTGATGTATAGCGATCTGCCAATCCGCGAAACCTTCGAGGCTACCAGCCCCGGTGCCGAGAAAGCGCCTGAAGTGAAGTTCCAGTAAGCGCCGGAACGGGCTTGAAGCGTCACCAAGGATGAGGTTGCCAATGCGCGTGTTGAAAGTGGGCCTGGTGCTGGTGTTCTGGGTGTTTGCCCTGACGGCCCAGGCCGAGTTGAAGTTCCCGGAATTGACCGGGCGGGTGGTGGACAACGCCCAGATGATCGAGCCTGCGGTGCGCGAGCAACTGACGCAACAGCTCAACGCCCACGAAAAAACCACCGGCGAGCAGTTGGTGGTGGTCACGTTGCCGGACTTGCAGGGCACCGACATCGCGGATTTCGGTTATCAGCTGGGACGCTACTGGGGCATCGGCCAGAAGGACAAGAACAACGGCGCGCTGCTGATCGTCGCGCGTGACGAGCGCAAGCTGCGGATCGAAGTCGGTTATGGCCTGGAAGGGCGCCTGACCGATGCGCAGAGTTCGGTGATTATCAATCAGGTGATCACGCCCGCCTTCAAGGCCGGCAACTTCAGCAAAGGCATCAGCGACGGGGTTGCGGCGATGCTGGTGGTGCTGGGCGGCAATCCGCTGGACGAGCCGTCGACGGTGTATGAATCGGGCGGTGATCAGGAGAGTGATTTCGTTGGGCGGCATCCGGGGTTGTTCGTGCTGCTGCTGATGCTGTTCATCCTGACGATCTTCGTCGGGCAGATGTTCGGTATTCTGCCAAGCGGCGGAGGCCGTGGCGGCTCGGGAGGCGGTTTCGGCGGCGGAGGTTTTGGC
>NZ_JAGYGK010000030.1:0-29492 GCF_019947395.1 Pseudomonas sp. BF-R-26 | reverse complement strand
GAAAGAACCCTTGGCCTAAACGGGTCGCGGTGTTCCTGTAGGGCATCGCATGGCCTAAAGCTGTGGGAGTTCAGCTGTCTATCAATATGCCTTCAAAATAAAGGTCATCAAGACAGTTGCTCCCACAATGGATCGCATTTCGGGCAAAAAAATGCCGCTCATGAGAGCGGCATTTTGTTCAGCAACGAACCTTATTTTGAGGCGATGGCATTCTTCGCCAGGATTGCGTTCGCCAGTTCCATGTCCGTGGCTTGCAGGCCAGGGTTATCGGCGCGGACTTTCTGCATGGCAGCTTCCAGGTACGGGCCGCGAATGGCGCCGTCACTGGCGACAAAGCTGCCGGCGTCGTCCTGGGCGGCGACGACCAGCTTGTGATCCCTGGAGGTCAGGTAGGACGTACCGGTGGTGGCACCGGAAGTAAGGACGTTACGCAAAAAGCTGTCATCAGCCATCGCCGAACCGACTTGAAGGGACAACACGGCGAAGGTAGCGACAGCAAGTTTGAGACGCATAAAAGGTGACTCCACTGGGTTTTAACTGCGGGCTTTGATTGCCGATAACCCAATCGAGTTCCGTGACGTTAGTCGGCTCGCTCCACCAGTAAAATCGCCCCTTGCTGGCCGACCACCCGAACACGGCTGCCGGATGCAGTGTCAGGCCCGCGGGCCATCCATACGCCATCGGCGACCTTGATCTTGCCGCGGCCGTCGACAATCGCTTCGCTGACCACGAACACCTTGCCGATCAGCTCTTGTCCTCGCAGGTTCAGATTCGGCTGGTCGCTGACCCGTACCGCACTGCGCTGACGTCTCCACCAGTACAGCGCGGTGAGGATTGAAAAGACCGCAAACAGCAGCACCTGCAATTCCCAGGGCAAGCCCGGTATCACGAACGTCAGCACGCCGACGGCGGCGGCTGCCATGCCGATCCACAACAGATAGCCACCGGCCCCGAATACCTCGAGGATCAGCAGCAGCGTGCCCAAGGCCAACCAGCTCCAGAACGAAAACAGCTCCATGGGCACCGACCTCAGCCTTTCTTGCCGTCGAACGTGGCCTTGACGATTTCGCCAATGCCACCGACTGCGCCGATCATCGAACTGGCCTCGAGCGGCATCAGGATCACTTTGCTGTTGTTGGCCGAGGCCAGTTTGCCCAAGGCATCGATGTACTTCTGCGCAACGAAGTAATTGACCGCCTGCACGTTACCGCCGGCGATGGCTTCGGACACCACTTTGGTGGCTTGGGCTTCGGCCTGGGCCTGACGCTCCCGGGCCTCGGCTTCGAGGAACGCGGCCTGACGGCTACCTTCGGCTTCCAGAATCTGCGCCTGCTTCTTGCCTTCGGCGGTGAGGATCGCCGAGGCGCGCAAACCTTCGGCTTCAAGAATCTGTGCGCGTTTGATCCGCTCGGCTTTCATCTGGCCGGACATGGCGGCCATCAGGTCGGCGGGAGGGCTGATGTCCTTGATCTCGATCCGGGTGATCTTGATGCCCCACGGCGCCGTGGCTTCATCAACGGTGCGCAGCAGTTTTTCGTTGATGTTGTCGCGCTGACTGAGCATCGCGTCCAGCTCCATGGAGCCAAGCACGGTACGGATATTGGTTTGCAGCAGATTGCGGATGGCGTGTTCGAGGTTGTTCACCTCATAGGCAGCCTGGGCGGTGTTGACCACCTGGAAGAAGCACACGGCGTCGAT
Source organism: Pseudomonas sp. BF-R-26 (assembly GCF_019947395.1). NCBI lineage: Bacteria > Pseudomonadati > Pseudomonadota > Gammaproteobacteria > Pseudomonadales > Pseudomonadaceae > Pseudomonas > Pseudomonas sp. BF-R-26. Next base: position 27,794 of record NZ_JAGYGK010000030.1, on the reverse strand, counting down.
TTGCACGGTGGCGTTGTCGGCGGTGATGACTTCCTGAGGCGGGATGTCCAGCACGCTTTCCATCACGTTGATCTTGCGACCGATGCGGTCCATCACCGGAATGATGATGTTCAAGCCTGGTTTGAGGGTGTTGGTGTAACGGCCGAAACGTTCGACCGTCCATTCAAAACCCTGAGGCACCACCTTGAAGCCCATGAAAAGAATGGCCACGGCCAGCGCGACGAAAAGAATCAGTGCAATACCCATAACGGTCCCTGTCCATCTGGTGGAGTTACGATGGCCAGAGTGTAGGGCAAAAGGCCTGCAGTGTTGTGTTCGACTTGGGGCTTTATATGTCTGAACGCGCGCTACCGGAACTATTGCCTACTTCTGCTCACTCTGCGGCGTCACTCGCAACACCTCTTCGATCGTGGTCAAACCCGCCGCCACTTTCTGCGCCCCCGACAGCCGCAAACTGCGCATGCCTTCCTTGAAGGCCTGACGGCGGACCGCCAGCAAATCGGTATCAGGGTTGATCAGCGCTTTAATACCGTCAGTCAGCTGCATGATTTCGTACACCCCGGCGCGGCCGCGATAACCGGTTTCGCGGCATTCCAGGCAGCCGATGGCGCGTTGTGCGTTACCTGGCAGTGGCGCTTGCCAAGGCCGGGTCAGGGTTTGCCAGTCGTCCTCGCCCAAAGTTAATGGCGCCTTGCAATGCGGGCAGAGGGTCCGGACCAGACGCTGAGCCATGACCCCGAGCACCGTGGCCTTGATCAGGTAATGCGGCACGCCGAGTTCCAGCAGGCGGCTGATGGCGCTCGGGGCGTCGTTGGTGTGCAACGTCGACAACACCAAGTGGCCGGTGAGTGCCGCTTGAATCGCCATTTCGGCGGTTTCGAGGTCGCGGATCTCGCCGATCATGATGATGTCCGGGTCTTGCCGCATCAGCGCACGCACGCCGGCGGCAAAGGTCAGGTCGATGTTGTGCTGGACCTGCATCTGATTGAACGCCGGTTCGACCATTTCGATCGGGTCTTCAATGGTGCAGAGGTTGACCTCCGGCGTCGCCAGTTTCTTCAGGGTGGTGTACAGCGTGGTGGTCTTGCCTGAACCGGTCGGCCCGGTCACTAGAATGATGCCATTGGGCTGGCGGGTCATGTCTTGCCAGCGACGCAGGTCATCGGCGGAAAAACCCAACTGATCGAAGTCCTTGAGCAGCACTTCCGGGTCGAAGATCCGCATGACCATCTTCTCGCCGAACGCCGTCGGTAATGTCGACAGCCGCAGCTCGACTTCGCCACCATCCGGGGTTTTGGTTTTGACCCGGCCGTCCTGGGGTTTGCGCTTTTCCGCGACGTTCATCCGCCCCAGGCTTTTCAGGCGACTGACGATGGCCATGGTCACCTGCGGCGGGAATTGATAGACGTTGTGCAGCACGCCGTCGATGCGAAAGCGCACCGTGCCTTGCTCGCGCCGGGGTTCGATGTGGATATCGCTGGCCCGTTGCTGGAACGCGTACTGGAACAGCCAATCGACGATGTTGACGATGTGTGCGTCGTTGGCGTCCGGCTCCTGGTCGCTGGCGCCGAGGTTGAGCAACTGTTCGAAGTTGCCCAGGGTGCTTGTTTGTTGATCAGCGTTGGTGGCGCCGGTGACCGATTTAGCCAGGCGGAAAAACTCTACGCTAAAGCGCTGGATGTCCACCGGGTTGGCCACCACGCGTTTGATCGGCAGCTTCAACACGTGGGTCAGGTCAGCTTCCCAGCTGCTGACAAAGGGCTGGGCGCTGGCCACGGTGACGGCGTCGCGGTCGATGGACACCGCCAGAATCTTGTGGCGTTGGGCGAAGGCATAGGACATCAACGGCGTAATAGCCGCGACATTGATTTTCAGCGGGTCGATGCGCAAGTAAGGTTGACCGGCCTGCTGAGACAGCCAGAGCGTCAGGCTTTCCAGATCGAGGTGTTTGCCGGGACGGCTGAGGTCGTCCAGGTGTTGGCTGGCGATGAATTCCAGCGGGTGCTGCTGACCATTTATGGCGTGACGGCGGCGGGCGTTGAGCGCGTGTTCGGCCGAATCCTGGCTGATAAAGCCTTGGGCGACCAATTCACGCAGCAAATCATTGAGGTCCAGCCAGCGGTCCTGAGTGGCGAGTTGAACGGACATGCGGGCTCCTTATGAACAACCGTTCGCAAAGGATAGCCGCGCACCCGCAGACCGTTGGGCCACTACCCGACCAAGACGTGTCGGGTTTTTTCAGCCTGCCGCCTGAACCGACTCTCCCCACGCAGAATCAGCCGCTTGCAGGTTCACCGAGCAGACGCTGATCAGGTTACGTAATTTTTCCGCGATCACTTGAGCACGGTGCCAGCTCAGGCCGTCCATGACGATGTCGATCGACAGCAGATCGTCCATGCGCTGCACGTTGACCTGCTGCGGCGTCAGAAACTGCAAGGCGAACAAGTTGAGCGCCCGACACAGCAGATCCGGCTCGGCCTCGGCCAGTAATTGATAGTGAACGCGGCAGTGGGCGTTGCTGACGTTCCAGACATCGGCGCGGGCGGGCGGGGTGTTCACGGCTTCTAAATGCGGCATGGTCCGGTCTCCAAAATCACTGGAGGAATTTTTACATTCGGTGCGGGGCATTTCTTATCTATGATTGGGCTTATTGACCATTTATCGAATCGATCAATTCGATTTAGTACCAACTATAGGTTTTTCTATGCACAGCGAGCTGGATGGCTACGACCGCAAGATTCTCGCGTTGCTGCAAGAGGACGCTTCGCTCTCCAGCGCGCAGATCGCCGAACAGGTGGGGCTCTCGCAGTCGCCGTGCTGGCGGCGGATTCAGCGGATGAAGGAGGAGGGGATCATTCGCGGTCAGGTGACGTTGCTTGACCGCAAGAAAATCGGCCTTAACACGCAGATTTTCGCCGAGATCAAACTCAACGCCCACGGACGCTCGAACTTCACTGAGTTTACCGAGGCGATTCGCGGCTTTCCCGAAGTGCTGGAATGTTATGTGCTGATGGGGTCGGTGGATTTCTTGCTGCGGATCGTCACGGCGGACATCGAGGCTTATGAGCGCTTCTTCTTCGAGAAGCTGTCGATGGTGCCGGGGATTCAGGAGGTCAACTCGATCGTGGCGTTGTCGGAAATCAAGTCGACCACCAGTTTGCCGGTGTTGCGCTGAGCCAAGTCGTGCGGTGAGTGTGAGGGCCTCATCGCGGGCAAGCCCGCTCCCACAGTATTTTGTGTTGAAACACGATGCGCGTTCCAACATTGATCCCTGTGGGAGCGGGCTTGCCCGCGATGGCGGTCTTACATACGCAGGAGCATCTTCCAGGCGCGATTCTGATACACCGCAATCGCCTGGTGCTTACGCGCATCCAGCGATTCATCGGTGATCGGCTCGTTGGCCAGTTGCGTCAGTTTGTTCAGCTCACCATACAGGCGATCCATTTCCGGGATCTCCAGCACGCCGCGGGCATGGTGCAGCCAGGACTGGATGCGCTCGATACGCGGCAGCTGCTCGGCCAAGTCTTCCGGCTGTTGCTGGTAACGCTGCAATTGCAGCGAGTTGGCTTCTTCGCCCAGCATGCGCGGCAGCCAGCTGCCCAGTTGTGCAGCACCCTGGCGATTGCCGCGGGTGTTGCGATCGGCGGCCCAGGTGCGGGCCAGCAACCAGCGCGAGGTGTTCAGGGAAAACAGGCCCCAGCGCACGTCTTCCAGTTCTTCGAGGAATTGCTCCGGCGCGGCTTTGCGCACGTCTTCGTCGTCCAGGCCGGCTTGTACCAGCGGGCGCCAGTCTTCCAGCAGGGCATCCAGCGCGACCCGCAGATCGTGAGTCGACTGACGCGGTGCGGCCTGACCGAGGCTGCTGATCAGCGCGCGCATTTCAGCGAGGTTCTCGACCCAGTCCTGCAACAGGCGCCAGTGGCCATTGAAGCGATATTGCTCGGCCAGACGCTGGCTGCTGCTCAGCAAATGCCAGCTCAACGCGGCGAACGCATCGTCCAGCGGCATTTCGGCGGTGATCTGCGGCGCCGGCAAGCTCAGCGAGTAGCTGTTGGCGTCGAACAGGCGATAACCGCGTTCGGCCTTGCTGATGTCACATGGCATCAGCGCCAGGGTCGCGGCCAGTTCTGCGGCCAGTTCCAGCAGTGCGGCCGGTTCGCCTTCGCGCAGCTCCAGTTCCAGCTCGCAGATTTCTTCTTTCTGCTTGCCGACTACTACGTGGCCCAGGTCCAGCGCGGCTTCGATGACCACTTTGGTCTTGCCACGGCCCCAAGCGATTTCCGCGCGTTCGCGAACGAAATCGGTGGTGAAGATGGCTTTCAAGGTTTTCTTGTCCAGCTCGGCCAGCTCTTCGGGCCAGCATTCACCGTCGAGTTTCTTCACGTCGAGTTTGGCTTTGGGCAGGGACCAGTCGTACTCGTGACGCTCGGACAGACCGGCGACACTCTGGCCACGGGTCTTGAGGGTCTGAATCACTTCTTCGCCATCGCGGCGCAGGCGCAGGGCAACCTTGGCGCGGGCCAGGTCGCGCTCAGGCGTGTCGAAGTACTGGTTCATCAACTCACGGCGTTCCCAGCCACTTTTGTTGCGTTTTTTCAGTAACGGGTGCTCGCGCAGGGCAGCGAGGGTTTCGCGGCTGACGCGGAGTTTGATTTCGGTTTCTTTCTGCATGGCCGGAAAATCCAGGATCGGGAGCGCAGCCGGGGGAATGTGTGGCTGCCAAGGTCGTGCAGTGTACAGGACTCATCCGAGATAGGGTCTGTTGACGCTTGGTGACGACCGCGACGGGCCCCACTTGGCGCAGGGCTGCGTTGCTCGGAACTTATTTGGGGCGACCAAACCACGTTCCTCGCGCCTTGCCCTGCACCAAGTGGGTCTCCGTCGCGGCTCGTCACCAAGCGTCAACAGACCCTACGCGCCGTAGCGGTTTATTCCTGTCGCCGGATGGTTCTATGATGGACTTCAATTCGGGAGTGTTGGGAGTCAGCGATGCCTTTGCCGTCCATGAAAGATCAGTTCGCTGCGCTGATCGCCGCGCCGTCCGTCAGCTGTACCCAACCCAGCCTGGATCAAACCAATCGGCCGGTCATCGACTTGTTGGCGACATGGCTCGGGGACTTGGGTTTTGCCTGCGATATCCAGCAGGTCAGCCCCGGTAAATTCAATCTGCTGGCCAGTTTTGGTTCCGGCCCCGGCGGCCTGGTGCTGGCCGGTCACAGCGATACGGTGCCGTACGACGAGGCGTTGTGGCAGACCGATCCGCTGAAACTGACGGAAGTGGACGGTCGCTGGGTCGGCTTGGGCAGTTGCGACATGAAGGGTTTTTTCGCCCTGGCCATCGAAGCCGTCAAACCCTTGCTCGACCAACCGTTCAAGCAACCCTTGCTGATCCTCGCCACCTGCGATGAAGAAAGCTCGATGTCTGGCGCTCGCGCTCTGGCCGAAGCCGGTCGGCCATTAGGTCGCGCGGCGGTGATCGGCGAGCCGACCGGGCTGAAGCCGGTGCGGATGCACAAAGGCATCATGATGGAACGCATCGACATCCTCGGCCAGAGCGGCCATTCCTCCGACCCGCGCCTGGGCCACAGCGCCCTCGAGGCCATGCACGATGCCATCGGCGAACTGCGCGGCTTGCGCCTGGCGTGGCAGCGCGAGTTCCGTAACCTGCAGTTCAGCGTGCCGCAACCGACGATGAATTTCGGCTGCATTCACGGGGGTGACAATCCCAACCGAATCTGCGGCCAGTGCTCGCTGGAGTTCGACTTGCGTCCATTGCCAGGCATGGACCCCAAAGCCTTGCGCGCGGCGATTTTGCAGAAGCTCAACCCGATTGCCGAACGGCATCAGGTGAAGATCGATTACGCGCCGCTGTTCCCCGAAGTGCCATCCTTCGAGCAGGCTGAGGACTCGGAATTGGTGAGGGTCGCCGAAAAGCTCACCGGCCATCGCGCCGAAGCAGTGGCGTTCGGCACGGAAGCGCCTTATCTTCAGCGTCTTGGTTGTGAAACATTGGTATTGGGGCCGGGTGATATCGCCTGCGCACACCAACCGGGGGAATACCTCGAAATGTCACGTTTGCAGCCTACCGTGCATCTATTACGACAACTGATTGAACATTACTGCCTGACGCCGGCCAAAACGACGATGCCAGTGTAGGAGCGTGTATAAATTGCCGATGTCCCAACCCGTATTCATGAGGAGAGCGCGCGTGTCGCCAAGCCTGTTCCGACGATAACCATCAGCCCGCTGTGCGTTTACTGCTTTACCCTTTTTTCGGCTGCTATTTATTACAGGCCCAGGTTCATGCCCGAATACGTCAATTGGCTTCGTCACGCTTCGCCTTACATCAACGCCCACCGCGATTGCACCTTCGTCGTCATGCTGCCCGGCGACGGCGTGGAGCACCCGAACTTCGGCAACATCGTCCACGACCTGGTGCTGCTGCACAGCCTGGGCGTGCGTCTGGTGCTGGTTCACGGTTCGCGTCCGCAAATTGAAACCCGCCTCGCTGCTCGCGGCCTGACCCCGCATTACCACCATGGCATGCGCATCACCGATGCGGCGACGCTTGAGTGCGTGATCGATGCGGTCGGCCAACTGCGTATCGCCATCGAAGCGCGACTGTCCATGGACATGGCTTCATCGCCGATGCAGGGTTCGCGCCTGCGGGTGGCCAGCGGCAATCTGGTGACTGCACGGCCGATCGGCGTACTTGAAGGTGTCGACTATCACCATACCGGCGAAGTGCGCCGGGTCGATCGCAAGGGCATCAATCGCCTGCTGGACGAACGCTCCATCGTGCTGTTGTCGCCGTTGGGTTACTCGCCGACCGGTGAGATCTTCAACCTCGCTTGCGAAGATGTCGCTACCCGCGCGGCTATCGATCTGGGGGCGGACAAGCTGCTGCTGTTCGGTGCCGATCTGGGCTTGATCGATGAAAATGGTCGTCTGGTTCGCGAATTGCGTCCGCAACAAGTGCCGGCGCATTTGCAGCGTCTGGGCAACAATTATCAGGCCGAGCTGCTGGATGCGGCCGCTGAGGCGTGCCGGGGCGGGGTGGCGCGCAGTCACATCGTCAGCTACGCCGAAGATGGCGCGCTGTTGACCGAACTGTTCACCCGTGACGGTGGCGGTACGCTGGTGGCCCAGGAGCAATTCGAAGTTGTGCGCGAGGCAGCCATCGAGGATGTCGGCGGTTTGCTGGACTTGATCAGCCCGCTGGAAGAGCAAGGCATTCTGGTACGCCGTTCCCGCGAGGTGCTGGAGCGTGAGATCGAGCAGTTCAGCGTGGTCGAACGCGAAGGCATGATCATCGCCTGCGCGGCGCTGTATCAGATCGCCGATTCGGATGCTGGGGAGTTGGCGTGTCTGGCGGTGAACCCGGAGTACCGCCATGGCGGTCGCGGCGATGAACTGCTGGAACGCATCGAAACCCGCGCCCGGGCACAAGGACTGAAAACCTTGTTCGTGCTGACCACCCGGACGGCCCACTGGTTTCGTGAGCGGGGCTTCGTGCCAAGCAGCGTCGAACGCCTGCCGTCGGCGCGGGCGTCGCTTTACAACTACCAGCGTAATTCGAAGATCTTCGAAAAAACGCTCTGACTGGGTGGCTGTCTGTGTTGGCTTTTGTGGCGAGGGAGCTTGCTCCCGCTGGGCTGCGAAGCGGCCCCAAAACCAGTAAACGCGTTATGACTGATTCACCGCGTCGTCGGGTTTGGGAGTCCTCCGGCCTCCAGCGGGAGCAAGCTCCCTCGCCACAGGTTTTGCGTGTCATTCAGTGACGTATTTAGCGCTGACATAGGGCGAATAATCCGGCAGCACCGTCTCGACCTTCCCTTGCTCCTTCAAGAACTTCGCCGTTTCGCCAATCGCCTTGGCTGTGCCGCCATCGAGCAGCGCGGTGGTCTGTTGTGCCTTGGCATCCGGGAATGCGGAACCGGCCAGTAGCTCCGGCACATCGGCGGCATTGGCACCGGTCAATTTGGCGATTTTCTGTACGGGTACCGAATCGGCGGTCCAGCTGTCTTTATGGGCGGCGTAGTCGGCGAATGAATCCAGAGTGACCTTGGCAAATCGGGCCACGACTTCTGGATGCTTCTCGGCGAAATCCTTGCGAGCGACCCACACCTCGAAGGTCGGCGCGCCCCATTGGCCGACCTGCCCGGCGTCGGTCAACGTCTTGCCGGTCTTGCGGATCTCCCCCAACGCCGGCGACCAGACAAACGCGCCATCGATGTCGCCACGCTTCCAGGCCGCGGCGATTTCCGCCGGTTGCAGGTTCACCACTTTGACTTTCGAGGCGTCCAGGCCCCAATGCTTCAGCGCGCCGAGCAGGCTGTAATGGGAGGTTGAAACGAAGGGCGTGGCGATGGTCTTGCCGATCAGATCTTGCGGTTTATCAATGCCGCTGCCATTGCGCACCACAAGGGCTTCGGCAGCGTTGATCTGAGCCGAAACAATGAACGCGACAATCGGCAGGTTACGCGAAGCGGCTGCCGCCAGCGGGCTTGAGCCGAGGTTGCCAATCTGCACATCACCGGACGCAATGGCGGTGACCACTTCCGGGCCACTGTTGAAACGACGCCAATCGATTTTCTGGCCAATGGTTTTCTCGTAAACACCATCAGCCTGAGGGACTTTGCTCGGGTCGATACCGGTTTGATAACCGACGGTAAGAGTCGCCGCGTGAGCGGAAAAAGAAAATATCAGCGATACACAAACTGTAACAAATTGACTAGATAGTGCGCGTTTGGCCATCATGGCGTCGCCTTTTCGAAAGTGATTGACGTATGGGGAGTACGCCAACGCTAATCGATCTAAAAAAAGGCCAATAAATACCATTTAGGAATTAGCTTATGAGCCGATACCTTTTGTCCCGGTTCGGATCATTGCTTGAGAGCTATATTCCTAAATGGCATGAAAAAGAATGAAATAATTCTTTTTGGGTTTATGAGGAAATCATTACCCTGCAGGGACCAAATCACTGCGGTTAGACCTTGGTCGTAGACACACATGGTTACGATTGACTTGTTAGTCACGGTCTGGCGCTAATCGCGCATCTGTGGATCTGGGGCGTTAGACCCGAGACCAAAGAACACAAAAATTAGAACGAGAGGAGCGAAACAATGAAGAAGTCCATCTTGGCCCTGGCTGTGGCCGTAGGGGTTTTGGCGCAGCAGGCAGGCGCCGCCGGTTTCATTGAAGACAGCAAGGCGTCCGTCAGTTCCCGTACCCTGTACTTCGATAACGATAACCGCGAAGGCGGTTCTGACCAGCGCGAAACGGCCACCGGCCTGAAGTTCGACTACAAGTCCGGCTTCACCCAAGGCGTCGTAGGTTTTGGTATCGACGCCCAAGCCCTGGTCGGTATCCACCTCGATGGCGGCAAAGGTCACCACCCGGATACCAACACCTTTGTTCCAAGCGACACCGACGGTTCGGCCGTACACAACTGGAGTCGTCTGTCTGGCAACGTAAAGGCGCTTTTCTCGAAAACCGAGGCTCACTTAGGTGGTGCCCTGGCGCCTAACCTGCCAATTCTGGTGGCCAGCGATGGTCGTCTGCTGCCGCAAACCTTTGAAGGTGGCACCATCACCTCCAAGGAAATCGACAACGTAACCTTCAATGCCGGTCAGTTGGAGCACGCCGTTGGCCGTGCGGGGACTAACAGCACAGGCCTGGCAGTGAGCGGCGGTACTGAGGAAAGCAACCAGTTCCGTTACGGTGGTGCGGACTGGAAAGTCACCAAAGACCTGACCCTGCAGTACTACTACGCCAACCTCGAAGACTATTACAAGCAGCACTTCCTGGGCGCGGTACACGTTTTCCCGATCAGCGAAAACCAGTCGTTTAAAACTGACTTGCGTTACTTCGACAGCAGCTCGGATGGCCGCAACGGTGACGCCGGCTATCGGTTCAACAACAACGGTGGCTATGCCAAGACCCCGGGCGAGGTCGATAACAAGACCTGGAGCGCCATGTTCACTTATACCCTGGGTGGCAGCGCCTTCCTGTTGGGTCACCAGCAAGTCGGCGATGACGGTGGCTTCGTCTACCTGAACCAGGGTAGCCTTTTGAATGACAGCGGTCGTAACGAAGGGGCTGGCGGCTCAAGCTTCTATCTGTTTACCGATAGCATGATCCATCAGTTTGTCCGCGCAGGTGAGAACACCACGTTCGGTCAATACTCGTACGACTTCACCGCCTTGGGCGTTCCGGGCTTGAAGGCTGCAATTGCCTACCTCCACGGTGACGACATCAAATCCGCCACTGGCGGAAGCGATTCGTCCGAGTGGGAACGCGACATGCGCCTGGACTACGTTGTCCAGCAAGGCCCTCTGAAAGGCTTCGGCACTACTCTGCGTCACGGCACCTACCGTGGCAGCAGTACCGGTATCGCTGACCAGGATCAGACTCGCTTGATCTTTAACTACACTTACAGCTTCATGTAAGACGTAGAAAAAAAGCCCCACCCGGCATCACGCCGGGCGGGGCTTTTGCGTTTTCAAGGCGGGCTCACCCCCGTAAACCCCCCTTGAAATTCCCCTCTTTTGCAGCAACTCAAGGCCTTCTCGAACCTTGTCGGCGATGTTCGTCCTCATGTGCATTCAGGTCCAGTGAACAGATATTTAATATTCACTTCAGATCTAAATAAATCGATATTTATTCTTTTTAATTAATATCGAACGCAGGCACAGTTGAACTCAACAAGCACTCACAAGGAGCAGCACCATGAGTCTCAGACTTGGCGATATCGCCCCCGATTTCGAACAGGATTCCAGCGCCGGCACTATCCGTTTCCACGAATGGCTGGCCGATAGCTGGGGCGTGTTGTTTTCCCATCCGGCGGACTTCACGCCGGTGTGCACCACCGAGCTGGGCTTCACCGCCAGGCTCAAGGATGAATTCGCTCAACGCGGCGTCAAAGCCATCGCCCTGTCCGTGGATCCGGTGGACTCACATCACAAGTGGATCGAGGACATCAACGAAACCCAGAACGCCATCGTCAACTTCCCGATCCTCGCCGATGCGGACCGCAAAGTGTCCGACCTGTATGACCTGATCCATCCGAATGCCAACGACACCCTGACCGTACGTTCGCTGTTCGTGATCGATCCGAACAAGAAGATTCGACTGACGATTACTTACCCGGCGAGTACCGGCCGTAACTTCAATGAAATCTTGCGGGTGATCGATTCGCTGCAGCTCACCGACAACTACAAGGTGGCCACCCCGGCCAACTGGCAGGAAGGTGATGAAGTCGTGATCGTGCCGTCGCTCAAGGACGAAGACGAAATCAATCGACGTTTTCCCAAGGGGTATCGTGCGGTGAAGCCGTACCTGCGTCTGACGCCGCAACCGAACAGGTAATCATCCGAATTTTGCGGAGTGGCTGAAATCGCTATCGCGGGCAAGCCCGCTCCCACAGTGGATTGGGGGAGGGTCAGAAATGTGTGGCAGACCTAAAACCCTGTGGGAGCGGGCTTGCCCGCGAAGGCGGCAGACCGGCCAGTGAAAATTTCATGTCATCCACAAAGCAGGGGATTTCGGGCCGTTTCGACGGCCTATTTTTTGCCTGAAAAAAGACAATATTTAATATTCATTTAAAGTATAACCAAATGAATAAATATGATTTATAGATATATAAGTCGGCTGTTAAGGTCACTCCATCGGCGCGAGATTTGTTTGAAGCGCTGGAGCAGTTTTTCAGCGTCATGGCTCGTCGGCCCAAGCCGCTCGATCCGAACCTGTTGAATGAACGTTTGTTGAGTGCTCGCTGGAGCATTTAAGCCAGCACTCAAGCCACACCTGAATTTGAAGTACTCACCTTACTCAGCCGCTAACGGTCAAGCAGGTGCAGCCAAAACCCAACTGCAAAAAGGAGAGCGCTATGCGCACTGTCATTTTGCGTCGTGGTCTGGTCGCTCTGTTTGCTGCGGCTGTCACCTTCGGCGCCATTACTCAAGCTCAAGCGCTTTCTACCCAAGAAGGCGTGCTAAGAATCGGTTATCAGAAGTACGGCACTCTGGTGCTGCTCAAAGCCAAAGGTACTCTGGAAAAACGCCTCGCCGCCCAAGGTGTGGACGTGCAATGGACTGAATTCCCCGGTGGCCCGCAACTGCTCGAAGGCCTGAACGTCGGCTCCATCGACTTTGGCGTCACCGGTGAAACGCCACCCGTGTTCGCTCAGGCGGCCGGCGCCGATCTGCTCTACGTCGCCTATGAACCACCAGCGCCACACAGCGAGGCGATCCTGGTGCCGAAGGGTTCGCCGATCAAATCGGTGCAGGAACTCAAGGGCAAAAAAGTCGTGCTCAACAAAGGCTCCAACGTGCACTACCTGTTGGTGCGTGCGCTTGAAGACGCCGGCCTCAAATACACCGACATCCAGACCGTGTTCCTGCCGCCAGCCGATGCCCGCGCCGCGTTCGAGCGTGGCAGTGTCGATGCCTGGGTGATCTGGGACCCGTACCAGGCCGCCGCCGAACAGCAACTGCAAGCACGCACTCTGCGCGATGGCCAGGGCATCGTCGATAACCACCAATTCTATCTGGCGACCAAACCTTACGCACAGAAGAATCCTGAAGTGATCAAGGCGCTGGTGGAAGAAGTACGCGCGGTTGGCGAATGGTCCAAGGCCAATCCCGAGGATGTGACCAAGCAGGTTTCGCCACTGCTTGGCCTGCCAGCGGACATCACCCTGACCTCGATGAAACGCCAAGGCTACGGTGCACTGTTCCTGACCCCTGATGTAGTCGCGGCCCAGCAAAAAATCGCCGACAGCTTCTACCAGCTCAAGCTGATTCCCAAACCCTTGAGCATCAAAGACGTGATCTGGACGCCACCCACCGCCGTGGCCAAAGCGCCGTAATTCGCCATGAAGAAAATCATTCACAACCTCGCGCCTTGGGCGTTGCCGGTCTTGTTGCTGGCGGTATGGCAGTTGTCGGTGTCGGCGGGCTGGTTGTCGACGCGGATTCTGCCGGCGCCGATCGCGGTGATCGAGGCCGGTGTGAGTCTGGTCAGCAGCGGTGAAATCTGGACTCACCTGGCCATCAGTGGCTGGCGCGCGGCGCTCGGTTTCGCCATTGGCGGCGCCATTGGTCTGACCTTGGGCTTCATCACCGGCTTGTCGAAATGGGGCGAACGCCTGCTCGACAGTTCGGTGCAGATGATCCGTAACGTACCGCATCTGGCACTGATTCCACTGGTGATCCTGTGGTTCGGTATCGACGAGTCGGCGAAGATTTTTCTGGTGGCGTTGGGCACGTTGTTCCCGATCTACCTCAACACGTATCACGGTATCCGCAACGTCGATCCGGCACTGGTGGAAATGTCCCGCAGTTATGGCCTGTCCGGCTTCGGCCTGTTTCGTCAGGTGATCCTGCCGGGTGCACTGCCATCGATTCTGGTCGGTGTGCGTTTTGCCCTGGGCTTCATGTGGCTGACATTGATCGTCGCGGAAACCATTTCCGCGAGCTCGGGCATCGGCTATCTGGCGATGAATGCCCGGGAGTTCTTGCAGACCGACGTGGTGGTACTGGCGATTCTTTTGTACGCAGTGCTCGGCAAGCTGGCCGACCTTGCGGCGCGTGGGCTTGAACGTGTGTGGCTGCGCTGGCATCCGGCTTATCAGGTTGCCAAGGGAGGTGCCGCATGACGGCTCAACAACCTCCACGCCTGCTGCGCGGTATTCCACTGGCCGTGCGCAAGCTGCAAAAAACCTTTGGTTCACGGCAAGTGCTGCGTGAAATCGATCTGCACATTCCGGCCGGGCAGTTTGTGGCGGTGGTCGGGCGTAGCGGCTGCGGTAAAAGTACCTTGCTGCGCTTGCTCGCCGGTCTCGACAAGCCCACGGGTGGTGAGCTGCTTGCAGGCGCAGCGCCACTGAGTGATGCGCGGGAAGACACTCGGCTGATGTTCCAGGAAGCACGTCTGCTGCCGTGGAAAAAGGTCATCGACAACGTCGGTCTCGGGCTCAAGGGCAACTGGCGGCCACAAGCATTGCAAGCGCTGGAAGCGGTCGGCCTGGCGGATCGCGCCAACGAGTGGCCGGCAGCGTTGTCCGGCGGGCAGAAGCAACGTGTGGCCCTGGCTCGCGCGTTGATCCATCAACCGCGCTTGCTGTTGCTCGACGAACCGCTGGGCGCACTGGATGCCCTGACCCGAATCGAAATGCAGCAACTGATCGAACGGCTCTGGCAACAGCATGGCTTCACCGTGTTGCTGGTGACCCACGACGTCAGCGAAGCGGTGGCGATTGCCGATCGGGTGATTCTGATTGAAGAGGGCGAAGTCGGCCTCGACCTGCATGTGGAACTGCCGCGCCCTCGGGTCCGTGGCTCCCATCGGCTGGCGGCGCTGGAAACCGAAGTGCTCAACCGCGTGCTGTCCCTGCCTGGCCAACCGCCGGAACCGGAACCTGTTTCACCACTGCCTACGCAATTGCGTTGGGCTCAATAACTTAAAGATTCATCCAACGACAGGAATCAACATCATGACTATCAAAGCCATCAACGTTCGTAACCAGTTCAAAGGCTCGATCAAGGAAATCGTGCTGGGTGACGTGCTGTCGGAAATCGACGTGCAGACTGCCTCCGGCATCGTCACTTCGGTGATTACCACCCGTTCGGTGAAAGAGCTGGAACTGGTGGTCGGCAGTGAAGTGATCGCGTTTGTAAAATCCACCGAGGTGTCGATCGCCAAGTTGTAAGCGCGTGCGCAAACAACAACCCCGACGGGTGTGAGCCCTTCGGGGTTTTTCTAAGTCTGCCTGATTTGAAAATGGTGGTGCTGCCATCGCGGGCAAGCCCGCTCCCACAAGGATCTCCAGTGGATTCAGATTTTGTGAGCGACAGATAAACCTGTGGGAGCGGGCTTGCCCGCGATGAGGCCAGTGAAGGCGCTAGGGATTTCTCTTGGGCAGGTAGGGCGGCAGATACAGCCCCAAATAAGCATCAAACACCCGCATCCCTTCTTCAGCCATTCGCGGCGTGATCTGCCCATGCTGCTGCACCGAGCGTGCATACACCCGATCGCCCAGCTCCATGGCCAGCGCAAACACATCGACATCACTTGGCAGCGTCGGCAATTCGAAGTGGTGGTCGAACAACTTGTGCATCAGGTCGCCGAGTTCGATGTCGTGCTGGCGGTCAGCCTGGGTGACTTCGGTCAGGCCATGCTGGGCGAGGATCAGCTGGCGGGCGGCGGCGTCTTCGTCGTAGATGGCGAGCATGCGTTGTTCCACCAGTCGCGACAGATCGCGCCAGCCGTTGAGGGCATGGTGGTCGATGGGCGCTTGCAGGCAGGCGCGGAACGCGGCGTGGACGTCGGCGGTCAGGGCTTCAAGCAGGGCCGGGACGCTGGCGAAAAAGTGGTAGACGGAGGAGGGCGGGATCTCCGCGCGTTCGGCGACGCTGTAGATCGACAGGCTGGCCACGCCCTCGGCGGCCAGCAGCGTGCGGGCGGCATCGAGTATCGAATCGATCCGGGCCTGACTGCGGGCGCGGGGTTTGCGAATGGTGGCGGTGCGCGTCATTGAAGTCTCCTGCGGGGCAGCGGGCATTGTACGAGTCGAGTTGTGTGTTGTCTTCTCGGCCGCCATCGCGGGCAAGCCCGCTCCCACAGGGAACTGCTGTGGACGCAATATCAGTGTGCATCACACGACACTGTGGGAGCGGGCTTGCCCACGATGCAGGCGACTCGGTTTAACTGAATAAACCCCATAAAAAAACGCCGCAAGCTGTGAGGCCGGCGGCGTTGTTTTTACTGCAACCGCTTACACGGTATGCAGGTACCAGTTGTACTCAAGGTCGGAGATGGAGTGTTCAAACTCCTCCAGCTCGCTCTCTTTGCAGGCCACGAAGATATCGATGTATTTCGGATCGATGTACTTGGCCATGACTTCGCTGTCGTCCAGCTCGCGCAGTGCATCGCGCAGGTTGTTCGGCAGGCTTTGCTCGTTCTGCTCGTAGGAGTTGCCTTCCACGGGTGCGCCTGGCTCGATCTTGTTGGTCAGGCCGTGGTGCACGCCCGCCAAAACCGAAGCCATCAACAGATACGGGTTGGCGTCGGCGCCGGCGACACGATGCTCGATGCGCACAGCATCGGAGGAACCGGTCGGTACGCGGATGGCCACGGTGCGGTTGTCCAGGCCCCAGCACGGCGAGTTCGGCACGTAGAACTGTGCGCCGAAACGACGGTAGGAGTTGACGTTCGGGCAGAGGAAAGCCATCTGCGCCGGCAGGGTCTCGAGCACACCGCCGATCGCGTGACGCAGTGCGGCGTTCTGCTCGGGATCCTCGCTGGCAAAAATGTTTTTGCCATCTTTATCAAGAATCGAGATGTGGACGTGCAGACCGTTACCTGCCTGGCCCGGATAAGGCTTGGCCATGAAGGTGGTGTCCATCTCATGGTCGTAGGCGATGTTTTTGATCAGACGCTTGAGCAGGACCGCATAGTCGCAGGCCTTGATCGGGTCGGCCACGTGGTGCAGGTTCACTTCGAACTGTGCAGGGGCACTTTCCTTGACGATCGCATCGGCAGGGATGCCTTGCTCTTTCGCACCTTCCAGAATGTCCTGGAGGCAGTCGACGTATTCGTCGAGGTCGTCGATCAGGTAGACCTGTGTCGAATGCGGGCGTTTGCCGGAGATCGGCGAGCGCGGCGGTTGTGGGCGACCGTTCACGTTCTCCTGGTCGATCAGGTAGAACTCCAGTTCGAACGCGGCGCAGATGGTCAGGCCCATCTCGTCAAACTTGGCTACGACTTGTCGCAGGACTTCGCGCGGGTCGGCGAAGAAAGGATCACCTTCGAGTTCGTGCATGGTCATTAACAGTTGCGCGGTCGGGCGCTTCTGCCAGGGCTCATTGCACAGGGTGTCGGGGATTGGATAGCAGATTCGGTCAGCATCGCCGATGTCCAGGCCCAGGCCGGTGCTTTCCACCGTCGAGCCATTGATATCCAGAGCAAATAGAGAGGCCGGCAGGTTGATGCCTTTCTCGTAAACCTTGTGGAGGCTGGTGCGTTCAATGCGCTTGCCGCGCACCACACCATTCATATCCGCAATCAGAAGGTCAACGTACAGAACCTCAGGATGTTCCTTAAGGAACGCGTTCGCTTCGTTAAGCTGAACGGCACGCGGGGGTACCGACATGATGCAACACCTTTGTTGTTAAAAATATCAATCATTGATCTCTTCGGATTCCAGTCAACCCGAACGGCATGCCGAAGTCAAGCGAGGCCTTTTTTGCCCTAAAAAAGCACTCGTGGGCCTTTTTTGAGGCACTTTGGGGCGTTTTTTTGCCTTCAGCGTTCTTGGCGCCCGCGAGCTTGAGCGGGCCGTGTTGTATTTTTTACGGGGGTGTTGTGTAAAAAAATGAACAAGGCTAAGCTCGATTTAAACCCATAACAGCAATAATACCGGGGTGCTTCATGTCTCGCCTGCCGTTAATCGGCGTCACCGCCTGCTCAAAGCAGATCGGTCTGCATGCTTATCACATCAGTGGCGACAAATACGTACGCGCCGTGGCATCAGCTGCCAAGGGCCTGCCGTTGATTCTTCCATCCCTGGCGGATCTACAGACATCGTCCGATATTCTGGACGCTCTGGACGGCATTCTCTTTACAGGCTCTCCTTCTAATATAGAACCGTTTCACTATAACGGCCCGGCCAGTGCGCCGGGTACTGCTCATGATTCTGCACGCGATGCCACCACTCTCCCGCTGATCCGCGCCGCTGTCGAGGCCGGTGTTCCCGTGCTCGGCATTTGCCGCGGCTTCCAGGAAATGAATGTGGCGTTCGGCGGCAGCCTGCATCAAAAAGTTCACGAAGCCGGTGCTTTCATGGATCACCGTGAAGACGACAGTCTGCCGCTGGAAGGGCAATACGCGCCAAGTCACCCGGTGCACGTCCAGCCGGGCGGTGTACTGGCCGGGCTGGGCCTGGCGAACGAGATTCAAGTCAATTCGATTCATGGTCAGGGCGTTGACCGTCTGGCGCCGGGCCTTCGCGTAGAGGCTTTGGCTCCAGACGGTTTGATCGAAGCTGTCTCAGTCAATAGCGGCAAGGCTTTTGCTCTGGGAGTTCAATGGCATCCTGAATGGCAGGTAAGCTCTAACCCTGACTACCTTGCGATCTTTCAGGCATTTGGCGATGCCTGCCGCAAGCATGCTCTACAACGCGACGCCGATGCGTCAAACAACGCCTGACTTATAAGAGTCAGGAAACTCAGCCTAAGAGGCATTTATGAGTAACAACCTCGACCAGCTCACCGATTGGTTGAAAGACCACAAGATCACAGAAGTCGAATGCATGATTGGCGACCTGACCGGCATCACCCGGGGCAAGATTTCGCCGACCAACAAGTTCATTGCCGAAAAAGGCATGCGCCTGCCCGAAAGCGTTCTGTTGCAGACCGTGACCGGCGACTACGTCGAAGACGACATCTATTACGAACTGCTCGACCCGGCCGACATCGACATGATCTGCCGCCCCGACCAGAACGCGGTGTTTCTGGTGCCCTGGGCCATCGAGCCCACTGCGCAGGTGATCCACGACACCTACGACAAACAGGGTAATCCGATCGAGCTGTCGCCGCGCAATGTGCTCAAGAAGGTGCTGAAACTCTACGCCGACCACGGCTGGCAGCCGATCGTGGCGCCGGAAATGGAGTTCTATCTCACCAAGCGCAGCGATGACCCGGATTACCCGCTGCAACCGCCGATTGGCCGCTCTGGTCGTCCGGAAACCGGTCGCCAATCCTTCTCGATTGAAGCCGCGAACGAATTCGATCCGTTGTTCGAAGACGTCTACGACTGGTGCGAACTGCAAGAGCTGGACCTCGACACGCTGATCCACGAGGACGGCACCGCGCAGATGGAAATCAACTTCCGTCATGGCGATGCCTTGTCCCTGGCCGACCAGATTCTGGTGTTCAAACGCACCATGCGTGAAGCCGCGCTCAAGCACAACGTGGCGGCGACCTTCATGGCCAAACCCATGACCGGCGAGCCGGGCAGCGCCATGCACTTGCACCAGAGCATCATCGACATCGAGACCGGCAAAAACGTCTTCTCCAATGAAGACGGGACCATGAGCCAGCTGTTTCTCAACCACATCGGCGGCTTGCAGAAATTCATTCCTGAGCTGCTGCCGTTGTTCGCACCCAACGTCAATTCGTTCCGCCGCTTCCTGCCGGACACCTCGGCACCGGTGAACGTGGAGTGGGGCGAAGAGAACCGCACCGTGGGCCTGCGGGTTCCGGATGCCGGGCCGCAGAACCGTCGGGTGGAAAACCGCCTGCCGGGTGCCGATGCCAACCCTTACCTGGCCATCGCCGCCAGCCTGTTGTGCGGCCTTATCGGCATGGTCGAAGGGCATAACCCGAGTGCTCCGGTCGTGGGTCGTGGTTATGAGCGGCGCAACCTGCGCCTGCCACTGACTATTGAAGACGCCCTGGATCGCATGGAAAACAGCAAGACCATCGAAAAGTACCTGGGCAAGAAATTCATCACGGGCTACATCGCGGTCAAGCGGGCCGAGCATGAAAACTTCAAGCGCGTGATTAGTTCGTGGGAGCGGGAATTCCTGCTCTTCGCCGTCTGATGCGCCGGGCGCCGCTGCTCTTGGCGGCGCCTCCACTCGAATCTTAGGAGAATTCGCATGACCAGCAACAACCCGCAAACCCGTGAATGGCAAGCCCTGAGCAGCGATCACCACCTGGCCCCGTTCAGCGACTTCAAGCAGCTGAAAGAGAAAGGCCCGCGGATCATCACCAAGGCCAAGGGCGTTTACCTCTGGGACAGCGAAGGCAACAAGATCCTCGACGGCATGGCCGGCCTGTGGTGTGTAGCGATCGGCTACGGTCGCGATGAGCTGGCCGATGCCGCCAGCAAACAGATGCGCGAACTGCCTTATTACAACCTGTTCTTCCAGACGGCTCACCCGCCGGTGCTGGAGCTGGCCAAGGTGATTGCCGACGTTGCGCCTGAAGGCATGAATCACGTGTTCTTCACCGGTTCCGGTTCCGAAGGCAACGACACCATGCTGCGGATGGTTCGCCACTACTGGGCGATCAAGGGCCAGCCGAAGAAGAAAGTCATCATCAGTCGCAAGAACGGCTATCACGGTTCTACCGTGGCCGGCGCGAGCCTGGGTGGCATGACGTACATGCACGAACAGGGCGACTTGCCGATCCCGGGCATTGTTCATATTGCCCAGCCGTACTGGTTCGGCGAAGGCGGCGACATGACCCCGAACGAATTCGGTATCTGGGCGGCCAATCAGCTGGAAGAGAAGATTCTGGAAGTCGGCGTCGACAACGTCGGTGCCTTTATTGCCGAGCCGATCCAGGGCGCTGGCGGCGTGATCATTCCGCCAGACAGCTACTGGCCGCGCATCAAGGAAATCCTCGCCAAGTACGACATTCTGTTCGTGGCCGACGAAGTGATCTGCGGTTTTGGCCGTACTGGCGAGTGGTTCGGTACCGATTTCTACGACCTCAAACCCCACATGATGACCATCGCCAAAGGCCTGACCTCCGGTTACATCCCGATGGGTGGCCTGATCGTGCATGACGATGTGGTCGAGGTGCTCAACGAAGGTGGCGATTTCAACCACGGTTTCACTTATTCCGGGCACCCGGTGGCCGCTGCGGTGGCGCTGGAAAACATTCGTATCCTGCGCGACGAAAAAATTGTCGAGCGCGTGCGTACAGAAACGGCACCTTATTTGCAAAAGCGTCTACGGGAACTGAGCGATCACCCGTTGGTGGGGGAAGTGCGTGGGGTCGGTCTGTTGGGGGCGATCGAACTGGTTCAGGACAAAGCCACCCGCAAACGTTACGAAGGCCGTGGCGTCGGCATGATCTGCCGCACGTTCTGCTTCGAAAACGGCCTGATCATGCGTGCCGTCGGCGACACCATGATCATTGCTCCGCCACTGGTGATTACACCGGCTGAAATCGATGAGTTGGTAACAAAAGCACGCAAGTGCCTGGACCTGACCCTGAGTGCGTTACAGGGCTAAGTGCTAGGCTCTGAGCGAGGTGCGAAGTGTGCACTTCGCTCAGTGCAAACAAAGGATGGGGCTTTCCTTGAAAGCCAGCCTTGGATCTTGCCAGACTAACGGTTGTTCGGATGCCCTGTAACAGGCCACTGAGCACGTGGTTAAAAAGAAAAACTGGAGCATTACCCATGAAGGCATTAGGTATGAAGATAGCTGGCAAGACCCTCCTCGCCATGTCCCTGATGGGCGTGATGGCGGGCGCCGTTCAGGCTGACGACAAAGTGCTGCACGTGTACAACTGGTCCGATTACATCGCACCGGATACCGTCAAGAAGTTCGAAGCCGAGTCGGGTATCAAAGTCGTCTACGACGTGTTCGACAGTAACGAAACCCTCGAAGCCAAGCTGTTGGCAGGCAAGTCCGGCTACGACATCGTTGTGCCGTCGAACAACTTCCTGGCCAAGCAGATCAAGGCCGGCGTTTACCAGAAGCTGGACAAGTCCAAGCTGCCTAACTGGAAAAACCTGAACCCGGACCTGCTTAAAGCGGTATCGGTGAGCGACCCGGGTAACGAACACGCGTTCCCTTACATGTGGGGTTCGATCGGTATCGGTTTCAACGCCGAGAAGGTCAAGGCTGCACTGGGTGCCGATGCGCCAACCAACTCCTGGGACTTGCTGTTCAAACCTGAAAACGCTGCCAAGTTGAAGTCGTGCGGTATCAGCTTCCTCGATTCGCCAACCGAGATGATTCCGGTGGCGTTGCATTACCTGGGCTATCCAACCGACAGCCAGGACAAGAAACAACTGGCTGAAGCCGAAGCGCTGTTCCTGAAGATTCGTCCTTCGGTGGGCTACTTCCACTCGTCCAAGTACATCTCCGACCTGGCCAACGGCAACATCTGCGTCGCCGTGGGTTACTCGGGTGACATCTACCAGGCCAAGGCTCGCGCCGCTGAAGCCGGTGACAAGGTGAAAGTCAGCTACAACATTCCGAAAGAAGGTGCCGGCAGCTTCTACGACATGGTCGCCATCCCTAAAGATGCCGAAAACGTCGAAGGCGCCTACAAGTTCATGACCTTCCTGCAGAAGCCGGAAATCATGGCTGAAATCACCAACGCCGTACGTTTCCCGAACGGTAACGCGGCGTCTACCGCACTGGTTGATAAAGAAATCACCAGTGATCCAGGCATCTACCCGCCAGCAGAAGTGTTGGCCAAGCTGTACGCGATTGCCGACTTGCCGGCCGCGACCCAGCGGATCCTGACTCGCAGCTGGACCAAGATCAAATCCGGTAAATAAGTAATAAACCCTGTAGCAGCTGCCGAAGGCTGCGTTGAGGTCCGAAGGACCTCCGCTTTTCGACAGCACAACTGCTTCGCAGTTGAACGCAGCCTTCGGCAGCTGCTACAGGGTTCTGCATAAAAGTTTTGCTGGAACGGTTTTTCGAGGGTAAGTTGCGCGCCGGTTTTGTTGCCAGGCAGCCATGGCTGTCATGTAACGCGGGGCAACTTGGGCCCAACTAATTTTAGAGGACCTCCACTTGCCTATTTTTTCTTTGTTGCGCAATGCCCTGCTGGTCGGCGCCGGGCTGACACTTGCTGTCAGTGTTCAGGCCGCTGGCACGGTGCATATTTATAACTGGTCGGACTACATCGGTGAGACCACCCTGGCCGACTTCCAGAAAGAAACCGGTATCAAGCCGGTGTATGACGTATTCGATTCCAACGAAACCCTGGAAGGCAAGTTGCTGGCCGGGCGTACCGGTTATGACGTGGTCGTGCCGTCCAACCACTTCCTTGGCAAGCAGATCAAGGCCGGGGCTTTTCAGAAGCTCGACAAGTCGAAGCTGACCAACTATTCCAACCTCGACCCGGTACTGCTCAAGCGCCTGGAACAGAACGATCCGGGCAATCAGTACGCCGTGCCGTATCTGTGGGGCACTAACGGCATCGGTTACAACGTCGACAAGGTCAAGGCCGTGCTGGGCCTCGACAAGATCGATTCGTGGGATGTGGTGTTCGAGCCGCAGAACATCAAGAAGCTGCACAGCTGTGGCGTGGCGTTCCTCGACTCCGCCGATGAAATGATGCCCACGGTCCTCAACTACATGGGCCTGAACGCCAACAGCACCAACCCTGAAGACTACAAAAAGGCTGAAGCCAAGTTGCTGGCAGTGCGGCCTTACGTGACCTATTTCCACTCGTCCAAATACATCGCAGACCTGGCCAACGGTGACATCTGCGTGGCGATCGGTTTCTCCGGCGATATGTTCCAGGCCAAGGCACGCGCGGCTGAAGCCGGCAAAGGCATGAACATCGCCTACTCGATTCCGAAAGAGGGCGGCGCGCTCTGGTTCGACATGCTGGCGATCCCCAAGGATGCCGCCAACGCCAAAGAGGCCCATGCCTTCATCAACTATTTGCTGAAACCCGAGGTGATCGCCCAGGTCAGCGATTCCGTAGGCTACGCCAACCCGAACCCCGGGTCGGACAAACTGATGGAACAGTCCATACGCACCGACGCATCGGTATATCCACCGCAAGCGGTCCTCGACAAGACGTACGTATCCATCGAGTTGCCAGCGAACATTCAACGTTTGATGACGCGCAGCTGGACCAAGGTCAAGTCGGGCAAATAGCTTCAAACTATCCAGGTTCGCCACGTTGAGCGAACTGCAAATTCTGTTGGGAGTTTCGTAAATGGCAGTTGCCTCCGGCGCCTATAAGAAAGCCCTCGAGGGCGACCAGACACCTAAACAGGTGCTGGTCAAAATCGACCGGGTCACCAAAAAGTTCGACGAGACGATTGCCGTGGACGACGTGTCCCTGGAAATCAAGAAAGGCGAAATCTTCGCCCTGCTCGGCGGCTCGGGTTCGGGCAAATCCACCTTGCTGCGGATGCTGGCAGGTTTCGAACGGCCCACGGAGGGGCGCATTTACCTCGACGGCGTAGACATCACTGACATGCCGCCGTACGAGCGACCGATCAATATGATGTTCCAGTCCTATGCCTTGTTCCCACACATGACCGTGGCGCAGAACATCGCCTTCGGCCTCAAGCAGGACAAGCTTCCCGCCGCTGAAGTCGATGCACGCGTGGCCGACATGCTCAAGCTGGTGCAGATGAGCCAGTACGCCAAGCGCAAACCCCATCAGTTGTCCGGCGGTCAGCGTCAGCGTGTGGCGCTGGCGCGTTCGTTGGCCAAACGGCCGAAGCTGTTGCTGCTCGACGAACCGATGGGCGCGCTGGACAAGAAACTGCGTTCGCAAATGCAGCTGGAACTGGTCGAGATCATCGAGCGGGTCGGCGTGACCTGCGTGATGGTGACCCACGACCAGGAAGAGGCCATGACCATGGCCGAGCGCATCGCGATCATGCACCTGGGCTGGATCGCCCAGATCGGCAGCCCGATCGACATCTACGAAACCCCGACCAGCCGTCTGGTCTGCGAATTCATCGGCAACGTCAACATCTTCGAAGGCGAAGTGGTGGACGACGCCGAAGGCCATGCGCTCATCACCTGCAAGGATCTGGACCGCAGCATCTATGTGGGTCACGGCATCAGCACCTCGGTGCAGGACAAGTCCGTCACCTACGCGATCCGTCCGGAAAAACTGCTGGTGACAGCCGACATGCCGACCTGCGAATACAACTGGTCGAGCGGCAAGGTCCATGACATCGCCTACCTCGGCGGCCACTCGGTGTTCTACGTCGAATTGCCGAGCGGCAAACTGGTGCAGTCCTTCGTCGCCAACGCCGAGCGCCGCGGCCAGCGCCCAACCTGGGGTGACCAGGTTTACGTGTACTGGGAAGACGACAGCGGCGTGGTACTTCGCTCATGAACCTGCGCAAACTCAAACGCCGGCTCAATCGAATAATTCCCGGTGGCCGTCAGCTGGTCATCGGGGTTCCGTTCATTTGGCTGTTCATGTTCTTCATGTTGCCGTTCTTCATCGTTCTGAAGATCAGCTTCGCCGAAGCCGACGTGGCCATTCCGCCGTACACCGAAATCTACAGTTTCATCGACCAGAAGCTCCAGGTGCTGCTTAACCTGAGCAACTACGCGATGCTCGGCGACGACGAGTTGTATATCGCCGCTTACCTCGGCTCGTTGAAGATGGCGCTGATCAGCACCGTCCTCTGTTTGCTGATCGGCTACCCGATGGCCTACGCCATTGCCAGCGCCCGCAAAGAGCTGCAAACGGTGCTGGTGCTGCTGATCATGATGCCGACCTGGACCGCAATTCTGATCCGCGTGTATGCGTGGATGGGCATCCTCAGCAACAACGGTCTGCTTAACGGCTTTTTGATGGGCATGGGTTGGATCGACGAGCCGCTGCAGATCCTCAACACCAACCTCGCGGTCTATATCGGGGTCGTTTATTCCTATCTGCCGTTCATGATCCTGCCGCTCTACGCCAACCTGGTCAAACACGACACCAGCCTGCTGGAAGCCGCGTCGGACCTCGGTTCGAGCACCTTCAACAGTTTCTGGAAGATCACCGTGCCGCTGTCGAAAAACGGCATCATCGCAGGCGCAATGCTGGTGTTCATCCCGGTGGTGGGTGAGTTCGTGATCCCGGAACTGCTCGGCGGTCCGGAAACCCTGATGATCGGTAAAGTGCTCTGGCAAGAGTTCTTCAACAACCGTGACTGGCCGGTGGCGTCTGCTCTGGCTGTGGTGATGCTGGCGATCCTGATTGTGCCGATCATCCTGTTCAACCGTAGTCAGGCCAAAGAAATGGAGGGCAAGGAATGAAGCGCTTCCGTTTCTCAAGTTTCATGCTGGTAGCGGGTTTGCTGTTCATCTACGCGCCGATGCTGATCCTGGTGATCTACTCGTTCAACGCCTCGAAACTGGTGACGGTGTGGGGCGGCTGGTCGATCAAGTGGTACGTGGGGTTGATGGACAACACCCAACTGATGGGCTCGGTGGTGCGCTCGCTGGAAATCGCCTGCTACACGGCGATTGCAGCGGTGGCACTGGGGACACTGGCGGCCTTCGTGCTGACCCGTATCACCCACTTCAAGGGCCGCACGCTGTTCGGTGGTCTGGTCACCGCGCCGCTGGTGATG
Source organism: Pseudomonas sp. BF-R-26 (assembly GCF_019947395.1). Classification (NCBI taxonomy): domain Bacteria; kingdom Pseudomonadati; phylum Pseudomonadota; class Gammaproteobacteria; order Pseudomonadales; family Pseudomonadaceae; genus Pseudomonas; species Pseudomonas sp. BF-R-26. Next base: position 1,709 of record NZ_JAGYGK010000030.1, on the reverse strand, counting down.
CCGGAAGTGATCACCGGTCTGTCGCTGTTGCTGCTGTTCGTGGCCATGGCGCAGATGATCGGCTGGCCACAGGAACGCGGCATCGTCACCATCTGGATCGCCCACACCACTTTCTGTGCGGCATATGTGGCGGTGGTGGTGTCGGCGCGCTTGCGTGAGCTGGACCTGTCCATCGAAGAGGCGGCCATGGACCTGGGCGCGCGGCCGTGGAAGGTGTTCTTCCTGATTACCATTCCGATGATCGCCCCGTCGCTGGCGGCGGGCGGCATGATGTCGTTTGCCTTGTCGCTGGATGACCTGGTGCTGGCGAGCTTCGTGTCCGGTCCGGGTTCCACGACCTTGCCGATGGAAGTGTTCTCGGCGGTGCGCCTGGGCGTGAAGCCCGAGATCAACGCTGTGGCCAGCCTGATTCTGCTGGCGGTGTCGCTGGTGACGTTCCTGGTCTGGTTCTTCAGCCGTCGTGCCGAAGAGATTCGCAAGCGTGCGATCCAGCAGGCCATCGAAGAAGGTGCCGCCGATTCCTGGAAACAACCGGACGTGCGCCGGGCGCAGGCGCCGGAAGCGGCTTGAGCTTGATGCCGGGTTGACCACGCATGTGTGGCCAACCCAAATCCCTGTGGGAGCGGGCTTGCCCGCGATGGCGGCGTCACCGTCAACATAGATGTCGACGGACAGACCGCTATCGCGGGCAAGCCCGCTCCCACAGGTTTTTAGGAAATCCAGGGGGACTTGCGGATGATCTCGACGAAGTTCATCGGCTTGAAGCCCGGCTCGCTGTCCACCAGTACATCCGCGTTCACGGTGCCAAACGTGCTGTCCGGCTTATGTTTGAAGCCATTGGCGAACGCACACAGAATGCACTCCTTGAACCCTTCACCCCGTGGATGCGCATGCACCACTGCTTCACGCTGCACGGTGGAAAACGCCGCGTAGTCGATGCCCAGCACATCCATCTCGACGCCGGCCGTCACCAGCGCCACATTGGGACGCAGGTGTTGCGGCACGCCCGGTGTGGTGTGCAGGGCAATCGACAACCACACCTGTTCGATATCGTCGTCAGACAAACCGTAGGGTTTGAGGAACGCTTTCGCCGCGTTGGCACTGTCGACTTCGAATCGCTCATTATCGCTGCGGTGACCTTCCACCAGCCCCAAGTCATGGAACATCGCGCCGACGTACAGCAGCTCCGGATCATAAGCCAACTGCTTGCGCTCACCGCTCAAGGCGCCGAACAGAAACACCCGGCGTGAGTGGTGGAACAGCAGGTCGGACTCGACGTCGCGAATGTATTCAGTGGTGGCCCTGGCCAACGCGCTGTCAGGGATTTTGATACCGGCGATGATGCTGCTCATGGTGCTTTCCTCATGGGGAACGCCGTGGCGGCGCTGATGGGGTCAGTCTGTTCGCGCAGCCGAAACCGGACAATCGATCCATGGCTGCGATCCCGGCCAATGAACCTGCATATCGCGCCAACCTCGCTTGTTGGGCTTGGATTGGCTAGGGTTGATGGTGATCAGCCAGAAAAGATCGCAGCCTTCGGCAGCTCTACAGGGGTGCGCAATCCCATGTAGGAGCTGCCGAAGGCTGCGATCTTTTCAATGTGAAGGTGAACTTGAACCATGAGTAAAACCATTGCCATCGTGGTGTTCCCAGGCGTCCAGTCACTGGATGTCACCGGCCCCCTGGATGTGTTTTCCGAAGCCAATCGT
>NZ_JAGYGK010000003.1:0-426973 GCF_019947395.1 Pseudomonas sp. BF-R-26 | reverse complement strand
AAGGCTGCGATCTTTTTTTTGCTCGGCTCGGTCTTAACGCTCGATCAACCGCCCCAACCCATCCAGCAACCGCTGCAACGCGCCCTGATTGGTACGCATCACCTTCAGCCCCGCCTCGGCCATCCGCTGTGCATCGCGCGGCAATTCGAACAGCCGCTGCACCGCCAGCGCCAGACCTTCGGCATCATCGACCTCGGCCAACGCCCCGGCACTGCGCAACTGCGCGGCGATTTCGAGGAAGTTGAACAGGTGCGGCCCGCTGAGCACCGGTTTGGCCAGGGCCGCCGGCTCCAGCAGGTTATGCCCGCCATTCGGCACCAGACTGCCACCGACGAACGCGCTGTCGGCTAACGCGTAGAGAAACAGCAACTCGCCCATGGTGTCGCCCAGCAGCACCGAAGTGTCTGCGGTAACCGGTTCGCCCGTCGAACGCCGCACCGTGGCGAAACCCTGCTGTCGGCACAACTCGAACACCGGGTTGAAACGCTCCGGATGACGCGGCACCAGAATCAGCAAGGCATCGGGATGATTGACCAGCAGCCGACGATGGGCAGCCAGCACCACATCGTCTTCACCTTCATGGGTACTCGCGGCGATCCATACCGGGCGATCCTGTGCCTGCCACTGCGCACGCAATTCGCCGGCACTCTCCAGCAGTTGCGGGTCGATGGTCAGGTCGAATTTGATCGAACCGGTCACTTCGACGGTTTCCGGGCGTGCGCCCAAATCCCGGAAGCGCTGCGCCTCGGCTTCGGTCTGCACCGCGAACAGGCTCATCTCGGCGAGCATCGGCCGGGTCAATTTATGGAAGCGGCCATAGCCTTTGGCTGAGCGTTCAGACAGTCGCGCATTGGCCAGCGCCACGGGAATCCCGCGTTTGGCGCATTGATGGATATGGTTGGGCCAGAGCTCGGTTTCCATGATCACCGCCAGTTTCGGTCGGGCCCGATCAAGGAATCGCGCCGCGGCGCAGGGCAAGTCATAAGGCAAATAGCAATGCTGGATGCGCGGCTCGTTGGCGAACAACGCCTGGATGCGCTCGGACCCGGTCGGGGTCATGCAGGTGACGGTGATCGGCAGCGTCGGATACCGTTGCAGCATGGCACGAATCATCGGCGCCGCGGCGATGCTTTCGCCCACCGACACCGCATGCACCCAGAGGCCGTCCGGCTTCATCGCCGGCAGCGCGAGGGAGAAACGTTCGCCAATGCGCTTGGCATACGCCGGCGCCTTGCGCGCCCGCAGCCAAAGACGAATCGCTACCAATGGCAGCCCCAGGTAAAACAGCGCGGTGTAGAGAGTTCTATTCATGGCGGCGGAGTTTATCGGTTTTTTAGCTGATCGCCTGCAAGTGCACGGCAAAACGTTCCGCCAGCCAACGGGCTGCCGGGCCGAGGGGCTCATCGCGACGCCAGACCAGTTCGACAATCAATGCCGGCGGAGTCCATTCGCTGGCCAGTTCGACCATCTGATCCTGATACGCGGGGTACTGCACCACATGTCGCGGCAACCAGGCCCAGCCAAGGCCGCGCATCACCCATTCAGCCATCACATAGAAACTGTCGGCGCGCCAGACCTGTGGGCTGGCCGGCTCGCTGCCGGGATAGACGCTGGACTGCGTGGACATCAGTAACTGTCGATGCTGCGCCAATTGCTGACAATCGACCTGCGCCTGCTTCGCCAAGGGATGCCCCGCGCCGCACACCGTGACCATCTCGACGCTGCCCAGCACTCGCCGTTCAAGGGCTTCGGGAATCTGGTCGTGATAAAACAGCAAGCCCAGATCAGCCCGGCGCTCCACCAATTTGCGCGCGACATCACCCTGGGCGGCGCTGGTCAGCTGCACTTCAAGGCTGGGAAATTTTTCTGCCAGGGCCTCGAAGCTTTCGACCACCGCTTGATAGGGCATCGCTTCATCCTGAGCCACACGCAGACTCGCTTCCTGACCACGCATCATCGCCAATGCCCGGCCATTGAGGCGCTCGCATTGGCGCAGCACTTCCCGCGCCTCCTCGAGCAGCGCGGTGCCGGCTTCGGTGAGTTTCGGCTGACGACCACTGCTACGATCGAACAGGCTAACGCCCAGGTCCTCTTCCAGCAGCGCAATCGAACTGCTGACCGCCGACTGTGCCTTGCGCTGATCCCGCGCCACAGCGGAAAACGAACGCTGTTCCGCGACGCTGACAAACAAGCGCAGCTGTTCCAGATTCCATTGCATGTTCATGGCTCAACCCATCTTCAGAACAGATAGGTAATGACTTTACCGCATCTGGCGAATCTCTAGAATGCCGACCTCAGAAAGCAACACTTCACACGAGGATTAACCCATGACCGCTTACTACTATCTGGCCATCGCCATCTGCGCCGAAGTGATCGCCACTGTTTCGATGAAAGCGGTCAAGGGTTTCAGCACGCCACTGCCGCTGCTGCTGGTCATCGTCGGTTACGGCATTGCTTTCGGGATGTTGACCCTGGTGGTGCGCAGCGTTCCGGTGGGCGTGGCCTACGCGGTATGGGCCGGCATGGGGATCGTGATGGTCAGCGTCGCGGCGCTGTTTATCTACGGGCAGAAGCTGGATGTGCCGGCAATGCTGGGGATGGCGCTGATTGTGCTGGGCGTTGTGGTTATTCAGCTGTTCTCGAAGACCGCGGGGCATTGAAAGAAAAGATCGCAGCCTTCGGCAGCTCCTACAGATGTACACATAACCCTGTAGGAGCTGCCGAAGGCTGCGATCTTTTTTCACGTCTTAGCTCCGATCCACGAGTCTGTATACTGCGCCCTCGTCTTGAACACTGAGGTCGCTGCATGCCATCCGTTATTTCCACCGACGTTCTGATTGTCGGCGCTGGTGTCGCCGGCCTCTGGCTGAATGCGCGCCTGCGCAGCCAGGGTTTTTCGACCGTGCTGGTGGAAAGCGCCAGCCTCGGTGGCGGGCAGAGCGTGAAGTCCCAGGGCATCATCCACGGCGGCGCCAAGTACGCGCTGCACGGTGCCCTGACCGGCGCCTCGGAAGCCATTGCCGACATGCCGCGTCGCTGGCGTGAAGCGCTGGCCGGCGACGGCGAGCTGGATCTGTCCGGCGTGCGCCTGCTGTCCGAAGCCCATTACCTCTGGTCCCCCGGCACCCTCGCCGGCAATCTCACCAGTTTCTTTGCCAGCAAAGCCGTGCGCGGGCGGGTCGATCAGGTCAAAGGCGAGCAGCTTCCACCAGCCCTGCAAGACAAGCGCTTCAAGGGCAAGGTCTATCGCCTGGCGGAACTGGTGGTCGATGTGCCAAGCCTGATCCAGCGCCTGGCCGATCTGGCTGGCGACGGCTTGCTGGCCGGTCAGCACATCGAACCGCTGCTGGAAAACGGCGAACTGGTCGGCTTGAAAGTCGACGAACGCGAGATCCGCGCCCAGCGCATCGTCCTCAGCGCCGGTGCCGGCACCGCCGACCTGCTCACGGCGCTGGGCCTGAGTCAGCCGGCCATGCAGCGCCGCCCCCTGCACATGATCATCGTCAAAGGCCCGGGCCTCAAACCGCTGTACGCCCATTGCCTGGGCGGCGGGCCGAAGCCACGCATCACCGTGACCACCCACCCGGCCGCCGATGGCCAGTGGGTCTGGTATCTGGGAGGCGACATCGCCGAAGCCGAAGGCGTGGCCCGTGATCCTGCCGCGCAGATCGCCACCGCGCAAAAAGAACTCGGCAATCTGTTGCCATGGATCGACCTGAGCACAGCGCAGTGGGCGACCTTGCGAGTCGAACGCGCCGAGCCGCTGCAATCGGGCCTGACTCGCCCGGACAATGCCTTCCTCGCCGAGCAAGATCGCCTGCTGGTGGGTTGGCCGACCAAACTGGCCCTGGCGCCGGACTTCGCTGATCGCGTCCTCGCCGCACTGCAACGCGACAGCATTCAGCCGAGCCATCCGGCGCCGCTGCCGGAACTGCCGAAACCGCCGATGGGCGTCCCTGCCTGGGAGCAACTGCTGCCATGAGCCAACCAACCCTGCACGATCTGCATCGCCCTTTGGGCAGCACCGGCCTGCTGGTATCGCCTCTGGGCCTGGGCACGGTGAAACTCGGCCGCGATCAAGGGGTGAAATACCCCAACGGCTTCCAGATCCCCGGCGATGACGAAGCGCGTATGCTGCTCAAACTCGCGCGCGACCTGGGCATCAACCTGATAGACACCGCGCCGGCTTATGGCCGCAGCGAAGAGCGCCTTGGCCCGTTGCTGCGGGGGCAGCGCCAGGACTGGGTGATCGTCAGCAAGGTTGGCGAAGAGTTTACCGACGGCCAGTCGAGTCACGACTTCAGCGCCGCCCATACTCGCCTGTCGGTGGAACGCAGCCTGCAACGGCTGGAAACGGATGTTATCGATCTGGTGCTGGTGCATTCCGACGGCAACGATCTGGCGATCCTCAATGACAGCGAGGTCTACGCGACCCTCGCCGAGCTCAAGCGCGAAGGCAAGATTCGCGGTTTCGGTTTTTCCGGCAAAACCGTCGAAGGCGGCTTGAAGGCTCTGGAACAAGGTGATTGCGCGATGGTCACCTACAATCTGAACGAACAGAACGAGAAGCCGGTCATTGACTATGCTGCTGCTCACGGCAAAGCGATCCTGGTCAAAAAAGCCCTGGCCAGCGGTCACGTCTGCTTGAGCCCTGGCGTGGACCCGGTGCGCGCCAGCTTCGAGTTGTTGTTTGAACACCCGGGTGTGGCCAGTGCTATTGTCGGGACCATTAATCCGCTGCACCTCGCCCACAACGTCGCGACCGTTGCTCAGGTCCTTCGTAGCCATTGATGCCGCCCACGCGGCCTTAAGCAGGAGCCGACATGCCGCGTACGCTGATCAGAAAGAACCCGAGCAACTTCAAGACCCTGCCGTTATTCGTCGAAGCGACGCCCGAAGGCCTGAGTTACCAAAGCGTCGGGATGCCATTGAATTTTTCCCAGACCCTGCAACGTCGCCGCCCGGTGACGGTGCCCGACAGCGAGCGGTTTGCCTTGGAGTTGGCGAACCTCGGGGTTTCGGTGCGCCTGACCTTGCATTGGCAGAATCGCGATTACTGGGTGTTGGTGCGTCAACGTCGGCAGGATCGCGGCGATGTAGTGCTCAAACTGATCTCGGGTTACGTGCCGGCCCATGAACTGAACCTGCCGCTGCACACGGCGACCCAGGAAATCGCCGAAGAGTGCCTGCTGGAAACCCCGGAAGGCTGGCTCAGCGGGCGTTTCAACGATACCTGGCTGCCCGCGCCCTACTCGTCCGCCCTGCATTACCGCGAAGCCCTGCCATTTCGCCTGACGCCGCTGTCCGGCTCGGCGCGGCCGGTGCGTTGCGCCAACATGCCGCTGATCGAGCGCCCGCGGGCTTATGTGCATTTGCCGACTGCATCACTGCAATTGATCTACGACTTGCGCCTGGATGTGCCCAAGGAAGCCAAATCCTTGAGTCTTTTTCATGTCGACGAACGGCTGGAGGGCGATCAACTGGTGGCTCGGCTCGATCGCAAACGTCCCGATTTGTATTTGATGCCACTGCAGGACGGCCAGCCGATGGCCGAGCTCTATACCCTGAAAAAGGATCAGCTGTACCCGGCGAGTACCCGCGGGTTGTATCTGGCGGAGAGTTTTGCCCGGCAGGAAGGGTGGCTGGTGAAGGATGAGCGGATTCGCTGGAAAGACTGGGTGCGGCAACAGGGTTTGAGCCCGCCGGGGAAGGATTCCGGTTTGGCCCGCTTGCACGGAAAAGCAAAGCAACTGCTGAAAAGAATCGTGCCGCGCAAGAAAGTCAGCTCCTAAAGCCAAAGATGATCGTTCCCACGCTCTGCGTGGGAATGCAGCCAGAGACGCTCCGCGTCTCAAAGCGGACGCAGAGCGTCCATAGAGGCATTCCCACGCAGAGCGTGGGAACGATCAAGCACACTCGCCACAATCAGTGATTGCGGATCTTCTCGACAATCGCCGTGGTCGAGCTGTTTTCCACCAGCCCCAGCACTTTCACGGTCCCGCCGTAAGCAGTGACGATGTCCGCACCGACCACTTGGTCGATTCCGTAATCGCCGCCCTTGACCAACACATCCGGCTTGACCTCGCGCAGCAGGTTTTCCGGGGTGCCTTCAGCGAAGCTGATTACCCAGTCCACGGCGCCCAGACCGGCCAGTACCGCCATGCGACGGTCGACGCTGTTGATCGGACGACCCGGCCCTTTCAAGCGGCTCACCGATGCATCGTCATTGACCGCCACGATCAGTCGATCGCCTTGGGCACGCGCCTGTTCGAGGTAGGTCACGTGGCCGGCATGCAAGATGTCGAAGCAGCCGTTGGTGAAGACGATCTTCTCTTTGTGCGCACGCGCGTCATCGACCGCCAGCAGCAGCTGCTCCAGCCCCAACACTCCACGCTCGGAACCTTCTTCACGCTGGATAGCACGACGCAACTCCGGAGCACTGATGGCCGCGGTACCGAGCTTGCCGACCACGATGCCCGCCGCCAGGTTGGCCAAGGCCACGGCGTGGGGCAGTTCTTCGCCAGCGGCGATCGCTGCCGCCAGGGTAGAAATCACCGTGTCACCGGCGCCGGTCACGTCGAACACCTCACGAGCACGGGCCGGCAGGTGCAGCGCCGGATGATCCGGGCGCAGCAAGGTCATGCCGTGCTCGCCACGGGTTACCAGCAAAGCGCCGAGGTCGAGGTCGTGCATCAGCTGCGCGCCCTTGCTCACCAGCTCGTGCTCATCGGCGCAACCGCCGACGATGGTTTCGAACTCGCTGAGGTTCGGGGTGATCAGGCTCGCGCCTCGGTAGATCGAGAAATCTTTGCCTTTGGGATCGGCCAGCACCGGAATGCCACGGGCACGGGCGGCCTGAATCAGCACCTGATGGTTTTTCAGCGCGCCTTTGCCGTAGTCGGACAGCACCAGCACCTTGATGCCTTCAAGCAATTCGTCGACTTGCTCGCCCAACGCCAGGGCGTCGGTGGAGAAAGGTTCTTCGAAGTCGATACGCAGCAATTGCTGGTGACGGCTCATCACCCGCAGCTTGACGATGGTTGGCTGGTGGGCGATGCGCTGGAACAACGCCCGCACGCCGGCGCCCTTGAGGCTATTGACCAGGCTGTCGGCAGCCTCGTCATCGCCGGTCACGCCGACCAGCGAGGCCGGCGCACCGAGCGCGGCAATGTTCAGGGCAACGTTGGCGGCACCGCCCGGGCGGTCCTCGATTTGCTCGACTTTGACTACCGGTACCGGTGCCTCAGGGGAAATCCGTGAGGTACCACCATGCCAGTAACGGTCGAGCATGACATCACCGACCACCAGGACAGGGGCCTGATCGAATCGTGGCATGGATAACTTCATGGAAACTCCAGGGGCAATAAAAGCGTCGCGGATAATAACATAGCGAAAGAATGCGGCCGCACGCGAGCAAACAGGCTCAGCGGCGATCATCCTGTGGAGGGGCATCCAACGGACGCACCCAGAAAAGTTCGTGTCGGCGCACCGCTTTGCGGAAGAACTCGTCTTCACCTGTGCGGGGCCAGCGACGCCCGGCCAACAACCGCTGAATTACCCGGCGCAGACGTCTTTTGAGCGGTGGACGGCCCTGCAAGTCGTGCTGCATGCCCAAGGCCATGGCTTTGTCCATGCGGGTTGGCGCGTCCAGCAACGGGCTCCATAGCCCATCAGCCGGCAACGGCTCGATGGTCGGTGGCAGGGCAATGCCATAATCCGCCGGGCCCATCGGCCAGCGGTCGTTGTCATGCAGGTGATTGGCATAGAGCAGCAGGGTACGCGGGCGCCAGGTACTGAGTTCAATCGCCTCCATCAAGGCGCGCGTGCTGGCGACATGATCGCTGTGGGGATCCAGTTCGGGATGGGGCGTCAGCACCGCGTCGGGACGGTGATGCTCAAGCAGACGCGCCAGATCAGCCACCAGGTTGCGCCAATGGGGCTGACCATCGACGTCACCCGGCAGGCTCAGGGCATTGTGCCGACGCACGTCGCGTATATCGCTCTCACCCGACTCCAGGGAACCGAAGCTTTGCTCCGGCTGCTGCGCCATCGCATTCAGCTGCAAGCAGTAGTAACCCAATTGCACACATTGCTGTTGCGCCACCCCGCCCCACAGCGGCACTGCCAGGCTGTCCCAACTGCGCAGGCGCCCCTTGAGTCGGGCGGCCTGAGCGGCGTCGAGGCCCATTTCGCGGTAGTTTTCGGCCTCAATCTCGCCTTGGGTCAGTGTGACGATAGCCACCTCGGACGCCCGGCTATAAAGACCAAAAGCCGCCAGTTCAGCATCATCGGCATGGGGGGCGATGATTAGCAGACGCTGCTGAGCAAAATCCGGATTATTCAGGGCGTGCAAAGTTGCCTGTGGCGCCAGGCTGCAAAAGCATCCACGTAACGTCAGGGTCCCGGCAGCCAACGCCGAACCTTGCCCGGACAGATTGAGAAAACGCTCTCCCGCAACACCGCGCTCCAGATCCTGACGGTCGTCACCGATCCATACCTGGGGGTCAAGAAAGCGACCCAGCCAATGGCTCTTGACCCGCACCTGCAAAACCAGGGTTTGCGCCACGCCAACGTCCCCCGTCACCTGCAAGACACCATTGACCAAGGTGGTGGGGAATTGCGGCGTACCCGCCGGGAAGTCATAGCGATAATCGTCGCCCGGGGCATAGAACAGATGGTCGGCGAACCAGGCTTCATGGGCGATCCAGCCCAGCAGCAAGAACAGCGGCAACGGCCACCATGTGACAAAAATGCCGAATAGTAATGCAGCCAACAACGCACCGATCAGCACCACACGTTTGCGTTGGCGATGGCGTTTAAGCAATTGTTGCTTGCGTGCGCTCATGACTGCCTGTCCTCGCTTAAACCTGATAGACCGGAACCCGGTGACACCAGCGATCCTTGTATTCGCGATCGGCACGACCGAACGAGTAACGCAGCGGCTTGCCCACGGCACGGGCCTGCTCCCATGCGGCTTGGGTGTTGACGAAACTGAGTACACTGCCAGGGCTGAACTCGCGGTTTTGCGGGTCGACACCGCCGTTAATGTATTCCAGGCTGACCCACTTGGGCGCCTCGACCCGGTACAGAATCTGGATCGCCACCGGTTCGTCGTTCAGGTAGATCAAGGACCCGGTCATGAACTCACGCAACAGGCTGAACACTTCAGAAAGACGCGCCTTGCCCGGTGCTTCAAAGTTCCAGCGGCGCTGGAACAGGTCAGCATAGATGGTGGCCTGTTCGCTGGCGCTCAGCTCCAGCATCGGTCGGATGATGCCACCCGCCTCTTCAAGCAAACGCTGGTCACGACGTTGGTTGTAACGAAACTTCTTGCTGTAGTCCTCTGGTTCACGAGCCAGCGCCAGACCTTCAGGTTGCTCAGAGAGACCGGTGATGTTTGGGGCATTGAGTTCGGACACATAGCGCGCGCGATGCCGCACACGAACCTGGACGTCTTCGGCAACCGGCAGGATGATCTCAGCATTGCCGAGATCGAGCAGGCCACGTTTGCCTTCACGCTTGAGCACTTCCTTGGACAAGGCCACATGACGACCCCAGGTCGGCATCGCAGCGCACAATTCACCGTCGACGAACCAGCCCAGATAACGCACCGGGATGCCTACCAGCCCTGCCAGACGCTCAACCACTTCGGGATGAGTCGCCACGCTGCCGCCAAACTGTTGCCAGGCCTGGGTATAAGCCGTTGCATCGACGGGCGCCCAGCCGCTTTCTCTCCAGGCTCGCCAGTAACTCAAAATCAAACGTGGGACTCCGTCATCGCCTCGTCGGTGCTTTCGACGAAGTCCTTCTCGTGCAGGCGTGCGTAGAGACCGTTCAACGCCAACAACTCGGCGTGGGTGCCGCGTTCGACGATGCGGCCCTGGTCCATCAACAGGATCAGGTCAGCCTTCTCGATGGTCGACAAGCGGTGAGCGATCACCAGCGTGGTACGGCCCTTCATTACTTGTTCCAGAGCCGCCTGAATGTGGCGCTCGGATTCGGTGTCGAGGGCCGAGGTAGCCTCATCGAGGATCAGCAATGGCGCATTCTTGAGCAGCGCCCGGGCAATCGCCAGACGCTGGCGCTGACCGCCGGAAAGCAGCACACCGTTTTCGCCCACAAGGGTGTCGTAGCCTTGAGGCATTTGCTCGATGAACTCGGCGGCGTAGGCATCTTCGGACGCCTTGCGCACGTCTTCGAACGGTGCGCCGGCGAGGTCACCGTAGGCGATGTTGTTGGTGACGCTGTCGTTGAACAGGGTGACCTGCTGGGTCACCAGGGCAATGTGACGACGTAGGTTGGTCAGCTTGTATTCCTCGACATCCACACCGTCGAGCAGGATCTGGCCCTTGTCGTGGTGATAGAAACGCGGAATCAGGTTGGCCAAGGTCGACTTGCCACTGCCTGAACGCCCCACCAAAGCAACCATCTGGCCCTCTTCGGCGGTAAAGGAAATATCGTTGAGCACAAGTTTCTCGGTGCCCGGGTACTGGAAGCTCAAGTTACGCACTTCCAGGCGACCGCTGACGCGCACCATTTCCTTGGTGCCCGTATCGACTTCCGGTTCTTCGTCGAGCTGCTCGAAGATGCTCTCCGCACCGGCCAGCCCTTTCTGGATCGTGGCGCTGACTTCCGACAACTGACGAATCGGCTTGGGTAACAAACCGGCGGCGGTAATGTAAGCAACCAGTTCGCCAGCAGAGGCATCGCCGCGAAGGTAAAGCACCAGATACATCAACACAGCCATGCCGACGTAAATCACCAGTTGCAGCATCGGGGTGTAGATCGACTGGGTGCGGGTCATGCCCAGGCTGCGATTCATGTTGTCGGCGCTGGCCTTGTGGAACCGATCGATTTCGTAAGTCTCACCGCCAAAACTGCGAACCACGCGATAGCCCTGGATCGTCTCCGAAGCCACATGGGTCACATCGCCCATCGCCACCTGGATTTTTTTGCTTTGCTTGCGAAATTTTTTGCTGGCGCTACTTACCAGAATCGCGATGACCGGCAGGATTGCCAGCAATACCAAGGTCATTTTCCAGTTGCTGTACAGCAGGTAACCGAACAGGAACACCACCGTCAGGCCTTCACGGATCACTACTTTGATCGCATCGGTGGCGGCACCGGTGACCATGGTCACGTTATAGGTAATACGGGAAATCAGGTGACCGGAGTTATTGTTGTCGAAGTAGCGGTTAGGCAAGGTCAACAGGTTGTCGAACAAGGCGCAACGCAGGTCGTGGACCACGCCCCGGGCAACCTTGGCCAGGTAATAGTTACCCAGAAATGAGCCGATACCCTGATAGACCGCAATCAGCACAATCAACAACGGTACGCCGAGTACCAGCGAGACGCCCAGAAACTTGGTGTCATTGGGTTTTTGCAAGGCGTCGAGAAAATGCTTGAGCATGTCCGCCAGCATCGGCTGGCTGGATGCGAACAGCACGAAGCCGACAATACTGATGGCAAAAGCGCCCCAGTACGGGAGCACGTATTTCAGCAACCGCAGGTAAATCTTCATGCTTGATTGCTGGTCGGAATTGGCCATTCGGCGCGCCTCGTACGTTTGAAAAAGACAGACAACCTGTGGATTGTAACAGCGAACGAATTACAACATCGGCTCAGCCCGGACGAGGTGCCGAAAACGCTTTAGCACTTCGCTACCGGGCCAGGAGTATCAGTAGCTGAAACACTCCAGACGGAAGTTTTGGTTTCATTGCCAGCACGAGTGGCCAACACGATACTCAAGGCAATCGGTAACCAGGTAATCAACCAGTCCGCGTTGGGCTTGAGCCAGAGGCCGATGCCATCGGTCATCAATGACGCCCCGGAAAACACCCAGAGTGCCAGCAACACCTGCCCCAGTGGCTGTGCGCGCGAAATCCAGCCACGCCAGCCAACCGCCAGCCACAGCCAGCCGAATAGCAGTAGCCCAGGCACACCAAGACGCACACCGATATCCAGGAACAGGTTATGGGGATGTTTGAATACCTGTCCGATTTCAGGGACAGGAATCAGGTACTCATGGAATCCCAATCCCATCCCCCAATGATCCAGCATCAATTGAACGCCGCCGTTCCATAGCTCGGGGCGGAAAGAAACGCCACGCTGCAAGAGGATTTCCGGCTTGAATACAGCAATGGACGCCAACCCCAGGACCACCAGAATGATCAGCCCGCCCGCCATGCGCGACGGGCGCGCCACTCCCATCACGAAGAGACAGGCCAGCAAGCCGATCCACACACCGCGGGTTTGGCTGAAGCCCAGAAATAGCGCATATCCCAGCGCCGGAATCAGCAGCAACACCATCGCCCAGGGATTGAAGCGCTTGGTCTGCAGCGTGAAAACGCCAAGAATCGCCAGAGCCCCCACCCCGTGCGCGGCCATGATCGCGGTGTCCCACAAGCCAATGGCAATCAGCCTGCCGCTAAACGGCTGAGCGGATGTTTCATAAAAGTAGACCCAAGAAGCCGCGGCAAAGAAACCGCCGATAATCGATGCGTACAACAACATGGATTCCAACCGCCACTTGCGGTTCTGGGCAGCCAGTAACACGCCTAACAGGGTAAGGGACACATAGAGCGTCACCTTGCTTTTGCCGACGACGTTAGCGCCCCCCTCAACCATCAGCACCAATAATGTCCAGGCCACGAAAATGGCAAAAAGGATGCACTCCGGTTGCTTGAGCATCAGCCGAAAATCCCGATGGAACAGCGCCAGCATGGCGGGTAACCAGAGCAGGAAAATTATCATTTGATGATAAATTTTATTGTTTGGCAGTACCCATGCCCCACACAGCAGCACGAGAAGACCGATAGACGCCCATGCCGCCAGGGCATTCCTATCGATAAGTTTTTTCATTCCTGTCAGCATTCGACTTTACCCAGCAGTCGATTGGCGACCCGCTGCAACTGGGCCTTGTCGGCGTTCTTCCAGCCACCCTTGATACAGTAGTGTTCAGAGAGGTAATGGAGAAAATTACGCCGCAACCGCTCATCGAGTGGCCATTGCGGGAAGGCGCGCGCCAGTTCCACCACTTGCTCGGCGTTATCGGCATGCATTACCAGCCCCTCGATATTGAAAAACGCCTGACCGAGGGTCAGCACGGGCTTACCCAAGAGGAGGCTTTCCAGACCAACCGTCGAGTTCAGCGTGACCACAAACTGACTGGACTCGATCAACTGCTGAGTGGCGTTGCCGTTGGCGAACAACAGACGCTCGTGAGTACGCTCATGCAACTCAGGATACGTTTCGCGACTGGATGGATGCTCCTTGAACACCACTGTCAATCCAGTCTCTTTGGCCAAGCGCTCGCCCAAGGCGAACATCTCGCGCATATTCTTGATCCAGGGAGAAAACAGCCGAACCTGACTATCGCGGTCGTCCTGGAACGGAATAAAGACGAACTGCTCCGGCAGCACAATCGGTGCCGGGCCACTGGTACGAGGCTGGCGTGGAATCAGCACGGGCACCGCCTGATTTTCAGGAACGGGATAAGGATAGTTGAGATAAAAACCGGCCTCGCGCGGAACGGCGTTCAGGTAGTTCACGCCCTGCGGGTCAACGGTTGTGGTATCGGGCAACAAGCCGTTCTCGAAAAAGAACGTCTTACAATCCGCTGGCGCCAAGGCCGTCAGCAATCGGCAGTAACGATGGGAACCATTCCAGAACACCAGCGCGTCGGGGCGCTCACGATCGAGCAAAGCCTGGGCACGCAGCGCCATCCAAATCAGCTCAAGACGTAACAACAGACGATACAAGCGACCATCGTTTTTGTTCTTGACGCGTCGTTCCTCGCATTTTTCTTCGATCAGGCTCAGCCAGTCGATTCGCGAAAGCACTCTGGAAGTCTGCGACAACCTTGGCCAAGGCATCTGTGGTGGGGTAACGACTTTACCTTGTAGCTCGGTCTCATTGAGTAACCGATTGAAATAGAGGCCTTGATGCTTGGCCAAGGAAATGAACAGCATTGTCGTCATAGGGTGTCCAAAAATAGGCCGCATCCACCCGCCAAAGCGCAACATAACCACGTGCGACAAGTCCGCAGACATCAACACCCTGTTATTCGCCCGTCCGCGTATGGAAGTATAAAACCAGGAATCAGGAGCAAGCACTCTGTGGTATTGCGCCAGGCAACCCCGTGAACGGGCAACTGCCGCTTAAAAAGTGCGGCAATTGTACCACAGCGGTTTTTTGCAGCATGCGCACTGCGGTAACATAGCCGGCTGACCATCCCATCAGGCCAAGCCTTGGAGCCTTGATGCAAACGCTCGACCATACCGCTTATCTCAACATGCGCGAGGGCGCCGACGTTCTCGAGGCCGATGGTAAAGGGGATAAAGTTTTGTGCCTGGCCGATGGCTCGATGCTCAAGCTGTTTCGCCGCAAGCGCCTGCTGACATCTGCGCTTTGGGCGCCTTACGCCCGGCGCTTCACCGACAACTGCCGAGCACTGCACGAACGCAATATCGGATGCCCAACGGTTCGCCAGATTTATCGCATCCCCAGCATCGAGCGCGATGCCGTGCATTACGACCCCCTGCCCGGTCGCACCCTGCGTCAGTTGCTAGGCACCGATAACAACGAATTTCTTCGGGCACAACTGGGTGAGTTCATTGCACACCTGCATGAGGACGGCATCTACTTTCGCTCCGCACACCTGGGCAATGTGGTATTGACGCCTGAAAACACGTTGGGACTGATCGACATCGCCGACCTGCGTGCCTATCGCAAGCCGCTGCGCAAAGGCCTGCGCCTGCGTAATTTCAAGCATATGTTGCGCTATCCCCAGGATCGCGAGTGGCTACTCAAAGACAACCAGTTCCTTGAGCACTACCTGAACAACCAACGCGTGTGCAATGGACAGGAACTGAGCCTGGCGCTCACCCCTTAAGCCCTTAAACCGCCAGTCTCAGCCGGCGGCAGACAACCTGAAGGTCTCGAAGTCACGCGCAGGGTCTGTGCCTCTTAGCAAGTTATCAACCAGTTGAATGGTCTTTGCCAACCCCTGAGAACCGTATACCAGGTGGTAATCGGCAAAGCGTCGGGCTTGGGCCACATGCCCCGGATAATCCTGCTCAAGCGCTTGTAGCTGGCGGGAAAACTCATGCTCATCGCGCACTTGAGGCCCAAAAAACAGCGAGTGAGAGAAGATATCCACATCGCTGCCCGCATTCACATGGATCACCGGCCGGCCCGCCAGCCCTGCCTCGATACCTGCATTGGACATGATATTGACCACAACGCTGGCCTGCGCCAGAGCCTCCGCCAGTGAACACTGGTTATCCAGCAACTGGATGCTGGCTAACTGCGCAGCAGCATCGCTCCAGAATTGCGCCTTGCTGCGCGGATGACGCTTGAACAGCACGCGATAATGCGGATGTTGCTCGGCCCAGTTGCGCAGTAACTGATAGGTGCGCTGGTAGCCCGGTTCTTTTTCCCGATCAGGGCCAACCCCCAGAATCAACAACGTCCGCAGAGCGGGATCGGCAACGGGCAGATCATAGGTTTCATCGGCGAGGTAAGAACCGATCAACACCACCGTCGACTCACCAAATCGCAATGTTCTTTCCTGCAAGGCAACCAGTGAACTATGGCCAAAGAGGCCGTAATAGTCGTAATCGTTCATCCCCAGTCGCCGTGACGACTCCAGCGTCGTGGCATGAGCCAGTTGCAGCAGCCGGGCATCACGCGCAGCCAATGCCAAGCGCAGGAACGGCGCATGAAGACTACCGTTGCGCTCGTTGATCAGCACCTTGGGTGAATATGTCATCACCAGCCACTGAGCATGGGCGGCGTATACCAGATAACGCAGCGGCACAGACTGCGGCGGCGCCAGGAGCATGCGCTGGGCGCAGGCGTCCGACGGAGAACGCAACGCTGCCTCCGTCAGGTGGTGCCCGCGCTTGCGCAGGCCCTCGATCAGAATATTCTTGCGCTGCAACGCCATGGACTTTGGCGCCGAATGCAGCAACAGCACCCCACAGGGCGCAGCGACCACCGAACCACTCAAGCACGCCTTGGCGCGTATCCCGACCGCCACATCCACCAGCACATCGCGAACCAGGCGCAAAAGACTGCCACAGCGACCATGACGCTCGCGCAGCAGCTTCCAGCGATAACGGTCCAGCTCACGCGCTTTTTGTGCCCAGCATCCCTCAGCCTGGAACACAATTGCATCAGACGGCGGCGCGCTCACTTGAACAGCAACCGAATGGCCTTGCGGGTGTAGGACCAGCGCGTGAGTGAGCGCAGATCGGCGCGCACGGCACGGACGTAAAAAGCCTTGGCGTTGACATAATCGCCGGCACTGTAGCAATCGCGGAACAACGACAGGCAGCGCTGAGCCAGGAAAGCCTGGCGCAAGTCCTGCAGTTCCCGAGGCATTCGGGCCGAGGAAAACACCTCGTCAACCATCCCCACGCCCGCCGCCAGGCTTTGCTTGAGGTCATGGCGCATGCTGTCGCCATGCTTGTAGATCAACGCCAGCGGCTGATCGAGCACAGTGCACGGGAAACGCGCCAGCACCTGAGCAAATACCGGAATATCTTCAACGTTGCGCAAGTGCTCAGGATAGTTGCCCGGCGCAAACACTTCGCGATGCATTGCGCAGGCGCCGTTAGACAGCGATACCGTCTTGTCCAGCAAGTAGCCCCGCACACGCTGGCGCGGGGTGGCTGGCAAGGGTTTTACGGCATGCTGGACGCGACGACCGTCGTCGAACACCGACCAGTGACCGCCAATGATCAAACGGCTGTCCGGATTGCTGGAGATATGCCGGGTCAATGCAGCCAGCGCACCAGGCGCCATCTCATCATCGGCATCGAGGAAGATCAGGTAATGCCCCCGAGCCTCCTCGATCCCGCGATTACGCACTGAAGACAAACCGCCATTGGGTTTGCGCAGAGCTCTAAAGCACCCCGCATGTTCAGTCAGGAGCTGCTCCAGAACTTGCGGCGTCGCGTCAGTGGAACCGTCATCGATTACCAGCAACTCAGCCTGGGCATCACCCAACTGCGCCAACACCGAATTCACCGCACGTGGCAGGGTTTTGGCGTAGTTATAAGCAGGAATAACGATACTAATCAGCACGTCAGTCAACCGCATACTCGTTGGCACCTTCTTTGACCACCAGAATGTCTTCCATGATCAGGTACTGTAGGTCGGAACCGAAGAACATATTCAAGGCGTCGGTCGGCGAGCAGATCATCGGCTCGCCACGACGATTGAGCGAGGTGTTCAGCGACACGCCGTTACCGGTCAGCACTTCCAGCGCCTTCATCATGTCGTAGTAGCGCGGGTTGTATTCGCGCTTCAACACCTGGGCCCGGGATGTGCCGTCTTCGTGGACGACTTCCGGCACGCGGGTCTTCCACTCTTCAGCCACTTCGAAGGTAAAGGTCATGAACGGCGCCGGATGATCGATCTTGATCATCTGTGGCGCAACGGTGTCGAGCATCGACGGGCAGAAAGGCCTCCAGCGCTCGCGGAACTTGATCTGATGGTTGATCCGGTCAGCCACGCCGGTTGCGCTCGGGCAACCGATGATCGAACGACCGCCCAAGGCGCGCGGACCGAATTCCATGCGGCCCTGGAACCAGGCCACCGGGTTGCCGTCGACCATGATTTTGGCGATGCTTTCCGGCATGTTCTCAAGCTTGCGCCACGCCGGCTTGCTCGGGTGACGGGCACAGGCCGCGAGCACGTCTTCGTTACTGTAGGACGGGCCGAGGTAGACGTGTTCCATCTTCTCGACCGGTACACCACGGGCGTGGGACACGTAAGCCGCAGCGCCGACCGCGGTACCGGCATCGCCGGACGCAGGCTGAACGAACAGCTCTTTGATGTCGTCGCGGGCAATGATTTTCTGGTTCAGCTTGACGTTCAACGCACAGCCGCCGGCAAAGGCCAGCTTGCCGGTTTCCTTGAGCACATCGCCCAGGTAGTGGTCGATCATCTGCAATGCCAGCTTCTCGAACAGCGCTTGCATGCTCGCGGCATAATGAATGTACGGCTCGTCGGCGATGTCGCCTTCGCGCTTCGGTCCCAGCCACTCGATCAGCTTCGGCGAGAAGTAGAAACCCTTGCCCTTCTCTTTATAGCGACGCAGGCCGATCACGTTGGCGTAGTCGGTGTTGATCACCAGCTCGCCGTTCTCGAACGAGGCCAGACGCGAGAAATCGTATTTGCTGGCGTCGCCGTACGGCGCCATGCCCATGACCTTGAACTCACCGTCGAGCATCTCGAAACCGAGGAACTCGGTGATTGCGCCGTACAGGCCACCGAGGGAGTCCGGATCGAAGAATTCCTTGATCTTGTGGATCTTGCCGTTTTCGCCGTAGCCGAAAAAGGTCGTGGCGTACTCGCCCTTGCCGTCGATCCCGAGAATCGCGGTTTTCTCTTTGAAACCGGAGCAGTGGTAGGCGCTGGAGGCGTGGGCCAGGTGATGCTCGACCGGCTCGATCTTGATTTTCTTCGGATCGAAGCCCAGTTGCTCGAGGCACCAGACAATCTTGTTGCGATAGCGCTTGTAGCGACGGTTGCCCATCAGGATCGCATCGAGGGCGCGGTCCGGGGCGTACCAGTAACGCTTGGCATAGTGCCAGCGAGCCTTGCCGAACAGGCTGATCGGCGCAAACGGAATCGCCACCACGTCAACGTCGGACGGCTTGATGCCCGCCTGCTCGAGACAGAACTTCGCCGATTCATAAGGCATGCGGTTCTTTGCATGTTTATCGCGCACGAAGCGCTCTTCTTCAGCCGCCGCGACCAGCTTGCCGTCGATATACAGGGCTGCGGAAGGATCATGGCTAAGGGCGCCGGACAGGCCAAGAATCGTCAATGCCACAGGGGTCTAGCCTCTTTAGTCTGCATGCAGGCGCAACGCGCCTCAAAAATTAATGTGCCCTCGCAAGGGGCGAGAGACAGCTAAAGGGCGGGATTATAGCGTAAACGTGGCGGGAATGACCCTGCCCTTATCAGCGCCGTGAAGATGACGTCGAGCCCACGCGTTCGCCTTCGCTCATCCGCGACCCGGGCGCCAGTAAATCCTGATATTGCCGTCCGTGGCCTGCCGGTAAATCGTGTACGGCAAGGCAACCGTGTCCAGTGCACCAGACAAGGTCAGATCCAGTAATACGAATGGCACCAGAATACCGGTGGGATCAGGCGGCGCATGCAGGAGGCAGAAGTCGTGGGCCAGACCGCTATAGATGCGAGGGATGGACTGGCAGTAGGTTTTTTGCTTTCTGAGGCCACGGGCGGCCTCCTCGTCATCCTGCAACACCGTGACCGCAGTCCCGCAACCAGATAGCGCCAGTGAGAAAGTGCTCAGCAACACAGCCATTTTTATCGTCAAAATCTGCCCTCCGAGAACGTCAGGCAAACTAGCATCGTGGCTATTCAGGGCACAGTTCACGGGGTCTGGAGATCATGTAGGACGATTCATAAGAACTTGTCCTCTAGATCTCGGAAGACTGATCTGGCCCCATCGCGGGCAAGCCCGCTCCCACAGTGATCGCACCGCACACAAAGCCTGTGCACACCACTGAACCTGTGGGAGCGGGCTTGCCCGCGACAGGGTCGAAGACCCGATTCAGGCAGTGCTAGAGATATCTTTGGGCAAACGCTGATCGATCACATGATACAGCGCACTGCTCTCAGGCCAATTGCGCATGAATCGCGCCCGATCCCGCGCATACGCCGGAGCAAAGCTACTGACCGAGCCATGCTGACACATCGAATCCAGATCGATCAGCGCCCAGCGATCCTGCTGCCAGAACAGGTTATGGCCCTTGAAATCGCCATGACTGATCCGCTCGCGAATCAGCTCGGCGAACAGGTGATCCAGAGCCTGCAACTCGGCTTCCGGCGCTTCGCCGCTTTCCACGTATGGCGCAAACCGCTCGATGATGTCTGGCCCCGGCAAATACTCGGTCACCAGGTACGCCCGGCTGCGCAGCCAGAGAAAACGCTTCTCCAGTAACGCCAACGGCTTGGGGGTGGCGATGTCCAGGAACGCCAGGCGATTGCCTTCTCGCCATGAGTGCCAGGCGCGGCTCGGGCGCCAGAAACGTTTGAGCCAGTGGGCAAAGCCTTTGATGTTGTAGCGTTTGACCACCAATGTGCGCCCAGCCACCTCGACCTTGCCGACGCTCGCCGCGCCGCCGGTCTTGTACAGATGGCCTTGATCGAGCAAGGCGTCGGCCTGCTCCAGCACCGGCAACATCGCCGCCTCTTCCTCACGGCGAATCGCCCGCAAGCCGAACGCTCCGCGCTGGACGCTGAATAGCGTGCATTCGCGGCCGACCTTGATCAGGAAATCCTTCAAGCGCCAGCGACGGACCTTGTCGATCTGTTTCTGCAACGCTTCCATGGGCAAGGCATGCTCGCCGTTTCCCAGCAGGTAATACACCAGCAATTCTTCGGTGAAGGGTTCCAGCGATTTTGGCAACTGGGCGAAAAACACCCCGAGGTTTTCCAGGACTTTGTGCTGTGACAGTGGCTTGCCAGCCGTCTCGGCACAGATCCCGGCACCATCGATCAAATACAACTGACCGCCATGGCGCAACAGGTTGTCCAGGTGCAAGTCTTCCTGCCACAGGCCTTTGCTGTGCAATTGCCCAATGGCGCCCAAGGCCTCGGCCAGCACCGCTGATTGCTCATCCGCCAGCACCGGCAAGTGTTCAACCTGTTTCCAGGCGTCTCCCAGGCTCTCGGCGCCTTCAAGGAAATCGAACAACAACCAGCCGCCTTCACCGTCCTTCAGGCCATCAGCCAATAACAACGGCGTGGTCAGCCCCTGAGCGGCGAGCAAACGCACGCCGTCCAGTTCACGCTTAAAGTGCCGCGCCGCTTTACCGCCGACCAGCAATTTGGCCAACACCGGCCGGCCGCGCCAGACGCCGGCGCCCACATAACGCTGCCCTGGCAACACCCGCAGCAGGCTCAGCAACTGCAGCTCCGCAGGCCCCGCGGCATCGGCCAGTGGAATGCTCAGCGGCAGGTTTGGGCTGCGGCCGGCGTGTTTCAGTTCGGACAAACGCATCAACGCGCCTCCTTGTGACTGCGTCGCGCACTCAGGCGCGATACCCAACTGTCCACCAGCGAACTGTTCAATGGCTGATCCAGATAAATCGCCAACAACTCGCGCAGCTGACTTTCGCTCCATTCCGGTGCCCGACGCAGCAACGGGTCCAGATCCTTGACCCGATCACGCTGACCAAAAAACAGCGGGCGAGTTTTTTCCAGATCGATCAACCGAGCCTGATAACTGTCACCGGTGGCCTGGAGAAAAATGTGCTTGGGATAGAAGCAACCGTGGAGTTGATGCACCTCGTGCAGGCGTCGCGCCAGCTGCCCACAGGCTTTCAGAATCGCCGAGTGTTGCACAGCGCTCAGGTCGGACCAGCGCTGCAACAGCGAATCCAGGTCATCCCAACCGTCCAGCGCGCGGGTCAGCAGAATCGCCCGGACTTCGCCGTCGACTTTGCGCTCACCGAAAAATGCCGCCTGCAGCGCCGGTATACCCAGCTTCTGATAACGCCTGATGTTGCGAAACTCACGGGCAAAACTCGGCTCGCCAAAGGGCGAATGCAATGTGCGTGTCAGGTAGTTGCTCTGGCGTTTGAGGTAATAGCTATGACCTTCCAGTTCCAGCCGAAACACACTGCTCCAGCCACCCCGACCGGTGTTGGGTTCGTCCACGGCTTCGAGCTGTTTGGCCCAGAGTGCGTCGAAGGTGCCGAGGCCATGACGTTCAAGCAGCGCACGGTCTTCAGCAGCCAGAAAATCAGTCATTCGCGGCCCTCGAAAAATCTCACCACGTGCCGAATCCGTTTCTTGTCGGCGGCATTGAGCCGGGTGCATTGGCGGTATTGCAGGTAAAAGCGCAGACGCTGGGTGGCCGACAGGTGATATTTGGCCACTTTGTCCAGACAAGCCAAGTCTTTGGTGATTCGGTATTTGAGCCAGAAGCCGCGCCAGAAATCACCGTTGGGGCAGTCGATCAAAAATAGCCGGGGCTCATCGTCGATCAGCAGGTTGCGCCACTTCAAATCGTTATGGGTAAAACGGTGGTCGTGCATGGTCCGGGTATAGCCCGCCAGCTGTCGACTGATGTTGTCGACCCAGGCGCGGTCCGCCAGCTTCGGATCATGCCGACCAGCCAAAGCCGACAAGTCTTCGGTATTGGGCAGCTCGCGCGTGATCATCGCCCCGCGATCGTATGCCGCGCCGCGCCGTTCCAGCCCCCAGGCCACTACTTCGGCGGTAGGAATGCCCCACTTGGCGAAACGCTTGAGGTTCTGCCATTCGGCTTTCACCCGCGGCTTGCCCAGGTAACGGCGCAGGCCTTTGCCGGCGCCGACGTAGCGCTTGACGTAATAGTTGACGCCATTGCGCTGGACGCGAATGACCTCGGACAGTGGATCGCGGGTCAGTCGCTCGCCCTCGAGCGCGAACACCGCGTCAAGACTGCCGAAATCTTCTGCCAGATCGCTGTAAGCAGGTTCCAGTGTCCAACCCGACATCAGAGCGCATCCCCGTATCGCTGCTTACGCTCGTAGAGCTTGTTGGCCTTGCCTTCGAGCCATGCCAACAGCCCCGCTTCTTCAGCCAGAATCTGGCGCAGGGGCTGTTGGAAGTACCCCTTGAGGAAACGCAGTTTGTCGCGACGGGTCAGGCCAATGTCGAGCGCCGAAAAATACAGCGCCGCCAGGTCCTTGTTGCGCCAGCGCTGGGTAATCGTCGGACGGGTCTGGGCACGGTGCAGATCGATCACCGACAGCTTGAAGTCGTCGACTGTCACCGGTTTGTCGGTGTGCAGCAGGAAGTGGCAGATGTAACAGTCGCGGTGGTTGACCCCGGCGCGGTGCATCATGCCGGTCATGCGCGCGACTTCGGCGATCAAGGCGCGCTTGAGTTTTGGCTCGGGCGGCTGCTTGACCCAGTCGATGCTGAAATCTTCGAGGCTGACGGTGGGCGCCAGCTCTTCAGTGACGATGAATGAATGCTGATCCGCCGGGTTGCTGCCCTTTTCGCCGTAAGCGACGGCGGTCATGGTCGGCACGCCGACTTCTTGCAGGCGCTGAATGGCCTTCCACTCCTGGCCCGCGCCAAGCACCGGCAGCTTGGCGGTCAGCAGGTTCTTGAAGATCTCGCCCCAGCCGATGCCACGGTGGATTTTCACGAAGAACCCGTGACCATCCACTTCGGTACGCAGTGTCCGGCGCGCTTCAAGCTCGCGGTACACCTCGCCCTCGAGGCCCTCGACTTCGGCGAACGGGTCGCGTCCGGCCCAGAGGCTCTTGAACGGTTCAGCCAGCATCAACTTCATTAAGCGTGCTCCGCCAGAATCACATCGGCCGCGTGCTGCGGCATGCTGTAGAGGTCGGCCGTCTCGGCGAAAGCCAGACCGTTGCGGCTCCAGGCCGCCCGTGCATTTGCGTCGTTCAACATGCCGGTCAGGTACTGCGTCAGTTGCGCCTGATCGAAGGGTTCGTCCAGCACCAGACCGGCGTCGGCCTCGGCGATGTAATGGGCATAGCCGCACACCGCGCTCACCAGCACTGGCAAGCCGGCTACCACGGCTTCAAGCAGCACCGTCCCGGTATTTTCGTTATACGCCGGGTGGATCAACAGATCGGCACCGAGCAGGAAACGCGGGATATCGCTGCGGCCCTTGAGGAACTGCACGTTGTCGCCGAGCCCCAATGTGGCGCTCTGCAACTGGAATACTTTGGGGTCGTCCTGGCCAATTACAAACAGCCGGGTGCGCTTTTTCAGTTCGGCGGGCAAGGCAGCCAGTGCCTTGAGGCTGCGGTCCACGCCCTTGGTCTTGAACCCGGAGCCGATCTGCACCAGCAGCAGTTCATCATCTTTCAGGTTGAATTCGCGACGAAACTCGGCACGGATCTGGGCGGCATTGGCCGGCGCGCGACGGTCCTGAGAGATACCCGGCGGCAGTAAATGGAAGCGCGCAAGCGGCGTGTCGTAATGCTTGATGAACAGCGGCTGCTGCACTTCGGAAATCATCAGCACTTCGGTCTTGGCATCCTTGCCAAACACCGCGCGCTCGTACTCGGCGAAGTGCCGGTAGCGGCCCCAACGACGGTACAGCGAGTTGCGCAGGTTTTGCGCCTTGTCTTCGAAGCAGCCGTCGGCGGCGTAGTAAACGTCCAGGCCCGGCATCTTGTTGAAACCGATCAGGCGATCCACCGGACGCTTGGCCAGATCGGCCTCCATCCACTCGGTGAGCTTCTCGTTGCGCCGATGATTGAAGAACGCCTTGACCGGTGCCACCAGCACTTCGAAACCCGGTGGAACGTCGCCTTCCCAGATCAGTGTGTAGACGCGAATCTGATGGCCGCGCTGCTGACACTCCAGGGCGATGCGCATGAAGTCGCGCTGCAAGCCCCCGAATGGAAAGTACTTGTACAGGACAAATGCCAATTGCATCAGCGCAGCTCCTCAGCCAGTAACAACGTGCTCAGTCGGCTCGCGACACGCTCGGGATTCAGACGCGTGAAGCACAGGGGCCACTCGCGTTTCAGGTCGAACCGACGGGCATCGTCGGCCGTCGGTTGATAAGTGCATTTCTTTTGCAGGCACGGCGCGCAGGGAAAGTCGCTGGCCATGTGAATCTGCGACTTGCCGTACGCACCGGTCAGGCCCGGGTTGGTCGGGCCGAACAGCGACAGGGTCGGCACGTCCAGCGCCGCAGCGAGGTGACCGAGACCGGTGTCCACCGCTACGCAGGCTTGCGCCCCGGCCAGAACTTTACCGACACCTGCCAGGTTCAGCTTGGGCAGCACTTCGACGTGTCGCATGTCTTTGGCGATGCGCTCGGCGCGGGCCTTTTCGATCGGATTACCCCACGGCAGCTTCACCGCCACGCCGAGGTAACCCACCCGCTCGGCCAACTCGCGCCAATAGGCTTCGGGCCAATGCTTGGTGTCCCAGGTGGTGCCATGGAGAAACACCACGTACGGATTCTTGCGCGGCAACTCCACCAATCGCTCGACGTTCAGGCCATAGTCGCCCAGGCCTTTGGGCAGGTCATAACCCAGGGCCACTGCGAACAGCTGACGCACGCGCTCTACCGCGTGCTGCCCACGGGCCACGGCCAGACGTCGGGAATAGAAACGCGCGGCGATCGGTTCGCGGGCCGAGTTCTTGTCCAGCCCGGCCACCGGGGCTTTGGCGTAGCGAGTCAGCAACGCGCTTTTCAGCAGGCCCTGGGCATCGATCACCAAGTCGTATTTTGTCGCGCGAATGCTTTGCTTAAAGCGCTTCCACTCGCCACTCTTGATGGTCTGCCAGATGTTCTTGCGCCAGCGACGGATCGCCACCGGAATCACCTTGCCCACGGCCGGGTGCCAGGTCGGAATCTCGGCGAAACCTTCTTCCACCACCCAGTCGAACGTGATGCCGGGGATCGCCCGCGCCGCGTCGGTCAACGCTGGCAACGCGTGAATCACGTCGCCCAGCGAAGAAGTCTTGATCAACAGTACCCGCAAACTATTTGACCTCGACCACAGTGCCCAGCAACCGCTGCAAGGCTTCGTTCACCGCTTTCGGCATGAGCTGGCGCAAGCAATTGTAATGACCGAAACGGCAGGTGCGATCGAAGCACGGACTGCATTCGATGCCCAGGCGCACGATTTCGACATGCTCGGCCAATGGTGGTGTGAAACCCGGCGACGTCGAGCCGTATACCGCCACCAATGGGCGGTTCAGCGCGGCAGCCACGTGCATCAGGCCGGAGTCGTTGGAGACTACCGCGTCAGCGCAGGACAGCAGATCGATGGCCTCGGCCAGGGACGTGTCGCCACTGAGGTTCACCGACTCTTCACGCAGGCCGGGAATCAGCCGCGCGCGAATGTCTTCGCCCACCGCGTGATCGTTTTTCGAGCCGAACAGCCAGACCTGCCAGCCTTCACGGATCTTCGCTTCGGCGACCTTCGCGTAGTGCTCGGACGGCCAGCGCTTGGACTCGCCGAACTCGGCGCCGGGGCACAACGCCAACACCGGACGGTCGAGGGCCAGACTGAATTTGGCCAGTGCGCCGTCGCGGGTCACCGGGTCGATCTGCAGGCTCGGTCGTGGATACGGCTTCGGCAGCTCGGCGCCAGCCTCAAAGGCCAGGGCCATGAAGCGCTCGATCATCAGCGGGTAACGTTCTTTGTCGAGCGTGCGCACATCATTGAGCAGGCCGTAGCGGAATTCGCCACGCCAGCCGGTGCGTTTCGGGATACCGGCAAAAAACGGTACCAGTGCCGACTTCAGGGAATTGGGCAGCAGAATGGCTTGGTCATACTGGCCGGCCAGGGATTTACCGATGCGCCGACGCGTCGCCAGCTCCAGCACGCCGTGACCGAGCGGGAAGCTCAAGGCCTGGCGCACTTCGGGCATGCGCTCGAGAATCGGCCGGCTCCACTCGGGGGCCAGCACGTCGATTTCGCACTGCGGGTGGCGCTGCTTGAGACACTGAAAAAGTGTCTGCGCCATCACCATGTCACCGACCCAACTGGGCCCAACGATCAGAATTTTCATGTGGTTTCCATAAACGAGCCGGGGAGGCATACGCCTCCCCGCCTCGAGAATCCAGCACCTTCGGGGTGAACCGTCAGGTCATTTGGACGAGCCGATTGGGGCTCGTCGGATCAATTTTGTGCACATCCATGCGATACAGCTTAGCTGCCTCAATCTACCAAACACCGCAGATCCAGTGTGGGAGCGACCTGTGGCAAGGGGGCTTGCCCCCGTTGGGTTGCGAAGCAGCCCCAAAAATCTCTGATATGCCAAAGATCTTGTGAGTGCTACGCACTCAAACGGGGGCAAGCCCCCTCACCACAAGCCCGCTCCCACATTGGGTACCAGGTGTTGCAAACATCCCGTCTCAGCTTAACCCCAGCTCGCGCCAGATCCGCATTACCTGCCGTCGTTCATCCACGAACTGGTCGCCCGGTATCACCCCGGCGTCCTTCTGCAAGGCCTCCCGGTGAGCGGCGGAGCGGTAGGCCTTATAGGCTTCACGCAACAGGCTGGCATCTTCGGCGGGCATCAGCCCGACCTCCTCCAACCCTTCCAGAATGCGGATATTGTCGGTATAGCGCAGCAATGACGGATGCGCTTCAGACCATGCCAGAGCCGCGTATTGCACCATAAATTCAATATCGACGATACCACCGGCATCCTGCTTGAGATCGAATGGCGCCGTGGCCTCGAAGGCATTTGCCGCCGTGCCCGCCGCCGTGCTCTTGCTGCCGAGGTTATCGCGCATCTTGGCGCGCATCTCGCTGACCTCCTGGCGCAAGGTCGGCAGGTCCCGTGGCTTGGCCAATACCGCCGCGCGCACCTTCTCGAATGCCTGGCCGACATCCTGACTGCCCACCAGCACCCGCGCCCGTACCAGCGCCTGGTGTTCCCAGGTCCAGGCTTCGTTTTCCTGATACCGGGCAAACGCCCCCAAAGAACTCACCAGCAGACCGGACGCACCGGAAGGCCGCAGACGCATGTCCACTTCATACAGCTGGCCGGAGTTGGTCTGCGCCGTCAGCAAATGAATGATGCGCTGCCCGAGCCGGGTAAAAAACTGTGCGCCATCGATAGGCTTCGGCCCGTCGGTTTCGGCCTGCGGATCGCCGTCGTGGATGAACACCAGATCCAGGTCCGAACTGTGCCCCAACTCCAGACCGCCGACTTTCCCGTAACCGACAATGATGAAACCAGGGTCGCACAAGCTGCCGTCGGTGCGCAGCGGCGTACCGTACTTGGCCACGGTCTGGCGCCAGGCCAGGGCCAGCACTTGTTCAAGGATCGCTTCGGCAAGCCAGGTCAGGTAATCACTGACCTTCATCAAGGGCAGGCTGCCAGCGATTTCCGAGGCGGCGACGCGCAAGCGGTGCGCCAGTTTGAAATGCCGCAGGGCTTCCATTTGTTGCTCGAGGTCGTCTTCGGGAATCCGCGTCAAACGCTCGCGCAACTCGGCGGCCAATTCCGGCGCCAGCGGTGGCTTGAACAGCCGGCCTTCGTTGAGCAACTCATCGAGCAGCAGCGGGAAGCGCGTGATCTGTTCGGCAATCCATGGGCTCGCGGCGCACAGCGTCAACAAGCGGCGCAAGGCGCCGGGGTTCTCGGTCAACAACACCAGATAGGCGGAACGACGCGCCACGGCCTCCACCAGCGGCAGCACCCGCTCCAACACCAGATCGGGATTGGCATGCTCCACAGCCTGAGCCAGCAAGCGCGGAATAAAAGCATCGAGGCGTTCACGCCCCAGGCGCTGCATGGCGCGCAATTGCGGACTGCCGCGCAGACTGGCCAAGGCTTTCAGCGCCTTGGAAGCGTCGGCGAAACCCCCCTCTTCCAGTTGACGGCAGGCGGCCTCCTCGTCCTGAGCCTCTTCCCACAGCGGCAACCATTCGCCGCCGACCACCACTTCACTCTCGGTGCCGGCCTCTTCATCGGGATCGGCGATCACCTGAGCAAAGTGCCAGGCCACCCGGCCACGCCAGTACATCAGCTGTTCGTGGAAAGCTGTCCAGTTGGCAAATCCGAGCATAAAGGCAATGCGCGCCTGATCCTGTTCACCATCCGGCAGCATCTGGGTCTGGCGGTCGGCAATCGCCTGGATCGCGTGTTCGGTGTAACGCAGAAATTCGTAGGCTTCGCGCAACTCGCTGACCACCGCCGCCGGCAGGTAACCCTGACCTTCGAGGGTGCTCAGTACTTTTAATAGAGGACGCTGCTGCAGGCTCAGGTCGCGGCCACCGTGAATCAGCTGGAAGGCCTGGGCGATAAATTCGACTTCACGAATGCCGCCGGAACCCAGCTTGATGTTGTCGGCCATGCCCTTGCGCCGGACTTCCTGCTGGATCAGCTGCTTCATGGTGCGCAGCGCTTCGATGGCCGAGAAGTCCAGGTAACGCCGGTAAACGAACGGGCGCAGCATCTCTTGCAGTTGCGCGCCCGCCACTTGATCGCCGGCCACCACGCGCGACTTGATCATCGCGTAGCGTTCCCAGTCGCGGCCCTGATCCTGGTAATACTGCTCCAGTGCATTGAAGCTCAGCACCAGCGCGCCGGACGAACCATACGGCCGCAAGCGCATGTCGACGCGGAACACGAAACCGTCGACGGTCATCGGGTCCAGCGCCTTGATCAGCCGCTGGCCGAGGCGAATGAAAAATTCCTGGTTATCCAGCGACCGCTTCACACCGACGGTTTCGCCGCCCTCGGGGTAGGCGAAGATCAAGTCGATGTCCGACGACAGATTCAGCTCCACGGCGCCGAGCTTGCCCATGCCGAGGATGACCATCTGCTGCGGCTCGCCGCTACGTCGCCCGGTGGGCGTGCCGAACTGCTGGCAATGGCGCTGATACAACCACTGATAGGCCTGATCGATGCTGGCATCGGCCATGTCCGAGAGGTCGCGACAGCTCTGGATCAGATCGGCCTGGCGAGTCAGGTCGCGCCAGATAATCCGCACTTGCTGGCGTGCGCGCTGGCGACGCAAGGCGCGACCAAGCTGGTCGTCGGTTTCGGCGGTGCTCACCGCCGTCGCAATCTGTGCGCACAACTCGCCCGGCGCAAAGACGCGATCCAGTTCGCCGGACTGCACCAGCTCCAGCAACATCAAAGGGTCACGCACACTCTGTTCAATGACAAAGTCGCTGGCCGCGGTGACGCGGGCAAATTGGGCCCAGCGCTCAGGCGTCCAGACAGACAGGCCATGATCATCGGCAAGCGCCGCGACAGCCGTACGGAACGACTGCTCGGCACGGGTGACAAATGGCAGGAGTACGCCGGGCAGTTCGGCAAGCGAAGGGAGGCTCATGGTCTATCCTTGATCGGCGTGTGAAGGGCTGCATGTAGTGATTCGTGAAAATTCGCTACCTGACCGACTGTCGAACAAAGGTTAGAAATAGCTGAAATTTGTTTATTTTTGGCAGCGATCATCAAGCCTTCACCTTTTTTGGTTGGCAAAAGACCAACCTTAACGATTATTCTCACAACGCAGCCGGAGGCCACAAGCCAATCTTCTGTAGTTTTACTACTCGTCTATACATTCGAAAGGCTGAAATGCCCGATGATTTGTAGTAAAACTACACGCCGCCGGAACATACCTCTCGGCAATCCAAGAATTTATATCGTCTGCCCACAAGGCCAGTCGCAAACTCAGGCAACCGATTCTGGAAGCCTTTCCGCCCTGGAGCAAGCCATGCAAGACCTCGATCCCGTCGAAACCCAGGAATGGCTGGACGCCCTGGAATCGGTTCTCGACAAAGAAGGCGAAGACCGTGCTCACTATCTGATGACCCGTATGGGCGAACTCGCGACCCGTAGCGGCTCGCAGCTCCCTTACGCCATCACCACGCCTTACCGCAACACGATCCCCGTTACCCACGAAGCACGCATGCCTGGCGACCTGTTCATGGAACGCCGCATTCGCTCGTTGGTACGCTGGAACGCGATGGCCATGGTAATGCGTACGAACCTGAAAGATTCTGACCTGGGTGGTCACATCTCCAGCTTCGCTTCCAGTGCGACCCTGTATGACATCGGCTTCAACTACTTCTTCCAGGCCCCGACCGACGAGCACGGCGGCGACCTGATCTACTTCCAGGGCCACACCTCGCCAGGCGTTTACGCCCGCGCGTTCATGGAAGGCCGCATCACCGAAGACCAGATGAACAACTTCCGCCAGGAAGTGGACGGTCAGGGCCTGTCGTCCTATCCGCACCCATGGCTGATGCCTGACTTCTGGCAGTTCCCGACTGTATCCATGGGTCTGGGCCCGATCCAGGCGATCTACCAGGCACGCTTCATGAAGTACCTGGAAGCCCGTGGTTTCATCCCGGAAGGCAAGCAAAAAGTCTGGTGTTTCCTGGGCGACGGCGAGTGCGACGAACCGGAATCCCTGGGCGCCATCTCGCTGGCTGGCCGCGAGAAGCTCGACAACCTGATCTTCGTCATTAACTGCAACCTGCAGCGCCTTGATGGCCCGGTTCGCGGCAACGGCAAGATCATCCAGGAACTCGAAGGCGTGTTCCGCGGTGCTCAGTGGAACGTGACCAAAGTCATCTGGGGCCGTTTTTGGGACCCACTGCTGGCCAAAGACGTCGACGGTATCCTGCAACGTCGCATGGACGAAGTCATCGACGGCGAGTACCAGAACTACAAAGCCAAAGACGGCGCGTTCGTGCGTGAACACTTCTTCAACTCGCCAGAACTCAAGGCGATGGTTGCAGACTTGTCCGACGACGAGATCTGGAAACTCAACCGTGGCGGCCACGACCCTTACAAGGTCTACGCGGCGTACCACGAAGCGGTCAACCACAAAGAACAACCGACCGTCATCCTGGCCAAGACCATCAAAGGTTATGGCACCGGTGCCGGCGAAGCGAAAAACACTGCGCACAACACCAAGAAAGTCGATGTCGACAGCCTGAAGTTGTTCCGTGATCGCTTCGACATTCCGGTCAAAGACGAAGAGCTGGAAAACCTGCCGTTCTTCAAGCCGGAACCAAACAGCGCCGAAGCCCGCTACCTGAGTGAGCGCCGCACTGCACTGGGCGGTTTCGTGCCACAGCGCCGCGCTCAAAGCTTCAGCGTGCCGACCCCGTCCCTCGATACCCTCAAGGCCATTCTGGATGGTTCGGGCGACCGTGAAATCTCCACCACCATGGCCTTCGTGCGGATCCTCGCGCAACTGGTCAAGGACAAGGAAATCGGTCCACGCATCGTTCCGATCATCCCGGACGAAGCCCGTACCTTCGGTATGGAAGGCATGTTCCGTCAGTTGGGCATCTACTCCTCCGTCGGCCAGCTCTACGAGCCAGTCGATAAAGACCAGGTGATGTTCTACAAAGAAGACAAGAAGGGCCAGATCCTCGAAGAAGGCATCAACGAAGCGGGCGCCATGAGCTCCTTCATCGCTGCCGGTACTTCGTACTCCAGCCACAATCAGCCAATGCTGCCGTTCTACATCTTCTACTCGATGTTCGGCTTCCAGCGTATCGGCGACCTGGCCTGGGCCGCTGGCGACAGCCGCACCCGTGGTTTCCTGATCGGCGGCACCGCCGGCCGGACCACGCTGAACGGCGAAGGCCTGCAACACGAAGACGGTCACAGCCACATCCTGGCTGCCACCATCCCGAACTGCCGCACCTTTGATCCAACCTACGGCTACGAGCTGGCGGTGATCATTCAGGACGGCATGAAGAAGATGACCGAAGAGCAGCAGGACGTTTTCTACTACATCACCGTGATGAACGAGTCCTACCAGCAACCAGCCATGCCGGCCGGTGTCGAGGAAGGCATCATCAAGGGCATGTACCTGCTCGAGGAAGACACCCGCGAAGCGGCGCACCACGTTCAGCTGATGGGCTCCGGCACCATCCTGCGTGAAGTCCGTGAAGCGGCGAAGATCCTGCGTGAACAGTTCAACGTCGGCGCTGACGTGTGGAGCGTTACCAGCTTCAACGAACTGCGTCGCGATGGCCTGGCCGTCGAGCGCAGCAACCGTCTGCACCCGGGCCAGAAGCCTAAACTGAGCTACGTCGAAGAGTGCCTGAACGGCCGTAAGGGTCCGGTCATCGCGTCTACCGACTACATGAAGCTGTTCGCTGAGCAAATTCGTCAGTGGGTCCCGTCCAAGGAATTCAAAGTCCTGGGCACCGATGGTTTCGGCCGCAGTGACAGCCGCAAGAAGCTGCGTCACTTCTTCGAAGTCGATCGTCATTTCGTGGTGTTGGCAGCCCTGGAAGCTTTGGCTGACCGTGGCGATATCGAACCTAAAGTGGTGGCTGAAGCCATCGCCAAGTTCGGTATCAACCCGGAAAAACGCAACCCACTGGACTGCTGAGGAGACACTCTGTGAGCGAACTCATTCGCGTACCTGACATCGGCAGCGGTGAAGGTGAAGTAATTGAACTGTTTGTGAAGGTCGGCGACCGTATCGAAGCCGACCAGAGCATCCTGACACTTGAGTCGGACAAGGCGAGCATGGAAGTGCCTGCGCCGAAGGCCGGTATCATCAAGAGCCTGAAAGTGAAGCTGGGCGATCGTCTGAAAGAAGGCGACGAACTGCTGGAGCTGGAAGTCGAAGGTGTCGCTGCGGCTGCCCCTGCGGCTGCCGCTGCGCCGGCTGCCAAGGCTGAAGCTGCGCCCGCTGC
This sequence comes from Pseudomonas sp. BF-R-26, assembly GCF_019947395.1. NCBI lineage: Bacteria > Pseudomonadati > Pseudomonadota > Gammaproteobacteria > Pseudomonadales > Pseudomonadaceae > Pseudomonas > Pseudomonas sp. BF-R-26. The sequence goes on along the minus strand of NZ_JAGYGK010000003.1, from coordinate 393,794 downwards.
CGCGAAAGCGCCGGCTGCTCCAGCTGCCGCGCCTGCTGCTGCCAGCATTCAGCAAGTGCACGTGCCGGACATCGGTTCGTCGGGCAAGGCCCAGATCATCGAGATCCAGGTCAAGGTCGGCGACACCGTCGCGGCTGATCAGTCGCTGATCACCCTGGAATCCGACAAGGCGAGCATGGAAATCCCATCGCCTGCCGCTGGCGTGGTCAAGGCCATCAGCGTCAAGCTCAATGACGAAGTCGGCACCGGCGACCTGATTCTGGACCTGGAAGTGGCGGGTGCTGCTGCACCGGCCGCGGCCGCGCCAGCCCAGGCTGCTGCACCTGCTGCCGCTGCTCCAGCGCCAGCCGCTGCGGCTCCGGCGGCTCCGGTTGCCGACACCGTTCAGGACATTCACGTCCCGGACATCGGTTCTGCGGGCAAGGCCAAGATCATCGAAGTGCTGGTCAAGGCTGGCGATACCGTCACCGCCGACCAGTCGCTGATCACCCTGGAATCCGACAAGGCGAGCATGGAAATTCCATCGCCTGCCGCTGGCGTGGTGGAAAGCGTTTCCATCAAGCTGGATGACGAAGTCGGTACCGGCGACCTGATCCTGAAGCTGAAAGTCAAAGGCGCGGCACCTGCTGCAGCTCCGGCGCCAGCCGCTGCTGCACCTAGCGCTCCTGCTCCAGCCGCCGCAGCACCTGCTGCTCCGGCACCTGCCGCACCTGCTGCTGCACCGGCCAAACCGGGCGCCAAGGTTCACGCAGGTCCGGCGGTGCGCCAACTGGCCCGCGAATTCGGCGTCGAGCTGAGCGCGGTCAGCCCAAGTGGCCCACACGGTCGCGTGCTGAAAGAAGACGTGCAGGTTTACGTCAAAGCCATGATGCAGAAGGCCAAGGAAGCACCGGCCGCTGGCGGCGCAACCGGCGGCGCGGGCATCCCGCCGATTCCGGTCGTGGACTTCAGCCGCTTCGGTGAAACCGAAGAAGTGCCGATGACTCGCCTGATGCAAATCGGCGCGTCGAGCCTGCATCGCAGCTGGCTGAACATTCCTCACGTGACTCAGTTCGATTCGGCTGATATCACCGAGCTGGAAGCGTTCCGTATTGCTCAGAAAGCCGTTGCAGAGAAGGCCGGCGTCAAGCTGACCATCCTGCCGCTGCTGCTCAAATCCTGCGCGCACCTGCTCAAGGAACTGCCGGACTTCAACAGTTCGCTGGCGCCAAGCGGCAAGGCGATTATCCGCAAGAAGTACGTGAACATCGGCTTCGCGGTCGACACCCCTGAAGGCCTGCTGGTACCGGTCATCAAGAACGTCGACCAGAAGAGCCTGTTGCAACTGGCAGCCGAAGCCGCTGCGCTGGCTGCCAAAGCCCGCGACAAAAAGCTCACCGCTGACGACATGCAAGGCGCCTGCTTCACCATTTCCAGCCTCGGCCACATTGGCGGCACCGGCTTCACGCCGATCGTCAACGCGCCGGAAGTGGCGATCCTCGGTGTTTCCAAGGCAACCATCCAGCCAGTCTGGGACGGCAAAGCCTTCCAGCCGAAACTGATGCTGCCGCTGTCGCTGTCCTACGATCACCGTGTGATCAACGGCGCCGCTGCTGCACGCTTCACCAAGCGTCTGAGCGACCTGCTGGCGGACATCCGCACCATCCTGCTGTAACACCGGCCGGCCCTCCTTCACCGGAGGGCCAGTCGCGGTCCATGTTTTCCGAGCGCCACGCTCGTACCTCAACCCCGCCAATTTGGCGGGGCTTTTTTTGCCCTGAAGAAAGCCCTCCTCTGCACCTTATTCCTACATTCATGGCTTACGCCGCCTACAACTCGAGTCCACTTCCTCCCGATATTTTTTGCGAACCAATAACTAGTCTTAGTTAGGAGAATTTCCAATAGAAACTTCGACAACTTAATCTGCTTAGTTAGCATTACTTCGAATGGATTCGAACATGTTCAAACCGACTGTCGGCCCGATTATTGGCCACACCACAACTAACCATGCCCGCATTTTCTTGCGCGGTGAATTACAAAATAATGCCTTGGTATTTGCAGGCATCCGTTATCGACGCGCCGGTGAAGAACACTGGTCCAAAGGCGTATTTACAGAACTGACCATCTTGCGCGACATGTCCGATGTGATTGCACTCACCGATCTCGCCATTGATACCGACTATGAATATCAGGCGGGATGGTTCAGCCCCATGAGCCCGGTGCATACCGTGGAGACGATCCAGGAGCTGCCGCTGCAATGGCCGCGGGAGATCTACCGCTTTCGCACACAGTCCAGCAAAACCACCACGCCACGGGCCTATATCGTAGGCTCATGTCGTTACCTGCGAATGACCGCCGGCATTGCCTCGGCACCGCATTTGGGCGATCGGATCTTTGCCTCGATCAAAAACCTGGCGGAACGCGCCGAGCCGCCTATCAGCGCCATGCTGATGACTGGCGACCAAATCTACGTCGATGATCTGAACCTCGTGGCCCCCGACCGGGAATACAAAGACATCCTCAGCAAATACCGCACGGCTTTTTCTCAGCCGCATATCTCGACGTTAATGTCCGGCGTGCCGACTTACATGATCCTCGATGACCATGAAATTGAAGACAACTGGCCCGCCAATGCAAGTAAGAGCGATGTTCACTTATACCGAAACGCCATGGCCGCGTATGAGCTCTATCAAGTCAGCCACAGCCCCGTACATGAACTGCTTGCCAGCGGGCAAGTCAACAGAGCGCTGTTGCCGCACTATTGGTATCAATTCACCGAGGGCGATATCGAATGGTTTATTACCGATAGCCGAACCCGACGCAATCTGTCGGCCAGCGACCGGCGCATCCTTGATGAAGAGCAGGAGCAGGCGCTGCTCAAATGGCTGATCAACAGCACGGCCCGGGTCAAATTCGTGGTCACCAGCGTCATGTTCTACCCCGACCGAAAACTTAACGGCGATGACGCCTGGAAAGCTTTCCCGGAACAACGACTACGGCTGCTGGAGACGATTCGTACGCACGGCATCAAGAACGTCTTGTTCATTTCTGGCGATGTCCACGGCTCCTTGACCAGCCGCCTGACCCATAGCGAAGACCCGGACTTCGAGGTGCACACCATTGTCTCCTCACCCCTGTGCAACAGCAAACTGCTGCCGTATGCCAAGGCTTCCACGTTCATCCTCGACCAACCGCTGGCCCTGACGACCGCCGGCAACTATCGACACGAACTGACCAGTCAGGTGATCAGTGAAGACAACTTTGCCCATGTGGTTGTCGATTTGGAAAAGATTCGAATCAGCTATCACACCAAGGATGGCAAAGCGCTGCAAACCACTGAAATTTCATTGCGCTGACACTGGAAAGTAAACATCCAGAAAAACAATTGAGTACAACAACGATAAATATCTATCGCACAGCCTCGCTGTGCTTCCCCTAATTTGCCTACGGAAATCAGGTTATAAATGGAGAACACCGTGCAACTACAAAATACTACCGTAGGCCCTATTCTCGGGCACATAACGACGACAACAGCGAGAATCTTTCTGCGTGGCGGAGATCAACTCAAAAAAGACAACAGCGTCAGGATAGCTGCAGTTCGCTATCGAGACTCCAGGAACACACTGTGGAAAGTACACACGAAAACGATACAAAGAGAGAATGACAACACTGTGGTCATCCAGTTATCAGGGCTTAGCTCAAACAAGAACTATACGTTCCAGATTGGCTGGTGCAATGCAAGCAATGAGTTCCTGGCGGATCCAGACGCTACAGAATCATTCATTTGGCCCCAAAAAAAATTCAAATTCCGAACACAGAGCGACACAAGCAACTTGAAGCGCAGCTACCTCATCGGCTCATGCAGATATTTAAACATTACCGCTGGAATCCCCATCAGCGCAGGGCAAAGCTCGTCTATTTTCAGGGCAATGGCTAGACAAAAAATCAAAACCGACGCGCTTGTCATGGTAGGCGACCAAATCTATGCCGACGATATGAACGCGTTAGGCCAAGACACGTCACTGAATGATTTTCTTCTTAAATATAGAGCGGCATTTTCTGAAAAGAACATTCGAAAACTCATGGCAAAGACACCCACCTACATGATCCTGGATGATCACGAAATAGAGGATAACTGGCCTGCCAACAAATCTGATGAAGACACAGACTTATTTAACAACGCAATACGTGCCTATGAGATCTACCAGTCCAGCCACGGTCCCGCTCACTCACTTTTACCCGATGGATCACTGAGCAATCGACCGACTCATTACTGGTACCAATTTTCACATGGCAGCGTCGAATGGTTTGTTCTGGATACTCGCACGCAACGAAACCTCTCGTCCGAGGATCGACGGATACTCGATATTGAACAAGAAAAGGCATTGCTCGACTGGTTAGCCTGCAGTACCGCCAAAGTGAAATTCGTCGTTACCAGCGTCATGTTTTACCCGGACTTGAAGGAGGACGGAGAAGACTCGTGGAAATCCTTTGCCGAGCAACGCAATCGAATTCTTGAAAGCATCCGCTTGAACAAAGTCAAAAATGTATTTTTTATTGCCGGAGACGTTCATGCCTCGATGACAAGCAAGCTCACGCACTCGGAGGACAAAGACTTCGTTGTCCACACCATCGTCTGCTCGCCATTGAACTGTATTCCCTTGTTCGGCCCCCCGACCGCAGACGCATTTATGCTCGATCAGGTGCTGAGCACAGTCAACGGGGCGACCTATGCGCACACCCTTACCTGCGCAAAAGTAATCAGTACTGATAATTTTTCACGCGTCACTGTCGAAGGCGATATCGTTTCGGTGAGCTTCCACAACAAGAGAGGCACGCTCCTGGAAACGGTCAACATTGCCCTGCGCTAACCCCGTCCAATCCGCCGGCGGAGCTGACTTTTCACCGGCGGAACTATAAAACCATACGGCGGCCTGCAGAAATCGTCCTCTCTGCCGACATATTCTTATAGCACTTGGCCTTCATGTCTCTTGTCAGTCGGTGTCGCAATGATGCAACCTTGCCGCAGACAACAGTAAAGAGGGCGAGAGCCCGGCGCGATCAGCATATTCGAAGCGAGTTTCCCTCCATATGAAGAGCCAACCCGATGCCGCCAGCCGTATGGTGGCCGAGGTAGTGACGCAGTTGCCTGTGCCCTCGCGGCTCGGCATGCTGCGTTTCGAACGGCTGAATGAACCGAGCTGGGCGCTGCTGTTTCTCGACCCCAATTGCGAACGACAGTTTGGCCTGCCGGCAGTGGAGCTCTGTGCCCTGGTCGGCTCGCCCTATGCCAGCCTGATGGAGCCGGAAGCGCGCTATCAACTGCACGACACGATCCAGCAGCAACTCGCCGATAGCCCGCATTACCTGATCCGCTACACCTTGCACACTGCCGCAGGCGTACTGAGCCTGCTGGAATTGGGCGAAGCTTACAAACAACACAATCGACACCTGCTGCGCGGCTACCTTATGGTGGTGGACGGTCTGTTCGACGGCGAACCGCTAACGCCGGCGCTGGATCTGGAAACCCAGAACTCACGCCTGCAAATTGCCCTGGAACTCAATCAGCGCGCCCAGCAGGAACAACTGCAGCACCTGGACCGGGTGCGCGCCCAGCAAGATCTGATTCTGCTGCTGACCCGCCAGCGCTACAGCACCAACAATTCCCTGCAAGAAGCCGCCGAGCTGATCACCCGCAGTGCCTGCGACATCTATGAAGTCGACTGCGCCAGCCTGTGGAACCTCGACGGCTCGCTACTGACGCCGATCTCCGCCTATCACCGCGTTACCCGGGGTCACCGACTGCCGGAGCCGATCGATGTCAGTGGTTTCCCCGATTACCTCGACGCCTTGCACACCGGGCGCGCTATCGATGCCCACAACGCCATGCGCGACCCGCGTACCCGGGAAATAGCCGAGAGCCTGCGCCCGCGCGACGTCAACGCCATGCTCGACGCCAGCATCCGCGTCGATGGCCAAGTGGTCGGCGTGCTCTGCCTGGAACAGATCGGTGCGACCCGCGCCTGGCAGTCGGACGAAATCGCCTTTGCCGGCGAGCTGGCGGATCAGTTCGCCCAAGTCATCAACAACCACAACCGCCGCACCGCCACCAGCGCCCTGCACCTGTTCCAGCGTGCGGTGGAGCAAAGCGCCAACGCCTTTCTGCTGGTCAATTGCGATGGCGTGGTGGAGTACGTCAACCCAAGTTTCACGGCGATCACCCAGTACACCACCGAGGAAGTCCACGGCCAGCGGCTATCGGAACTGCCTGCGTTGGAGAACCTCAGCGAACTGCTGTTCGACGCACCGTCGGCGCTGGCCAAGAGCAACAGCTGGCAGGGCGAGTTCAAGAGCCGGCGCAAAAACCTCGAACCCTACTGGGGCCAGTTGTCGATTTCCAAGGTCTATGGCGACAACCGAGAGCTGACGCACTACATCGGCATCTACGAAGACATCACCCAGACCAAGCTCGCCCAGCAGCGCATCGAGCGCCTGGCCTACACCGACAATCTGACCAACCTCGGCAACCGCCCGGCGTTCATCCGCAACCTTGATGAACGCTTCGCCCGAGACAGCGACACGCCGATCAGCCTGCTGCTGGTGGACATCGACAACTTCAAACGCATCAACGACAGCCTCGGCCACCAGACCGGCGACAAGCTCCTGATCAGCCTGGCGCGACGCTTGCGCAACAGCCTGAGCCCGAGCGGCAGTCTGGCGCGCTTCGCCAGTAACGAGTTCGCGGTGCTGCTGGACGACACTGACCTCTCGACTGGCCAGCAGGTCGCCAACCAATTGCTGGCGACCCTCGACAAACCGATGTTCGTCGACAACCAGTTGATCAGCGTCACCGGCTCCGTGGGCCTGGCCTGCGCGCCGCTGCATGGCCGCGACCCACAAACGCTGATGCGTAACGCCGGCCTGGCGCTGCACAAGGCCAAGGCCAATGGCAAACACCAAGTGCAGGTGTTCACCGAAGCGCTGAATGCCGAGGCCAGCTACAAACTGTTCGTCGAGAACAACCTGCGCCGCGCCCTGACCCAGAACGAGCTGGATGTGTTCTACCAGCCCAAGCTGTGCCTGCGCAGCGGTCGCCTGCTGGGCATGGAAGCGCTGCTGCGCTGGAACCATCCGGAAAAAGGCATGATCCGCCCGGACCAATTCATCAGCGTCGCCGAAGAAACCGGGCTGATCATCCCGATCGGCAAATGGATCGCCCGCCAGGCCTGCCGCATGAGCAAAGAACTGACCGCCGCCGGCCTCGGCGATCTGCAAGTGGCGATCAACCTGTCCCCCAAACAGTTCTCCGACCCGGACCTGGTGGCGTCCATCGCCAACATCCTCAAGGAAGAAGAGCTGCCGGCGAACCTGCTGGAGCTGGAACTGACCGAAGGCCTGCTGCTGGAAGCCACCGAAGACACCCACTTGCAGCTCGACCAGCTCAAGCGTCTGGGCCTGACCCTGGCCATGGACGACTTCGGCACCGGTTACTCGTCGCTCAGTTACTTGAAAAAATTCCCGATCGACATCATCAAGATCGATCGAAGCTTCATCCACGAAATCCCCGACAACCAGGACGACATGGAAATCACCTCCGCGGTGATCGCCATGGCCCACAACCTGAAACTCAAGGTTGTGGCTGAAGGCATCGAGACGGCCGAGCAGTTGGCCTTCCTGCGCCGCCACCGCTGCGACGTCGGCCAGGGCTACCTGTTCGACCGACCGATCCCGGGTTCCGAGCTGATCGAAAAGCTCAAACGCTACCCGCGCGGCCCAATCGCCTGAGCACACCGCAATCCCTGTGGGAGCGAGCCTGTGTGGCGAGGGGGCTTGCCCCCGTTGGGCTGCAAAGCAGCCCCAAAATCTCTGATGTTCAAAAATCTTGTGAGTGCTACGCACTCAAACGGGGCGATGCGGCGTTCCGACAAGCCCCCTCGCCACAGGCCCCACTCCCACAGGGGTAGTGCGTAACTGACCGGCATTAGGCACACTGGCAGTCTGTTTATTTACATCTCAACCTGACTGAGAGGACTGATCATGGTTCTGCGCTCGGAAATCCTGGTGAACAAAAACGTGCTCCCGACTAAAGAACAAGCTCTGCCTGGCCGCGAAACCCCAATGACCGTGCCGGAAAAACACTTCGTCCACGACGCCCCGCTGCTGGGCCCGTTCGTCACCGACGTGGATTTCGCGATCTTCGGCCTCGGCTGCTTCTGGGGCGCGGAGCGCAAGTTCTGGCAGCGCGAAGGCGTGGTCAGTACGGCGGTGGGTTACGCCGGCGGCTTTACCCCGAACCCGACATATGAAGAAGTCTGCTCGGGCCTGACCGGTCACAGCGAAGTGGTACTGGTGGTCTACGAGCCGGCAAAAGTCAGCTACGAACAGCTGCTGAAAATGTTCTGGGAACTGCACAACCCGACCCAGGGCATGCGCCAGGGCAATGACATCGGCACCCAGTACCGCTCGGTGATCTACGCCACCAACCCGGCGCAACTGGCTGCGGCCAAGCACAGCGAGCAGGTATTCCAGGCCGAGTTGACCAAGGCTGGCAAAGGCACCATCACCACCGAAATCGAAGAAGCCCCGACGTTCTACTTCGCCGAAGCGTATCACCAGCAGTACCTGGCCAAGAACCCTGAAGGGTATTGCGGGATTGGCGGTACAGGCGTGACTTGCCCGATCTGATTTTCGGGCCCTGAAAGCATCGCGGGCAAGCCCGCTCCCACAAGGTGATGTGTCTGACCACTATGTTGTGATCGACATAACACCCTGTGGGAGCGGGCTTGCCCGCGATGGCGTCGGATCAGACACCACTAATGCAATGTATCAACTCTCGGCAATCAACCAATCCATCTGCCACCCACCCTGGGTCTGCCCAAGTTTCTTGGACAACCACGGCAGCAACTCACGCAATTCCTCTTCAAGCCCCCACGGCGGATTAGCAATCGCCAACCCCGAGCCATTCAGGCTATTGGGCGTATCCAACGGATGCACCAGCAACTCCACCCGCAACAACTTCGGCGCGCCCGTGCCGGCCAGATCCTGATAAAAACGACGCAACATGCGCTGGTCCTTCACCGGGTACCAGATCGCCGCCACTGTCTGACGCATCCGGCCAATCGCTTCTTTCAACGACGCCGCACAACGCTGCATCTCATCAAGCTGCTCGAACGGCGGATCAATCAGCATCACCGCCCGCTTCTCCTGCACCGGCAACATCGCACGCGGCACATGCCAGCCCTCGCCCAAGTGAACCTTCACCCGACGATCACCGGCCATGTTGTCCTTGAGCAGCAAGCCGTCTTCGGGGTGCTTCTCGTTGAGCATCAGCCGATCCTGCGGCCGCGTCAGACGCCGCGCCAACTCCGGCGACCCCGGGTAATAGCGCAACTGGCCATCCGGGTTCATGTCGTGCAGCACCTTCATGTAATCAGCAGTCAGCGCCGGCAAATCCGGCTGATCCCACAACCGCGCGATCCCTTCCAGGTACTCACCGGTACGACTGGCCTGATCGCCCTGCAGGTCATACAGACCAATACCGGCGTGAGTGTCGAGATAGGCAAACGGCTGCTCCTTGCGCGACATCAAGGCGATGAGGCGGGTCAAAGTCAGGTGTTTGAACACATCGGCGTGATTGCCGGCATGGAAGGCGTGACGATAATTCATGATTGCTCCTGCGAAGGCCGGGAAGTTTACCTTGTACGGCGCAGAACGTCAGGGGTTCGCGGCTGAGCGGACAATCTGCCCGGCAATCACCCCAACGCAAGAGCAAGGGGATGATCACAACCCCCTGTAGGAGCTGCCGAAGGCTGCGATCTTTTGATCTTTGCCCTTGTGGCGAGGGAGCTTGCTCCCGCTGGGCTGCGCAGCAGCCCCACAATATCCCGGTCAACCACAAAACCCCGTGGCGAGGGGGCTCGCCCCCGTTCGACTGCGCAGCAGTCGCCAAACCAAACACCGCGGTCTGCCTAAAAAAACCGGATTGCTGATTTTGGGGCCGCTGCGCAGCCCAGCGGGAGCAAGCTCCCTCGCCACAAAAGCTGCTCGGCGCTAGTCCGAAGGCCGAGCCCGCAACCGCCACCCAATCACATCCAGCACATCACACCCATCCCGCAACGGAATGGCACACAACAACGCAAAATCACTAAGAATGAACGATTCACACTCAACCGAACCGCGCATCGACATGTTCTCAAGCACCTGCGTGACGGCGCGAATTCGATAGTTGGCAGCGTCGTATAAAACATCGAGCGGCGCGTGGGTATCGACGAACAGCGTGGGCATGTCGGTGCAGTTGCCGGTCAATGCCATGAAGCGGTTTTCGGGATGAGGGATTATTTTTTCGTAGGGAGGATCAGGGGTCAGTGTTTTCATTTTTTGAGACCTTTGGCGGATAAATTTAAGCTACCAACGGCCTTTCCTACGGGCTTGGGTGGCAGCCGTACGCGGGAGTAGGAAACTGAGGAATCCACCAAACTCAGCCACGCCGAAGCGTGCCCCGCGCACAGCCGCCGCGAACGATCTTACGGACACGAATTAAGTGCCGCAATCAAACGACAGCGCTGATGCGCGGTGAATTTCCAAGGGTTCCTACACCCTGCCACTGCATTTGCAGCGACAGCCAAAGACTATCCATGGATCTCACTTCGCACCAGTTCATGGAAACCGATACGTTTTGAAGGAAACTTCCGACGACCTTGCCCAGAAATTTCGCTGTCTTTGAGACCGCAATCGCGGGCAAGCCTCGCTCCTACAGAATCGAGGTAGATCGCCAAAAATGGGAACGACTTCAATCCTGTAGGAGCGAGGCTTGCCCGCGATTGAGCGCGAAGCGGTCATGAAATCTATCTACCTCAGAGATAACAGACCTTACCAAGTTGATTGATCTTCAAGGCTGGCCTTCTGAAGATCGTCTTTCCACTCTTCGCTTGCCAATCTATATATATCTTCAAAAAAACCACGTGGGTCTTTCAGCGCATACCATTCAGCTCGCGGCCAACTTGAGTCATATATATCGTCTATATTGAACAAAATTTGAAAGTCATAGTTGCAATCTCTTAGCTTTTCGGCCAAAAACTCAAGCAACAAAAACTTATGCCGATAAGACAAGCACCCTAATTGCAAACTATACCTAATAATCAGAATATCTCTATCAACCTGGTTATCAGGATCAAAGGCTACGAGTTCTTCCCCACGAGTCTCCTCACGGTCATAGACATTAAATACCCCAATAAACCACATCAGGTTCGGTTCAAAATCTTCATTCATAAAAGGATCTTTCAACATTACTTTCTCTCCGAGGGAAAACCCGTATACGGCCAAGCCACCTTATCCTGATCGAACTTAACCTCGAACCAATTCAAATCATCATTCAGCGTGGGATTTTGTTTGTCTTGTTTATTAGGCCGATAACCGCGACCCGCCCCAGGCAACTCCATCCTTACAATTGGGTCATTATTGTGATCCCAACCTGTATATGGGGCCAGCCCTAGCCTTTCCCTCGTCATAGCTTTGTTCAACGCATTAAAATGAACCCTCCAGTTTGCGAACTGGGAGCTTAAATTTCCTCTTGGAGGTACTGGAACTCTTCCCGTTTTAGGATGCGCTCCATTTATAGCCCTCTGCTTGAGCGCAGCATCAGGTATTTCTGAACTGTGCTTTTTAACAGTGTGCATATCGTATTTATCCTCCATCGCCATGACCCGCCCCTTGGCATTCGCCTCAGCCAACTCATTTATCCGCGCGCGCCGCTGTTCAGTCGTCAACTTCGGCAGCGGTGGGTCGCCCTCATCCACCCTGACACCAGCAACACCATCCGGCGCAGAACACCCAGGCTTATTCGGCGGCGGACAATTCCCGCTCAACCCCAACGGGTCAACCCACCCCGTCGGATTCGGCGTGTACTGGTACTGATTCAGCCCACCCGCCAACTTGATCGGGTCCGGCGTCAGGTACCGTCCGACCTCCGGATCATAGTAGCGATGCCGGTTGTAGTGCAGGCCGCTCTCGGCATCGAAGTATTGCCCCTGAAACCGTAGCGGTTGCTCAAGCTGCTCGCCCCCGCCGAACACCAAATGCGTGACTTTGCCGTATGCGTTGTACTTCGCTGAACAGACGATCTCGCCGCCAAAATCGGTCAGTTCCTGCGGCGTTCCGAGGTGATCGAGTTGGTAGTAGAACGGGCAGGCTTTTCGTGGGCCTTTGCCGTCGAGCATGGCCAGCGGACGGAAGGTGCCAAGTTCGTAGACATAACTGCGGTACTGCTCGCGGCTACTTTCAGCGACGAGGTTGTCGCCTTGCCAGAAGAACTCGGTGGTTTTGCCGTCGACGGTTTTGGCGATGCGGCGGCCGAAGGCGTCGTAGCGGTAGCTGGCGGTGCGACCGTCTGGGGTGGTGACGCCGACCAGGCGGTGTTGGCAGTCGTAGCGGTAGTCGGTGACGAGTTTTTTCGCGGTACCGCGGCGTTCGCGGATGAGGTTGCCGAAGGCGTCGTAATCGTAGTGGCGGTCGCTTTGCATGAGCAGGCGATTGCCCACCACTTTTGCGACGCCGGGGCGGTCCTGCATCAGCAGGTTGCCGGCGGGGTCGTGGGCGAAGGTTTCCGGTGGGTCGTCGCGGGTGTGGCGCACGCGGGTCAGGCGGTTTAGCGAGTCGTAGGTGTAGTTGCGTTGGCCGTGGCGGGTGTCGGCGATATGGTCGAGATTGCCGTTGGCGCTGTAGGCATAGTCGCGACGATAGATCGGTTGTTGCTGTTGGCTGATGGCGTGGGCTTTCAGACGCCCCTGATCGTCGTAGGCATAGTCGCTGAGCAGCTGGCCTTGCTGGTGTTGTTGTTCGCGACCGAAGGTAAATTGGTGGCTGGTGAGCCGCGCGCCGTTGAGGTCGATGGCGGTCAGTGCGCCGCCCTTGGCGTGGTGGTAATCGAGTTTGCTGCCGTCGGGCAGGCGCAGGCGATTGAGTTGGCCGCAGGCGTCGTAGCCATAGCGCAGCGTGCCCCAGCCCTGATGCTCGGTGATCAGGCGGTCCTGTTGGTCGTACTCGAATTCCAGCGGATGGTCGTGGCCGTCGTCGACACCGATCAGTCGGCCGAGGCTGTCGTAGCGGTATTCGACCTTCAGGCCGTCGGGCAGAGTTTTGACTAGCAGGCGCCCTGCCGAATCCCGCTCGTAAGCGGTGATCAGCTGCGAACCGTCAGCGCCGAACTCGGTTTTCTCCAGCAGGTGGCCATTGAGGTCATAGACGTACGCGGTACGGCGGCCGTCGAATCCGGTTTCCTGTCGGATCAATCCATTGGGCGTGTAATCCAGCCGATATGTTTCGCCGGATTCGTTTTCGATTTCCGTCAGCAGCAGCTGCGCGTTGTCGTAGCGGTACTGGAGGTGGGTGCCGTCGGGGTTGATCCGGCGGCTGACCAGGTGCAGATCGTCGGCGTATTCGTAACGGGTGACGCGGCCCAGCTCGTCGCGTTCGGCAGTGATCTTGCCGTAGGCGTTGTAGGAGAAGGCGCGGCTGGCACCCGTCGGCAATGTCGTCTGGATCAGTCGGCCAACGGCGTCCCATTGGTACTGGGTGAGCGCACCGTGTTCGTCCTGACGGGTAATCTGCCGCCCCAATGCGTCGTAGGAAAACCGTCGCTGCCCACCGTCCGGCAAGGTCTCTTCGAGCAACTGCCCCAAGGCATTCCAGACGAACACATGGCGACTGGTGTCCGGGTAGCGGATCGACAGCAACCGCCCCTGAGGGTCGTAGTGATAATGAGTGACCTGGCCGTCCGGATCGGTCGCCTCGGTGACATCGCCCTGAGCATTGCGTTGGTATTTCCACACCGCTTTGCCGCGATAGCGCGCATGCAGGAAACCGTTGCGGTATTCGTAGGCCGTCGGCTCGTCTTCCGGCGGAATCAGCGCCACTAACCGTCCGACTTCGTCGTAACGGTATTCGGTGACGGCCCCGAGCGGATCCTGCTCTGCAATCAGTCGACCCTGGTCGTCATAGGCCTTGAGGTGTTCGCCACCGTCCAGCTCGACCTTGCGCACCAGCCGCGCCCGGTCATCGTGGACATAAACCTCTTCGCTGCCATCGATGTTCAGGACCGTAACGCTGCCCTGATCGTCCCAGACATACCGCGCATCCATCTGCGAAAACGACGCCCAATGCCGGATGCAGCGTGCCGCCTTGCCAGACCGCTCCCACTCCCAGAAAAAACTCGCGCCACCGGCCAGCTGCCGCTGCAGAATGACGTGCCGGTCGTCGTAGTCGTAACGCTCGCTCTCGCCGGCGGCGTTGCTCGCTTCAATCAGTAGATCGCGCTCGTCGTAGTGGTAACTGACCAACGTCTGTTCGGTGTGCCAGGCCTCGGCGAGGGTCTGCGCCGGGACAAACACCTGGTAGTCGACGGCGATCAGATGAGCGCGGTCATAGCGCAACAGCAAGGCACGACCGGCGCCGTTATCGAGGCGTTGGATGCGCTCCTGACGGTCGCGGATGATGCGCAAGCGGTTGTCATAGACGTCGCTGATCGTGGTTAGCCGGCCGTTATGAAAGTGGTAAAAACGCGCGTCGTCGCCGGCCTGGGCGAGGATCAGTTCCTCGGGGTCAGCGCCGAGATAAATCGCCGCGCGCGACAGGCTGTTGTGGATCGCCGGGCGCTCGTGGTTCGGCAGCGGGAACGTGGTGCGGCGGTTTTCGTGGTCGATCCAGATGACCTGATCGCCCTCCATCTCCAACCGATGGGCGAGCGAATGACTCCAGCCAAAGCCGAGGCCGCAGTCGATCTCGGCAGCGCTGGTGCGATAGAGCCGGGTGAAGTCGAACGGTAGGATTCCGTCCAGGGAACCGTCGGTGAGGGTCAGCAGTTCTTCGCCGGTAACCATCGATACCGGGCAGCCATTTTTGCAGGTCGACGGTGCGCATGTGGCGCTGTCGCCGTTGGGGTTTGTCGCCTGTTTCGACGCGTCGTCGTGGTGTTCGTTTTGCTTGAGCGTGGTGTTGCGTTTGGCATCCCAGCGCAGTTGCATCCGACCTTTTTTCAGACCCGCTGCAACACCGCGTGCAGCGACTGCTTTGTACTGGTCGACGTACTTCATGAAGGTGGTGAGGATGCTGAATGTCGCATCGACGAAACGCATCGCAAGACCAGCCAGCAACGCCCCGTACTTAATCCCGCGAAATGTGAGATAGGCTTTGGCGACGGGTATACCTACACCCGTCCAGGCCAGCGCCAAAGCAATCAGAATATCGATCAGTACCGAGACAATGACATGGCTGGCTACCTCTGCCGAGTTACCAGCCATTTCGCTAGGCGGTAACGCCGAAAGCCAAAGACTCGCGGCACGAAACAGCAGACAAAGCGCCGCTTCATCGCTTGCCAGCAGCATGGCTTTTTCCATCGTTGCTGGTGATTGCTTCGCCAGATCGATGAGTTGCTGTGCACTGCTGCCAAGTTGTTCAAGGTGAGCGGCAGGATTCTTAAGGATGTCAAAGACAAGGCTCAGGCCATCCCAAACACCCATGACTGCTGCCCAACTTCCCGCCAGCATTCCGTTACCAGCGGCCACAAAAGTCGACTGCGACCATTGCGGTTTGAACCCCTCCCACTCCTTGCGTAGCCAGCCCTCCAGCTCTGTGGTCAGGCCGTCGTATGAGGAGAAAAGATCATTGATTTGAGTCGGGGTAACTTCACTTTGAACATGAACGCGATAGAACTTGCCGGGTAAGCCTTCGAACTGTCCTTTACCGTTTTCATCGAGCGTCACAGACGTCGACTTACCGCCATCCATTGCAATCACATCGATCTGAATATTCCCCAACGGAATGTCATAAACCGATTCGAACTTGCTCTCGATCTCCAGAATTCCGCTGTCCGGACACTGCGCAACGCTGGAATAAAAATCGTCATCGCGACTACTTACAGACTTGCTGGTATTGCCCAGCTTGATCTTCCGCTCCATGTCCATCAGCGATGGCATATCCGTAGCCCGGCTGACCCTGTCCGCATTCCGGTTCAAGAAGCTGCCAAGTTGCTGGCGATACAAACTCAAGGTGTCTTTAAAACCGTCGAGCTCCTGCTCGATCCGTACGATCTGATCCATCAGTTCAGCTCCGTCATCAGATAATCCACCAAAGCTGATTTCGGGGCTTGAGGCAGGTCTGGCATCTCAAGAAAGCTCGCGACTTTGTGCCGCAACACACGTTCGGAAAACGCTTCATAAAGGTCTGGGCGGTCCTCACTCAACCACTTCATCAAGTTGTTGATGCGGGTTGTGGCGGACTCGGCGGCGAGGTGTTTGAGCAGCGATTCAGAAACTTCCCACCACGGAAAATCCCTAGCGGTTTTCAATGCACTGCCACCGATATCGAGCGGTTGCCCATTGATCAAACAACGGTCGATGACAGGCATTAACTGTGTGGCGTTAACGTCAGCAGACTGAAGAATCGACAGCAAATAACGCCCATCCCAAAAACGGAAAAACACCACGTTGCCGTTTGGCAAAAGAGCTTGAGTGAGGCTGCGCAAATGCTCGACCAGCGCTTCTTGAGAAGCAGAAGAAACCGCCAACCACCCCCAATCGCGGGACTCGGTCGTAGCAACCCACGCCATAAACTCACTACCAGCAGCGACGATTCCGACATAGGGCATCACCGCTTCCCACTCGGCATACGCGGTGTCAGCCCAGATAGGGCTCGGCGCTAGAGCGGTGATTGAGCGTTGCCAAGTTTTAAAGGGTTCAGCAGCACTGGCACTGCTGAAAATCGCGAACAGTTGCTCTGACGGTTTCAGCGGCTGGCGCTCCAGCCAGGCCTGAGGTGACAAGGCATCAGGCGGCACAAACACCGTCCTTGCAGCGCTCGCATTCCTCGCAGAATGGCGCGTCGCTTTGCAGGCTGAGTATTTGTGCGGCACTGAGCAGCGCCGCCGGGGCGGCGGCGAGTTTCAACGGAACATCCGGCAGGCTCGGCGCCGCAGCCATGGCCGCCATCGGTGCGCCACCGACCTGGATCGGCACGCTGCTGAAAATCCCGCCAGGGCCGATGTTGATCCACTGCCCGCCCGCTTGAATGGTCGCGCTGGCGCCGCCGTCGATGACCACTTGCTGGCCGGCGCTGACGTGGAATTGCTGACTGGCGTTGAGGGCCTGACTGGTCACGCGAATGTGCCGGTCGCCGACCACCACCAGGTGATCGTCCAGCCGCACTTCGGTCTGGCGCTGACCGTGGGTGATGCGTTTTTCGTCGGCCTTCAGTTCATGGCGGGCGCTGCCGGTGACGACGATGCTGCGCTGGTTGTCGACCTGCACCTGTTGATCGTTCAGTACATGCTGAGTCCAGTTCCGCTGGGCGCGCAGGTAGATTTCCTCTGCGCCTTTGCGATCCTCGATGCGCAATTCGTTGTAACCGCCGCCACCGGGACTACTTTGGCTGCGGAAAATGCTGCGGGTCTTGTCCGTCGGTAGATCGAGCGGCACCGGGGTCGCCGCGCTGGGCAGGCAACCCATGACCAGCGGTTTATCGGCGTCGGCGTCGACGAACCCCACCAGCACCTCCATGCCGACGCGCGGAATCACCACGCTGCCGTAGCGGTCGTGCGCCCAGCCAGTGGCAACACGCAACCAGCAACTGGAATGCTCGTTGAGCTGGCCGTCACGGTCCCAGGCGAGCTGAACCTTGACCCGACCGTACTCGTCGCAATGGATTTCGCTGTCAGTCGGGCCGGTGACCACGGCAGGTTGATAGCCGAGCATCCGCGGCTTTTCTGGCCCCAGCGGCGGGCGAAAGGAAACGTCCCACGGCGTCGCCAGAAAGGTATTGCGATAGCCCTGGAAATCATCCGGGCTGTCGCCGGTGGCCGACTCTTCCAGCACCTGCGGCTGCCGACCACGGTGTTCGATTTCGGTGATCAACCACAGGTCATTCCACGCCTGACGCGGGTGGTCGGCGAGGTGTAGGAAATGCCCACTGACCAAAGCAGATTCGTCGCCGCGACCTTCGGCCTGGCGGTAATCTGCACTGTGGCGCTCCAAGGTCCGTTGAGCCAGATGTTTGCCGTGTTCGCGATCGGTGAATTGGCCGGGAAAGTGATAGTCCTCGAGCACCGGGCGCTGCTCGCTGTCGAGGCGGCTTTCGAGTTGCAAACGCGGTTTCTGGAAGTCGTAGTCCCGGCGAGTGACTGCTGTGGTCCGGGTTTCCAGCCGCACGTTGAAACGTTTGACCGCCGGCGCATCCGCCGCCATCCCACTGCCCGGCAGGTACAGCGTCGGCTCGGGCAGCCGGGGGAAAACCGTCTGGTCATCGCCGAACACCAACAGATGCCCGTCGGGGCTGTGCTGGAAGTGGTAATGAATGCCGACTTCTGCACACAACCGCTGGATGAACGCCAGATCGCTTTCGGCGTATTGCACGCAGTACTCGCGCTCGGGGTAATCGCTGCCGAGTCGGAACTCGAAGGCATCGCGCTGGATGCCGTGGTCTTTGAGGATTTGCGTAACGATCGCCGGCACGCTTTTGTGCTGGAAGATTCGCTGATTGATGCGCCGAGCGAGGTACGCCAGACGCGGCACGATACTGATTTGGTAGCCCGTCAGACGTTGGCCGGAATCGCCCTGGCCGACGCGAAAAATCTGACCGTGAATACCGGAACCTTGTGCATCGAAACTCAGAAACGCCTGACGGTGCAGCAGGCTTTCGAGGTCAATGTCGGGCCGTTCGCTGACCAGTTCCAGGTCAAAGCGGTAGGGTTGGCTGATGGCTTCCTTGCCCGTGAACTCAAGTACCTTGAGCTCATTCTGGACGCCGTCGAGGGTCAACGTGAAACGCGGTTGATTGGCAGGCGCGAACATCCGATGTGTCTCTGCAGAATGAAGGCGGGCGATTCTGCATGAGCGACAAGGGGTGTTGACGGAGGGACAAGGAAATCAGATTTTCCCTACTTTTTTAGGGATTTTTCCTTCACAAGTTGAGATATAGAACTACAGACATTCCTGTCAGAAGCACCACCGAACAAATGTGGGAGCGGGCTTCACGCCCTGCGCCAGACGTAAAAGCGCAAAAAAAAACGACCCGCCTCCAAAAGGAAGCGGACCGTTTTCATGTTCAGCGGAAGATCAGAGCATCAGCTCATCCCCATCACTGGTTCAGGCGGAAATCCTTCTCGGCCGCGGCAAAGCGCTGAAGCATGCCGGCGGTCGGTGCGCCCATTTTGCTGACGAAGTAGATCGCCAGGCTGGCGAAGATGAAACCAGGGATGATTTCGTACAGGCCCAGCAGTTCGAAGTGTTTCCAGACGATCACGGTGATCGCGCCAACCAGGATGCCGGCCAGTGCGCCGTTGCGGGTCATGTCTTTCCAGATCACGGAGATCAGGACGACTGGACCGAAAGCGGCACCGAAACCAGCCCAAGCGTAGCTGACCAGACCCAACACACGGTTTTCCGGGTTAGCCGCCAGAGCGATGGCGATCAAGGCAACCAGCAGCACCATGGCACGGCCGACCCAGACCAGTTCCATCTGGGAAGCGGTTTTACGCAGGAAGGTTTTATAGAAGTCTTCGGTCAGGGCGCTCGAGCACACCAGCAGTTGGCAGCTCAGCGTACTCATAACGGCAGCCAGGATGGCCGACAGCAGCACACCAGCAACCCATGGGTTGAACAGGATCTTCGCCAGTTCGATAAACACACGTTCGTGGTTTTCGGTCACAGGACCGGCCAGTTCAGGGTGCGCCGAGAAGTAAGCGATACCGAAGAAACCTACAGCGACGGTGCCGCCCAGGCACAGGATCATCCAGGCCATGGAGATGCGACGCGCTTTGGCAATCGACTTGACCGAATCCGCCGCCATGAAACGCGCCAGGATGTGCGGCTGGCCGAAGTAGCCCAGGCCCCAGCCCATCAGCGAGATGATGCCGATGAAGGTGGTGTTTTTCAGCATATCGAAGTTGCTGGCATCTTGCGCTTCGATGGCCAGGAACGTGGTGTCGACGCCGCCGGTGGCCAGCAGCACGATGATCGGCGTCAGCAACAGGGCGAAGATCATCAGCGTGGCTTGTACGGTGTCAGTCCAGCTCACTGCCAGGAAACCACCGACGAAGGTGTAGGCAATCGTCGCCGCAGCACCGGCCCACAGCGCTGTCTCGTAGGACATGCCGAAGGTGCTTTCGAACAGACGGGCGCCGGCCACGATGCCGGAAGCGCAGTAGATGGTGAAGAACACCAGGATCACGACCGCGGAGATAATCCGCAGCAGGCCGCTTTTGTCTTCAAAACGGCTGGAGAAGTAATCCGGCAGGGTCAGTGCATCGCCGTTGTGCTCGGTCTGCACGCGCAGACGGCCGGCGACGAACAGCCAGTTCAGGTAAGCACCGATGATCAGGCCGATGGCGATCCAGCTTTCGGAAAGACCGGACATGTAGATAGCGCCTGGCAGGCCCATCAACAACCAGCCGCTCATGTCGGAAGCACCAGCGGAGAGTGCAGTCACGACGCTGCCCAGGCTACGACCGCCCAGAATGTAGTCAGAAAGGTTGTTGGTGGAGCGATAGGCCATGAAGCCGATCAGCACCATTGCTGCGATGTAGATCACGAACGTGATCAGGGTTGGATTGCTTACGCTCATTGAGTTACGCCCTGGCATTGTTTTTATGTAACGGCGGCTGGTGAACCGCTCGCAAACGACGACGTTTGACAGACGATTCCGGATCCCGCGCATTTATGACTGATGTTTCCCCAGGAAAGCCATCAGCCGGCACACCGATCTTTTTGACCGGTTGCACCTTGGCCGCGAATGCTATTCAACAAAGCAAATAGGGTGCAACCAGTTTCGTACGAATAAGTTGCACCTAGTCGGATTTTCCTGAAAAGGGTCGGTTTTTGCTCCTTTTTAGGGCGTTTTCCAGGTTGCGCTAGAAGTAAAAGCACCAAGCAGGCGCGGGAGAGATGTACCAGAATCAGTTTCCTGACGAGCTGCTTATTATTCCGACAAAAAAAGGGTTGCACCCGGTTGCACCTCGACCGACGCACAGCTAATCTTGCCGCCAGCTGATGCCACGCGGTCGTGGCAAACATGAGGATAAAAATATGGCTACCACCACTCTTGGGGTCAAACTTGACGACCCGACCCGCGAACGCCTCAAGGCCGCCGCGACCTCGATTGATCGCACGCCGCACTGGTTGATCAAGCAGGCAATTTTCAATTACCTGGAAAAACTCGAGGGTGGTGCAACCCTGTCCGAGCTGAACGGTTTGAACGGCAAGGAAGTTGACGAAGCGGGCGAGATCCACGTTGATCACGCGCATCAGTGCTTCCTGGAATTCGCTGAAAGCATCCTGCCGCAATCGGTGCTGCGCGCTTCTATCACTGCCGCCTACCGTCGCCCGGAACCTGAAGTGGTGCCGATGCTGATCGAGCAGGCGCGCCTGCCGGCCGCGATGGCCGAAGCCACCAACAAGCTCGCTGCCTCGATTGCCGAGAAACTGCGCAATCAGAAAAGCGCCGGCGGCCGTGCCGGGATTGTTCAGGGCCTGTTGCAGGAATTTTCCCTGTCGTCCCAGGAAGGCGTAGCGCTGATGTGCCTGGCCGAAGCGCTGCTGCGCATCCCGGACAAAGGCACCCGTGACGCCCTGATCCGCGACAAGATCAGCACCGGCAACTGGCATCCGCACCTGGGCAACAGCCCGTCGCTGTTCGTCAACGCCGCCACGTGGGGCTTGCTGCTGACCGGCAAACTGGTCGCCACCCACAACGAAGCTGGCCTGACATCGTCCCTGAGCCGCATCATCGGCAAGAGCGGCGAGCCGATGATCCGCAAGGGCGTCGACATGGCCATGCGCCTGATGGGCGAGCAGTTCGTCACCGGCGAAACCATCGCCGAAGCCCTGGCCAACGCCAGCAAGTTCGAAGCCAAAGGCTTCCGCTATTCCTACGACATGCTGGGTGAAGCTGCACTCACCGAGTACGACGCCCAGAAGTACCTGGCCTCGTACGAACAAGCCATCCACTCGATCGGCAAAGCCTCTCACGGTCGTGGGATTTATGAAGGCCCGGGCATTTCGATCAAGCTGTCCGCATTGCACCCGCGTTACAGCCGCGCCCAGTACGAGCGCGTGATGGAAGAGCTGTACCCGCGCCTGCTGTCGCTGACCCTGTTGGCCAAGCAATACGACATCGGCCTGAATATCGACGCCGAAGAAGCCGACCGCCTCGAGCTGTCGCTGGATCTGCTGGAGCGCCTGTGCTTCGAGCCGCAACTGACCGGCTGGAACGGCATCGGTTTCGTGATCCAGGCGTACCAGAAGCGTTGCCCGTATGTGATCGACTACGTGATCGACCTGGCTCGCCGCAGCCGTCATCGCCTGATGATTCGCCTGGTGAAAGGCGCGTACTGGGACAGCGAAATCAAGCGCGCCCAGGTCGAAGGCCTGGAAGGCTATCCGGTCTACACCCGCAAGGTGTACACCGACGTGTCCTACATCGCCTGCGCACGCAAACTGCTGTCGGTGCCGGAAGTCATTTATCCGCAGTTCGCCACGCACAACGCCCACACCCTGTCGGCCATCTACCACATCGCCGGTCAGAACTATTACCCCGGTCAGTACGAGTTCCAGTGCCTGCACGGCATGGGTGAACCGCTGTACGAACAGGTTGTAGGTAAAGTTTCCGAAGGCAAGCTGAACCGTCCGTGCCGCGTGTACGCACCGGTTGGCACGCACGAAACATTGTTGGCGTACCTGGTGCGTCGTCTGCTGGAAAACGGCGCGAACACTTCGTTCGTCAACCGCATCGCCGACCAGTCTATTTCGATTCAGGAACTGGTGGCCGATCCAGTGGCCAGCATCGAGCAGATGGCTACGCTGGAAGGCGGCTTCGGCCTGCCGCACCCGCGTATCCCGTTGCCGCGTGATCTTTATGGTGCCGAGCGCGCCAACTCCAGCGGCATCGACATGGCCAACGAACATCGTCTGGCTTCCCTGTCGTGCGCCCTGCTGGCCACTGCTCACAACAACTGGAAAGCGGCGCCGATGCTCGGTTGCGCGTCCAGCACTGAAACCCCTGCGCCAGTCCTGAACCCGTCCGATCTGCGTGACGTGGTTGGCCATGTGCAGGAAGCCACCGTCGAAGACGTCGATAACGCGATCCAGTGCGCCCTGAAAGCTGCACCGATCTGGCAGGCCACTCCGCCGGCCGAACGCGCCGCGATTCTGGAACGTGCCGCCGATTTGATGGAAGGCGAGATCCAGCCGCTGATGGGCCTGCTGGCTCGCGAAGCCGGCAAGACCTTCGCCAACGCCATCGCCGAAGTGCGTGAAGCCGTGGACTTCCTGCGTTATTACGCGGTGCAGGCTCGCAACGATTTCACCAACGATGCCCACCGCCCGTTGGGTCCGGTGGTCTGCATCAGTCCGTGGAACTTCCCGCTGGCCATCTTCAGTGGTCAGGTCGCTGCTGCTCTGGCCGCCGGTAACCCGGTACTGGCCAAACCTGCGGAACAAACCCCGCTGGTGGCCGCTCAAGCCGTGCGTTTGCTGCTCGAAGCCGGGATTCCGGAAGGCGTGCTGCAACTGCTGCCGGGCCGTGGCGAAACTGTCGGCGCCCGTCTGGTCGGCGACGATCGCGTCAAAGGCGTGATGTTCACCGGCTCCACCGAAGTCGCTCGTTTGCTGCAACGCAACGTCGCCGGTCGTCTGGATGCTCAGGGCCGTCCGATTCCGCTGATCGCTGAAACTGGCGGCCAGAACGCGATGATCGTCGACTCCTCGGCGCTGACCGAACAGGTTGTGATCGACGTGGTGTCGTCGGCATTTGACAGTGCTGGCCAGCGTTGCTCGGCGCTGCGGGTACTGTGCCTGCAGGAAGATTCCGCTGACCGTGTCATCGAAATGCTCAAGGGCGCCATGGCTGAATGCCGTCTCGGTAATCCAGAGCGCCTGTCCGTGGACATCGGCCCGGTGATCGACGCCGAAGCCAAGGCGGGGATCGAGAAGCACATCCAGGCCATGCGCGACAAAGGTCGCAACGTGTACCAGGTGGCCATCGCCAACAGCGAAGAAGTCAAACGCGGCACCTTCGTGATGCCGACCCTGATCGAACTGGAAAGCTTCGACGAACTGCAACGGGAGATCTTCGGCCCGGTTCTGCACGTGGTTCGCTACAAGCGCAAAGAGATCGATCAACTGATCGGCCAGATCAACGCTTCCGGCTACGGCCTGACCCTGGGCGTACACACTCGCATCGACGAGACCATCGCCAAGGTGATCGACAACGTCAACGCCGGTAACGTCTACGTCAACCGCAACATCGTCGGTGCCGTGGTCGGCGTGCAGCCGTTCGGCGGCGAAGGCCTGTCAGGCACTGGCCCGAAAGCCGGTGGTCCGCTGTACCTGTACCGCTTGCTGTCGACACGTCCTATCGATGCGATCGAACAATCCTTCGCCCGCGGCGACGCTATCGCTGCACCGGACGTCCGCCTGCGTGATGCCATGAGCAAACCGCTGACCGCGCTGAAAGCCTGGGCTGACAGCAATAAGTTCGCAGACTTGAGCACCTTGTGCGTACAGTTCGCGGCGCAATCGCAAAGCGGGATCACCCGTGTTCTGGCGGGCCCGACCGGTGAGCGCAACAGCTACGCCATCCTGCCGCGCGAACACGTGCTGTGCCTGGCGGAAGTCGAAGGCGATTTGCTGACCCAACTGGCTGCGGTATTAGCCGTGGGCGGCTCGGCGATATGGCCGGACGCTGAACCGGCCAAGGCCCTGTTCGCACGCCTGCCGAAAGAAATCCAGGCGCGGATCAAGCGGGTTACCGACTGGACCAAGGACGAAGTGGTGATTGATGCGGTTCTGCATCATGGCCATTCCGACCAGTTGCGTGCGGTCTGCCAGCAAGTGGCCAAGCGTGGCGGTGCGATTGTTGGGGTTCATGGTTTGTCGCAAGGCGAGACCAACATTGCGTTGGAGCGTCTGGTGATCGAGCGTGCATTGAGCGTTAACACCGCTGCGGCGGGGGGTAATGCCAGTTTGATGACGATCGGCTAAACCGCAATAAGACCGGGCACCTGCAATGGGTGCCTGGTTACACAATACCTGTGGGAGCGGGCTTGCCCGCGATAGCGATGTATCAGTCACTGATGATATTGACTGGTCTGACGCCATCGCGGGCAAGCCCGCTCCCACAGTTGCTTGTATCGCCTGCTAAGCCGCCGCTCTGCTCCACCATCACGCTCATCAATCATCCTTTCAGCCCACCCTCCTCCCGCCTAGACTCGGTCCATTCCAAAAAAAGGTAGGCCGCCATGTCCGAGACGTTGCTCAGTTCCCGTAATCTGGCTTTCGAGCTGTATGAAGTCCTTGATGCCGAGGGCCTGACCCAGCGTGAGCGGTTTGCCGAGCACAACCGCGAGACGTTCGACGCGGCCATTGGCACGGCCCGCAGCATTGCCGAGAAGTTCTTTGCCCCGCACAACCGCAAGGGCGACGAGAACGAACCGCGCTATGAGGACGGTCAGGCGATTCTGATTCCGGAAGTGAAACCGGCGGTGGATGCCTTCCTTGAAGCCGGTTTCCTCAATGCCGCGCGCAGTTTCGATGCCGGCGGCATGCAACTTCCTACGCTGCTGTCCCAGGCCTGCTTTGCGCACTTTCAGTCGGCCAACGCGGCGTCGACCTCTTACCCGTTCCTGACCATGGGCGCGGCGAACCTGATCGAAAGCTTCGGCTCCGATGAACAAAAGCAGCGCTTCCTGCAACCGATGATCGACGGCCGTTTCTTCGGCACCATGGCCCTGACCGAGCCGCATGCCGGCTCGTCGTTGTCGGATATTCGTACACGCGCCGAACCCGCGTCCGACGGCACCTATCGACTCAAGGGCAACAAGATCTTCATCTCTGGCGGCGATCACCCGCTGTCGGAAAACATCGTGCACATGGTGCTGGCCAAACTGCCGGACGCACCGGCCGGGGTGAAGGGCATTTCGCTGTTTATCGTGCCCAAGTTTCTGGTCAACGATGACGGCAGTCTCGGCAAGCGCAACGACGTATTGCTGGCCGGGTTGTTCCACAAGATGGGCTGGCGCGGCACTACGTCCACCGCGCTGAATTTCGGCGACAACGGCGAGTGTGTCGGCTATCTGGTGGGCAAGCCGCACCACGGTTTGAGCTACATGTTCCAGATGATGAACGAGGCGCGGATCGGCGTCGGCATGGGCGCGGTGATGCTGGGTTACGCCGGTTATCTGTACTCACTGGAATACGCCCGCGAACGTCCGCAAGGTCGAGTGCCGGATAGCAAGGATCCGACCACCGCACCGGTGGCGATCATTCAGCATGCCGACGTCAGACGCATGCTGCTGACCCAGAAAGCCTACGTCGAAGGCGCGTTCGACCTCGGGTTGTACGCGGCGCGGCTGTTCGACGACACCACGACCCTTGAGAACGAAGCCGAGCGCAAACAGGCCCATGAGCTGCTGGATTTACTGACGCCGATCGTCAAATCCTGGCCGTCGGAGTTTTGCCTGAAGGCCAATGAACTGGCGATCCAGATTCTCGGTGGCCACGGTTATACCCGTGAGTACCCGGTGGAGCAGTACTACCGCGACAACCGCCTGAACCCGATTCATGAAGGTACTCACGGCATTCAGTCGCTGGACTTGCTGGGGCGCAAGCTGGCCCAGAACGGGGGCGCGGGGCTCAAGCAACTGATCCGCCTGATCGCCAACACCGCCGAGCGAGCGCAGGCGTATGAATCACTGACGCCGCTGCGTGAATCGCTGGAGAAACTGGTGGCACGCCTGCAAACCGTGACCATCGGCCTGCTGACCGATCTGGCTCAGGGCAAGGTCAACAGCAGCCTGGCGAACTCGGCGCTGTATCTGAAAGTGTTCGGGCATATGGTGATTGGTTGGCGTTGGCTGGAACAGGCGATTCGCGCCGAGGAAGGATTGGCCAAGGGGAATGCGGCGGATGAGAGCTTTTATAAAGGCAAGCTGCAGGCGGCGCGGTATTTCCTGACGTGGGAAGTGCCGGGTTGTCACCATGAGCTGGCGATTCTTGAGGCGCGGGATGATGTGTGCCTGGCGATGCGGGATGAATGGTTCTGACCGAAGCTTTGTGGCGAAACTGGCATCCAATCGCGGGCAAGCCCGCTCCCACAGGGATCTCTGTTGTTCACAGATAATGTGTTCAACACCCAAATCCTGTGGGAGCGGGCTTGCCCGCGATGGCGTCAGTACAGGCAATACATTTATCAGCTCAACCGAAACCCACCCATCTGCCGCGCCAGATCATCCGCCAAGCGCTGCAACGTCTGACAGTCTTCCCGACAAGCCCTGACTTCCCCCGCCGTAGCCCGCGCCAAATCAGAAATCCCCTGCACGTTGCGGTTGATCTCTTCCGTCACCGCCGACTGCTCTTCCGTCGCCGTGGCCACCTGATGGTTCATGTCGCTGATGCGCTCGACCTGCCCGGTAATCGCCGTCAACGACGCCCCGGTGCGCTGACTCGACTCAACACCGGTGCCGGTCGCCGCTTGCCCGGCGTGCATGGAAGACACCGCATTCTCCGCGCCCTGCTTGAGGCTGCCGATCATCTGCTGGATCTCGTCGGTAGACGACTGAGTCCGCCGCGCCAGGGTCCGCACTTCATCGGCCACCACCGCAAACCCGCGGCCCATATCCCCAGCCCGCGCCGCTTCGATAGCCGCGTTGAGCGCCAGCAAATTGGTCTGCTCGGAAATCCCGCGAATCACCGCCAACACCTGATCGATGGACGCCACTTGGTGGGCCAACTCGCCCACCGCACCGGCAGCGATGCCGATCTCGTCGGACATGCTTTCGATATGCCGGATCGATCCGCCCACCACTTCTCGCGCCTGCAGCGCTTCATCCCGCGCGGTTTGCGAAGCGACGGCCGCGTTGCCGGCGTTTTGAGCGATTTCCTGCACGGTCAGGCCCATCTCGTGGACAGCGGTGGCGACCATGTCGGTCATTTCCTGCTGACGGCCCGAGCGTTCGGCCGTGTTGTCCACCACCCGTGCCACTTGGCCGACCGCCGTGCGCAAACGCTCACTGGTGGCCAGGACTTCGCCGATCATGTCGCGCTGACTTTCCAGGAACCGATTGAAGCCGCGAGCGAGGTCACCCAGTTCATCGGCGCGGCTGGAATCTAACCTGTGGGTCAAATCTCCACCACCGCTACCGATGGCTACCAGCGCCGCTGTTACCTGACGAATCGGTCGCACCAATCCACGGGCCAGCAACACCACCAGCAATAGGCAAATCAGCGCCACCGCCAGACCGATGCCGCTGCTCATCCACATCGCGCGCCGGGCTTCGGCGTAGATCTGCGACTGCGGCACTTCGGCCACCAAGGTCCAGCCCAAATCACGCAGCGGCAGGCTCAATGCCAGAAAATCTTCGCCATCGCGGACAAAACTGCTGGTGGCGGACGCGGTGGAGGTAGAGAGCTGCCCCATGACCGCTTGCGCCGCCGGGGCGCCGATTTGCTCGACCAGCGTGCGTTTGCCGCTGAACTGCGTCTCGGGGTGAATCTGGATCAAACCGTCGGAGCGCACGAGATAGACCTTGCCGCGCTCACCGAAGTTGAAATTCTGGATCAACTCCGACAGCTCTTTCATGCTCAGGCCCAGCCCGGCGACGCCCACGACTTTGCCGGCCTGCTCGACCTTGAGGTCGATAAACAGCGCCAACTCACCAGTGGCGGTGTCATTGTCGATATTGAGGGTGCGCGGCTGGTTGCTGTCCAGGAAAGAATAGAACCAGGCGTCATTGGGATTGGAACGGCTGAGCGTTCGGTCCAGGCCTTTTTCAGTGATGTAATGGCTTGAAGCGGCCCCGATAATCAGCGCGGTAAAGGCTTTGTGCTCGGCGCGGATGCCTTCCAGATACTTCACGAATGTGGCGGTCTGGGCATTGTTCTCACCCCCGGCCAACCAGTCGCGCACCATGCTGTTACTGGCGATGTCCTTGGCGGCGGTGAGGGGTTGAACGAGGATTCGTTCGATGTCGTTGCGCATCGCCTCGATGCTCGACGGCAGCGCTTGTTCGACCAGATAGCGCTGGGCGAGGCGGTTGACCACGAGGGTATAAACGCCAACCACGATCAGAATACTGACCAGCAGGGCGGTGCCCATGCTCAGGATCAACTGCCATTGAATACTGCGTCGCCAGAAATGCATGGAGCACCCCCAAAGAATAAGAGGCTGAAACACTGCAACAGCCATGCCGATTGTATACAACGCAAGCGACAATTTATTCTTTGGTTGTGCGCAAAGCTGATCAGGCTTGATTGATTGTCTTGGCGATCACTTCAACCGTGGCGCTGACTTGCTCTTGGTAACGGTTGAGTTCCTCCTGATGACGCTTTTGCATTTCGATCTGCTGCGAGCACAGATTCATCGCCGCCAGCACCAGCAAGCGGTCACCGATCAGCGTCGGGTATTTCTTTTTAGTCTCGGCCAAGGCGGCCTTCAACATTAATGCGGCGTCCAGCAGGGTCTGCTCTTCCCCGGCCGGCGCCTTGATCGAATAGTCCTCCCCCAGAATCGAGACGACTTTTACCCCTGCGGCGCCGTAACTCATGCGCTGACAGGGCCGGCGCTGACGCGCTCAACCAAGGCCTGAATGCGTGCCGCGGTGGCGCCTTGCTTCTCTTCCTGTTCCATCAAGCTCAGTTGCAGGCTTTCGTTTTCATCCTTGACCTGGGCCAGTTCTGCACTCAGGGATTGATTGGTGCCGAGCAGGGTCTGGTTCTGCTGTACCAGGTCGCTGACCAGTTGTTCCAATTGGCTTAGGGATGCTTCCAACATTTTGATTTTCCGGGCATTTTCAAAGGGCGCGTACGATAAAGAAAAGTCACCACAGATGCCAGGGTTATGCAGGCGCAAGGCCTTGATTTTCCTGGCGGGCGACCTTCCTCGCGAGTTTTAAAGACTGTGATTGGCGGTTCTGGTTCCTGCACTTCGTCGCCGCGGCCCTTCTGCGACAAAAGCGCGCAGCGCCTCAAGACTTTAGTCGCATGACCGATAAGTCATGCATGCAACAGTCTCAGCCCCGCACAGATGTGCTTTTTTCGGTGAAAACCATGTCCTTACGAAATATGAATATCGCACCGCGGGCCTTCCTCGGTTTTGCCTTGATAGGCAGCTTGATGCTGGTTCTGGGGGTGTTCGCGCTGAACCAGATGAGCAAGATTCGGGGCGCCGCCGAGGAAATCACCTCGAACAGCGTACCGAGCATTAAAAGCCTCGACGAGTTCACTCAGCTAACCCTGCGCCTGCGTGTCCTGTCTTACCGTCTGTTGGTGAACCGCGAGCCGGACGTCCAGCAGAAAACCATGGACCTGCTGGAAACCCGTAACCAGCAGATCCGAGCGGCTCAAGCCGTCTACGAAAAACTGATTGCCAGCCCACAGGAACGTGCGGCCTATGATCAGTATGTGCAGCTGCTGGGGCAATATCGCCAGATCGAGGACCGAATGAAGAGCCTGTCGCGCAACAATCAGGTCGACGAACTGCGCACATTGGTCAACACCGATTTGCTGAACAACTCTGAAGCCATCAACACCGTGCTCAACCGTTTGCTGGAGATCAACACTCAGCAGACCCTCGACACCAACCAGCAAGCTGCCGAGGAGTACTCATCAGCCTTCAGCCTGGTAGTGACCCTGCTGGTGATCGCCACAGGCCTGACCCTGCTGTTCGCCTGGCTGCTGACCAATAGCATCACCAAACCCATCGCCAACGCCCTGAGCGCTGCCGAAGAAATTGCCGAAGGCAACCTGACGCGTCCGATCATGGTCGATGGTGAAGACGAAGCCGGTCGCCTGTTGGCCGCGATGGCGAAGATGCAGGACAAACTGCGCGACACCCTGCAACGGATTTCCGGTTCGGCCACGCAACTGGCCTCCGCCGCGGAAGAGCTCAACAGCGTCACCGACGAAAGCGCTCGCGGCCTGACTCAACAGAACAACGAAATCGAACAGGCTGCCACCGCGGTCAATGAAATGACCAGCGCCGTGGAGGAAGTCGCCCGCAACGCCGTGAGCACCTCCGAAGCTTCGAAAAACGCCACCACTTCGGCGGGCGATGGTCGTGATCTGGTGCAGGAAACCGTCAGTGCCATCGAGCGCATGAGTGCCGACGTACAGAGCACCGCCACCTTGATCGGCGATCTGGCCAACGAGTCGCGAGACATCGGCAAAGTGCTGGACGTGATTCGCGGCCTGGCTGATCAGACGAACTTGTTGGCGTTGAACGCCGCCATCGAAGCAGCTCGTGCCGGTGAAGCCGGTCGTGGTTTCGCAGTGGTCGCCGACGAAGTGCGCGCCCTGGCCCATCGCACCCAGCAGTCGACCAGCGAAATCGAGCGGATGATCGGCAGCATCCAGAGCGGCACCGAACACGCGGTGGATTCGATGCGCAACAGCACCGAGCGCGCCGAGTCGACCTTGAATATCGCTCGCGGTGCAGGCATGTCGCTGGACACTATTAATAGCGCCATCGTCGAAATCAACGAACGCAACCTGGTGATCGCCAGCGCGGCCGAAGAACAGGCGCAAGTGGCCCGTGAAGTGGACCGCAATCTGGTGAACATTCGTGACCTGTCGGTGCAATCGGCTACCGGTGCCAACCAGACAAGCGCTGCCAGCAACGAGCTGTCGCGCCTGGCGCTGGACCTGAACAACATGGTTGGGCGGTTTAGCCTGTAACCTGCGACTGATCGTTCCCACGCTCCGCGTGGGAACGCCTCTATGGACGCTCCGCGTCCGCTCTTGGGACGCAGAGCGTCCCGGGCTGCATTCCCACGCAGAGCGTGGGAACGATCAGCCGACTCACGTTAAAAGCTTTTTGACAGCATCACATTTCAACAGGTTAGAATCGCTGGCACGCAGACTGCATGGTCAGTTTGTGCCCGCCTTTAGCTTTCTGGAGTACTGCCTTTGAATGCGACGACCATCAACAGCCTGTTCTTGATCGGCGCGTTGCTGGTAGGTGCGAGCATTCTGGTGAGCTCACTTTCATCGCGTCTCGGTATCCCGATTCTGGTGATCATCCTCGCGGTGGGCATGGCGGCTGGTGTCGACGGTGCCGGCATTATTTTCGATAACTACCCAACGGCTTATCTGGTCGGCAACCTCGCTCTGGCGGTAATCCTGCTCGACGGCGGCTTGCGCACCCGGGTGGCGAGTTTCCGCGTGGCGTTATGGCCGGCGCTGTCGCTGGCCACGGTGGGCGTATTGATCACCACCGGCCTGACCGGAATGGCAGCAGCGTGGTTGTTTGACCTCAATCTGATTCAGGGCCTGCTGATCGGCGCCATCGTCGGCTCCACCGACGCCGCGGCCGTGTTCTCGCTGCTGGGCGGCAAGGGCCTGAACGAACGGGTGAGCGCGAGCCTGGAGATCGAATCCGGCAGCAACGATCCGATGGCGGTGTTCCTCACCGTGACCCTGATCGACATGCTCGCCAGTGGCGAAACCGGGCTGCACTGGAATCTGCTCCTGCATTTGATGCGCGAGTTCGGCATCGGCGGTGTGATCGGCCTCGGCGGTGGCTGGCTCATGCTGCAACTGGTCAACCGTATCCACCTGGCCACCGGCCTTTATCCGATTCTGGTCATCGCTGGCGGTCTAGTGGTGTTTGCCCTGACCAACGCCCTGCACGGCAGCGGCTTTTTGGCGGTGTACCTGTGTGGCCTGGTGATCGGCAACCGCCCGGTCCGCAGTCGCCATGGCATTCTGCACATGCTCGACGGCATGGCCTGGCTGGCACAGATCGGCATGTTCCTGGTGCTGGGGCTGTTGGTTACGCCCCATGACCTGCTGCCGATCGCCCTGCCGGCGCTGGGCCTGGCGCTGTGGATGATTCTGTTTGCCCGTCCGCTATCGGTGCTGGTCGGCCTGTTGCCCTTCAAGGCGTTCCATGGCCGCGAAAAAGCATTCATTTCCTGGGTTGGCCTGCGCGGCGCAGTACCGATCATTCTGGCGGTGTTCCCGCTGATGGCGGGGCTGCCCAATGCTCAGCTCTACTTCAATCTGGCGTTCTTTATCGTCCTGGTCTCGCTGCTGGTGCAAGGCACAAGCCTGCCCTGGGTTGCCAAGCTCTTGAAAGTGACCGTCCCGCCGGAGCCATTGCCGATCTCTCGATCGGCGCTGGAAGTGCATGTCACCAGCGAGTGGGAGCTGTTCGTGTACCGCCTTGGTGCCGAGAAATGGTGCATTGGATCCCCTCTTCGCGAGCTGAAAATGCCCGAAGGTACCCGTATCGCAGCCCTGTTTCGTGGCCAACAACTGCTCCATCCGTCGGGTAGTACGGTGCTCGAAGTCGATGATTTGCTCTGCGTAATCGGCCATGAACACAACCTTCCGGCCCTCGGAAAACTCTTCAGTCAGGCACCGCAACGGGGTCTGGATTTGCGCTTCTTCGGCGACTTCGTACTTGAAGGAGACGCCCAGCTGGGCGCGGTTGCTGCCCTGTACGGGTTGAAAGTCGAAGGCATCGATCCGAACATGTCGTTGGGCCACTTCATTGCCCAGAAAGTGGGCGGTGCACCCGTAGTGGGTGACCAGGTGGAATGGAACAACACCCTCTGGACCGTCGCTGTCATGGAAGGGAACAAGATTGGTAAGGTAGGCGTCAGATTCCCCGAAGGAAGTCGCCCCGGACCGGGACTCTTCCTCTAAACTCCATTCTTCGCCTCGTTTTCGATCGGTCTCTATGTCAACCCTGCGCACTTTTATCATCATGGCCCTGCTGGGCTTGAGTCTTTCCATCAGCACGCTGCAAGCCGCCGAACCGCCGTCCAGCGAAGCCGTGCAGGCGAGCCTGAACAAGATCGCCGACCGCAAACTGCCGGAAGCCGATCAAAAGGCCCTGCAAGCGGTCTTGCAGAGCACGCTCACCCAACTCAACAACCAGAGCGATTACGATCAGAAGCTGGTTAATCTCAAGCAGCAGCTGACCAATGCGCCAAAGCAGAACATTGAGAACCAGCGCGAACTGACCCGTCTCAAGGCCACCAAAGTGGTTCCGGTGGCGCAACGCTATACCAAAGAGACCATTCAGCAGCTTGAGCAATTGCTGACCGAACGCTCCACCCAGCAAAGCGATCTGCAAAAAGCCCTGGCCGAGGCGAACAGCCTGATCATTACCGCCCAGACCCGCCCCGAGCGCGCCCAAGCCGAAATATCTGCCAGCCAGACGCGCATCCAGCAGATCAATAACATCCTCAAGCTTGGCAAGGACAGCGGCAAGACCTTGACCCCTGAGCAACGCGATCAGCTCAACGCTGAACTCGCGGCACTGAACGCCTTGATACCGTTGCGTCGCCAGGAACTGGCCGGCAACAGCCTGTTGCAGGATTTGGGTAACAGTCAGCATGACTTGCTCTCGGAGAAATCCGATCGCTTGGATCAGGAGATCCAGGAGCTGCAAACCCTGATCAACCAGAAACGCCTGGCCCAGTCGCAAGAGACAGTGACCCAGCAGTCCATCGAAGCGCAGAAGGCTGGCGGCAGCAGCCTGCTGGCTACCGAAAGCGCGGCCAACCTGAAGCTCTCCGACTACCTGCTCAAAAGCACCGATCGTCTCAACGAAGTCACCCAACAGAATCTGCAGACCAAACAGCAACTGGACAGCGTGACCCAGAGCGATTCGGCGCTGGACGAACAGATCAACGTGCTCAAGGGCAGCCTGCTGCTCTCCAAGATTCTCTACAAACAGAAACAGGCCCTGCCGCGCCTCAAGCTCGACCGCGATCTGGCCGACCAGATCGCCGACATTCGCCTGTATCAGTTCGAAGTCAGCCAGCAACGGGAACTGCTCAGCAACCCGACAACCTATGTCGATAACCTGTTGGCGACTCAACCTCCCGAGCAAGTCACC
Organism: Pseudomonas sp. BF-R-26; assembly: GCF_019947395.1. Classification (NCBI taxonomy): domain Bacteria; kingdom Pseudomonadati; phylum Pseudomonadota; class Gammaproteobacteria; order Pseudomonadales; family Pseudomonadaceae; genus Pseudomonas; species Pseudomonas sp. BF-R-26. The sequence continues at coordinate 358,931 of NZ_JAGYGK010000003.1, read as the reverse complement.
CCGCAACTGCGCAAGAGCCTGCTGGAACTGGCCACCACCCGCGCGGACCTGCTGGAGCGTTTGAATCGCGAACTGAGCGCGGTGCTCAACGAATCCATCACGCTGCAACTCAACCAGAAGCAACTGCTCAGCACCGCGCAAAGTCTGCGGGCTACGCTGGACGAGCAAATGTTCTGGATTCCCAGCAACAAACCGCTGGATCTTGAGTGGATGCGCGGCGTGCCGGAACGCCTGGAACGTCAGGTCACCACCCTGCCTTGGGCCTCAAGCCTGAGCGAACTGACCGATGGCCTGACGCAGCGGCCGCTGCTGTTTCTGCCGCTGGCCTTTCTGATCGGAGCGCTGCTGTGGCGCCGCAAAAACCTCTATGCCCGCCTGAATAAAGTTCACCTGGACATCGGCCATTTCAAACGCGACAGCCAGTGGCACACACCGCAAGCGATTCTGATCAACATCCTGCTGGCGATGCCCGTCGCCCTGGGTTTGGCCTTGTGCGGCCTGGCGTTGCAAATCGACGCCCGCGGGCAGAACGCCAATATGGGCGCGGCGCTGCTGCAAATGGCCCAGGCCTGGCTGGTGTTCTATACCGCCTACCGTATCCTCGCGCCGGGCGGCGTCGCCGAATTGCATTTCCGTTGGGAAAAACCTCAGGTCGAATTCCTTCAAGGCTGGATACGTCGACTCGGCCTGGTGGTGATGGCTTTGGTGGCGGTAGTAGCAGTCGCCGAGTTGCAACCAGCGATTCTGGCCGATGACGTGCTCGGCATGCCGGTTGTGCTGACCTGCTACGCCTTGATGGCCTGGCTACTCAGCCGTCTGCTGGTTAGCAGCCCGACTCACCAGAACGCTTCACTGTTCCGCAAGGCCGTGGGAGTTCTGTTCACCGCCCTGCCAATCGCGTTGTTCGTCGCCGTGTGCTTTGGCTACTACTACACCGCGCTGAAACTCAGCGACCGGTTGATCAACACGCTTTACCTGCTGATGTTCTGGCTGGTGATCGAGGCGACCTTCGTGCGCGGCCTCAGCGTTGCGGCACGGCGCCTGGCCTATCAACGCGCACTGGCCAAACGTCAGGCAGCGAAAGAGGCTGGCGACGGCGAAGCGGTGATCGAAGAGCCGACCCTGGACATCGAGAAGGTCAACGAGCAGTCCCTGCGACTGATCCGTCTGGCCCTGCTCGGCGGTTTCATCGCGGCGTTGTATTGGGTCTGGTCCGATCTGATCTCGGTATTCTCATACCTGGACAACATCACCCTCTACGAATACACCAGCGGCACCGGTGCCAACATGAGCATGGTGCCAATCAGCATCGGCGACATGCTTGGCGCGTTGATCATCATCGGTATCACCTTTGCACTGGCGCGCAACTTGCCGGGTTTGCTGGAAGTGTTTGTGCTGTCGAAGCTGAACCTGGCTCAGGGCAGTGCCTACGCCACGACCACGCTGCTGTCCTATGTGATCGCCGGCATCGGTTTCGTTTCGACCCTGTCCACGCTCGGCGTGAGCTGGGACAAGTTGCAATGGCTGGTGGCGGCACTGTCGGTCGGTCTCGGTTTCGGGATGCAGGAGATTTTCGCCAACTTCATCTCCGGCATCATGATCCTGTTCGAGCGCCCGGTGCGGATCGGCGACACCATCACCATCGGCAACCTGTCGGGCACGGTGAGCAAGATCCGCATCCGCGCCACGACCATCACCGACTTCGACCGCAAGGACATCATCGTCCCGAACAAGACGTTCATCACCGGGCAACTGATCAACTGGTCCCTGACCGACACCATCACCCGGGTGACCCTCAAGCTCGGTGTCGACTACGGCTCGGACCTGGACCTGGTGAAAGAGCTGCTGCTCAAGGCTGCCCGGGACAACCCGCGCGTACTGAAGGATCCAGAGCCTCACGTGTACTTCCTGAACTTCGGCGAAAGCACTCTCGACCACGAGTTGCGCATGCACGTGCGCGACCTCGGCGACCGTAACCCGGTGCTCGACGAGGTCAACCGCTTCATAAATCGTGAGTTCAAGAAGCAGAAGATCAACATCTCGTTCCGGCAAATGGAGGTCTACCTCAAGAACCTTCACGGCCAGGAGTACAAGATGGTGCCGGTCGAGCCGGAAACCAAAACCATCGTGCCGCTGGCCGATGGCAAACCGCGGCACGAGCCGCCACCTGTCGAACTCGACTAACCGCTCTATCCCTAGCAGAATGCTCGGACATTCTGCTGGAGATGGCCGTTGAAAGCCCTCGACGAACTGACCTTCGACAATCGCTTCGCCCGCCTGGGCGATGCGTTCTCAACCCATGTGCTGCCCGAGCCCATCGCCGCGCCACGCTTGGTGGTCGCCAGCCCCGCCGCCATGGCGTTGCTGGACCTGGACCCGGCCGCGGCCGAAACACCGGTGTTCGCCGAGCTGTTCGGTGGCCACAAGCTCTGGGCCGAAGCCGAGCCTCGGGCAATGGTCTATTCCGGGCATCAGTTCGGTTCCTACAACCCGCAGTTGGGTGACGGTCGCGGCCTGTTACTGGGCGAGGTCTACAACGAGGCCGGCGAGCATTGGGACCTGCACCTCAAGGGCGCCGGCCAGACGCCTTACTCGCGCATGGGTGATGGACGGGCGGTGCTGCGTTCGTCGATCCGCGAGTTTCTCGCCTCCGAAGCCTTGCATGCCCTGAACATTCCCACCACTCGCGCACTGTGCGTGATCGGCTCCGACACGCCGGTCTGGCGCGAGAAACAGGAACGCGCGGCCATGGTCTTGCGCCTGGCACCGAGCCATGTGCGCTTCGGGCATTTCGAATTTTTCTACTACACCAAGCGCCCCGAGCAGCAGAAAGAACTCGGCAACCACGTGCTGGCCATGCATTTCCCACACTGCCTGGAACAACCGGAACCGTACCTGGCGATGTTCCGCGAAATCGTCGAGCGCAACGCCGAGCTGATCGCCAAATGGCAGGCCTATGGGTTCTGCCACGGAGTGATGAACACCGACAACATGTCGATCCTGGGCATCACCTTCGACTTCGGCCCGTTCGCCTTCCTCGACGACTTCGACGCCCACTTCATCTGCAACCATTCCGATGATCAGGGTCGTTACTCCTTCAGCAACCAGGTGCCGATCGGCCAGTGGAACCTCAGCGCCCTCGCCCAGGCCCTGACGCCATTCATCAGCGTCGAAGCCCTGCGCGAAACCCTCGGCCTGTACCTGCCGCTCTTTCAGGCCCACTACCTGGACCTGATGCGCCGCCGCCTCGGCCTCACCACTGCCGAAGATGACGACCAGAAACTGCTGGAACACCTGCTGCAACTGATGCAGAACAGCGGCGTCGATTACAGCCTGTTCTTCCGCCGCCTGGGGGATGAGTCACCCGAAATGGCCATCAGCCGCTTGCGCGATGACTTCGTCGACATCAAGGGCTTCGATACGTGGGGCGAGCTCTACATCGCCCGGGTTGCTCGTGAAGGTGGGGTTGACCAGGAACAGCGCCGCAAACGAATGCATGCGGTCAATCCGCTGTACATCCTGCGTAACTATCTGGCGCAGAAAGCCATCGATGCGGCGGAAAGTGGCGACTATGCAGAAGTTCGTCGTTTGCACGCGGTATTGAGCAATCCGTTCGAGGAGCAGCCTGGAATGGAGAGCTATGCCGAGCGGCCGCCGGAGTGGGGTAAGCATCTGGAGATCAGTTGTTCGTCGTAGGCGGGTCAGATAAACGTCTCCACTGACACACCAAAGCGTTCGGCTAACCAGCGGATCTGCCGCAGGTTGAGCTGACGCTTGCCGCTCAATATCTCGGAAACCACCGACTGAGTGCCAACGCCGGGCAGGTCGCTCTGGCTGAGGCCGTGTTCGCGCATCATATAGCCGAGAACCTCTGCACCAGAGGCCTCGCGCATGGGGTGATGCTTGCGATCCCACTCCGCAATCCAGTCACCGATGATATCCACCAAGCTCATCAACGGGTGCGACTCATCATCCCCGGTCATCTCAAGCAATTCATCGAGTGCCTGCGCCAACCTGTCGTAGTCGTCTTCGTTTTTCGGTTTTCGAAGCAATGGCGAGACGAACTCCCAATGCTCGGCAGCCTTTTTGATCAGAACACTCATGACCTTCCCTCCTTCCATTTACCGCGGTCATATTCGCGGTGATCCAGCACATGCTTGATATAAAGCTTTTGAGACCGATACCTGACGAAAGCGATCAGCCGCAACTTGTTGCCACCGATGTCGAACACATGAAACTCGCCGACTTTGTCAGTCGCGGGAAAAATCGACTTCATCGCCGCGAAGTCTCTTGGGTTACTCCCTTTGGCAAGTCGATACCACTGCTCCAGTGCATTGGCTGCCCGCGGCCACTTTTCCTTGGCCTCACGGACTGGTTTTTCGGTGAACACATGCATGCAACATCCTTATCGCATTCTGCTATGGAGGTTAATCACAGATAAAAAATATCGCAAGTTGCGATAATTCTAAGCAGACCAACGGTGTCGCTCAGTACAACCCAGCCTAGTTACATCGCAGGTCGCTGCACGATTGAAAACATGAGCAAACGTCTCCAAATAGAAGTAATCGGCTTCTTAACAGGACCATCCTCATGACTGACCCACTCCTCATCCCCTGCCCCCATTGCAACGGGCTGAATCGCATTCCCGCCGAGCGTCTCAATGACCACCCAAAGTGCGGTCGCTGCAAGGCCGAAGTCCTGCTCAACAAGCCGTTCGAATTGAAGCAAGGCGATTACGCCAGTCAGATCAAGGGCGACCTGCCGTTGCTGGTGGACGTGTGGGCGGACTGGTGCGGGCCGTGCAAGTCGTTTGCGCCGGTGTTCGAGCAAGCGGCGGGTCAGTTGGCGGGCAAGTGTCGGTTGGCCAAGCTGGACAGCGAGGCGAATCAGCAATTGTCGGCACAGCTGGGGATTCGCTCGATTCCGAGCCTGATTCTGTTCAAGAACGGCCGGGAAGTGGCTCGCCAGAGCGGGGCCTTCCCGTTGCCGCAGTTGATGAGCTGGCTGCGTAGCCAAGGGATTTAGAGCCACCACAAATAAATGTGGGAGCGAGCCTGCTCGCGAAGAGGGCTTCACATTCAACATCTCTGTTGACTGGACTTCCGCTTTCGCGAGCAGGCTCGCTCCCACAGTGGTTCGGTGTTGTTTGCAGGAATCAGGCGTTTTCGAGAAGGTTGTGCAGGTCGACGAACTGCTGGGTCAGTTTGTGCCGCGGGTCGAGGTGGATCAGCGGCGTGTTGGCCTGGTGGGATTCGCGCATGCGCACCGAGCTGGCCAGGTACACCGGCAACACCGGTAACCCTTCGGCGATCAGTTCGTCGAGGATTTGCTGGGGCAGGCTGGCGCGGGCCTGGAACTGGTTGACGACGATGCCTTCAACTTCCAGCCCTTCGTTGTGGTCCTCCTTCAACTCTTCGATTTCCGCCAGCAGGCCATACAGCGCCTGACGCGAGAAACTGTCGCAGTCGAAGGGAATCAGTACACGATCAGCGGCGATCAAGGCCGAGACGGCATAGAAATTCAGTGCTGGCGGTGTATCGAGGTAAATTCGGTCGTAATCGCCGTCCAGCTCCTCGAGCAATTTACGCAGCTTGTTGATCTTGTGCTTGGCCTCAAGCTTGGGCTGCAAGTCCGCCAGCTCGGCGGTGGCGGTGACGACGTGAAGGTTGTCGAATGGGGTTTCGTAAATGTCGACCTGGTTTTTCTTCGAGAACGGCCCGGAGGACAAAGTCTGCTTGAAGAAGTCAGCGATCCCCATCGGGATATCATCACCGGTGAGTCCTGTCAGGTATTGAGTGGAGTTGGCCTGAGCATCGAGATCCACCAACAACGTACGATAGCCTTCGCTGGCGCTGACCGCCGCCAGATTACAGGCAATGCTTGACTTGCCCACGCCACCTTTCTGATTGAACACCACGCGCCGCATGTCAAAACCTCCGTGTATCAAAGAATGACCGAGTGTAGTAGTCCACGGCGCTGCTTAGCTACCTCGCCGGCATCGGGACTACACAGTCATTGGTAAATATCCGTCGGAAAAAACCGCCAACTCGTCCATCGACAGCCGATAGAGCCGACAGACATGTCCGCTGCAACGTGGATAATGGCCAAACGACAGCTTTTTCGCGAACCAGACGGTACATTTCGTTGCGTAAAATGTAACCAGCATTTGCTACACGCCCGCCGCACCGGGATAATGCGCACCACTCGGCGTTAAGCGCCACGTAAGGTCAGCCGCGCTTTTTTGCGACTCACCGCGTCAAGGAAGCCCGCAGGGGCGGGATGAATGTCTGTGATCAATTTCAACATCGCCCAATGGCGCGCGTGGGCCCCTGGGCTTGAAAGCGTGGATGATTGGCAGGCCTGGAGCCGACAACCGGTCGTGCTCGAGCCCAGCGATGCCGCCCCCGATGTGTCGTTTTTGCCGGCTATGCAGCGTCGGCGACTCAGCCGTCTGGCGCGGATGGCATTCAGCGTTGGCTGGCCGTTGGCTGATGGTCGCCAGGACCTACCGTTGGTCTTTATTTCCCGCCACGGCGAAACCCCGCGCACTTTCGAAATTCTCAGCGATCTGGCGACTGACCAACCGTTGTCGCCCACTCAGTTCAGCTTGTCGGTGCACAACGCGGTCATCGGCCTATGGTCGATCATGCGCGGCGAAACCAGCGAAATGACCGCCCTCGCTGCGGCCGGTGATGGCCTTGAACACGGCATGCTAGAGGCGGCGGCATTGCTTGATGAAGGAGCGCCTGCGGTACTGCTGGTAGTGACGGAAGAGCAACCGCCCGCGGCCTACTCGGCCTGGATCGACGACGTGCCATTCCCTTATGCGGTCGGCCTGCTGATTACGCCCGGCAATCAGTGGCAGCTGTCGCTGAACAGCACCTCGCAAGCGTTGTCCAAAACCCACTGGCCCCATGCCCTGAATCTGTTGCGTACCCTGCTCGGCCAGCAGACCACCTGCCAACATGCCTGGAAAAATCGTCTATGGACCTGGCAACGCAACCTGTAACCGATAAAAACCGCGACGCCTATTACTGGCGCCTGCTGGCCACTGCCGCAAGCTTCACCCTGTTCGGGTTGGGCGGGCTATGCCTGCGACTGGTGGTGTTCCCGCTGTTGAGCTGCTTGCCGGGAGACGCCCAGGCCCATCGTCAGCGGGCACGACAGACGGTGAGCCGCTGTTTCTGGTTTTTCATTCGGTTCATGGCTCGCACTGGCGTGCTGACTTATGACATTCAGGGTGCGGAAAAGCTCGGGCGCCCAGGCCAGATGATCGTCGCCAATCACCCTTCGCTGATCGATGTGGTGTTTTTGATCGGCCTGGTGGGCCACGCCAACTGCGTGGTCAAGAAAAGCCTCTGGGAAAATCCGTTCACCCGCGGCCCGCTACGCCGCACCGACTACATCAGCAACGACGGCAGCATGGACATGCTCGACGCCGCTGCCGACGCGCTGAAAAGCGGTCAGACCCTGATCATTTTCCCCGAGGGCACCCGCACTCAACCCGGCAAACCACCGGCATTTCATCGGGGAGGCGCGGCAATCGCTGTGCGCGGTGCGAAAATCCTCACCCCGGTGATTATCGAGGTCAATCCGACCACATTGACCAAGGCCGAACCCTGGTATCGGATTCCAAAACGCCGCGTGCACTTCAGTTTTCGTGTCGGGGCCGATATAGACCCACAGGCCTTCGCTACACAAGGACCTGCACCGCAGGCCTCGCGCAAGCTCAATGATTATTTGCACCATTACTTTATTAAGGAGCTCGCCGAAGATGAGCGATCTACACCGTGAAATCAAAGAACTGATCATTGACGCCCTGGGCCTCGAAGACATCAGCGTCGACGACATTGGCGATGACCAGACACTGTTCGGCGAAGGCCTGGGCCTGGACTCGGTAGACGCCCTGGAACTCGGCCTGGCGATTCAGAAAAAGTACGGCATCAAAATCGATGCCGACGCCAAGGACACCCGTAATCACTTCACCAACGTGGCGAGCCTTGCGGCGTTCGTCACTGCAAAACAGGCAGCTTGAGACCGGACCATGCAAACTCGTGACGATATTTTCAATACCCTGCGCGATGCTCTGGTCGAACTCTTCGAGCTGGAGCCCGAGCGCATCAGCCTGGGGGCCAACCTGTATCAGGATCTGGAAATCGACAGCATCGATGCGGTCGACCTGATCGATCACATCAAACGCCAGACCGGCAAGAAAATCGCCGCCGAAGAATTCAAATCGGTGCGTACCGTCAGCGACGTGGTCGAGGCGGTCTACCGTCTGGTTCAACCCGCCGCATGAGCCGATTGATCGGCCTGGGCCTGCTGCTGGCAGGCCTGTTGTACCCCTTTGCGGTGTATTTCGGCATGGAGCATTTTGCCCCGTGGCAGTTCGGTCTGCTGCTGGGTAGCCTGTGGCTGGCGCGAGCGCTGACCGGCGAGCGGCGCCCCGGAAGCCTGTGGATGGCCACGGTCGCCATCGGGTTTTGCCTGCTGCTGGCGCTCTTCGACAGCCCGGTACTGCTGCGCTGGTACCCGGTGTTGATCAGCGGATTCATGCTGGTGCTGTTCGGCCTGAGCCTGAAATACGGCCCACCGATGATTGAACGCCTGGCCCGTCTGCGAGAGCCGGAATTACCGGCCAGGGCCATTCGCTATACCCGCCAGGTGACGATTGCCTGGAGCGTGTTTTTTCTCTGCAACGGCTTGTGCGCCGCCGCCCTGACCCTTTGGGCGCCGCTGAGTTGGTGGATGTTGTACACCGGCCTGATCTCCTACGGATTGATCGGCCTGATGTTTGCCATTGAATGGCTGATACGACAACGGGTAAGAGGCCGCCCATGAATTGGATAACACTTGAGCAACTGTTGCTCAAGGCTCAGCCGGACCGTGCCGTGACGGCCGAACCGGCGTTGAATCACGCGCAATTGTGCGAACAGGCCCTGAGCCTGGCTGCCGGCCTGCAAGCACAAGGCGTGCAGCGCATCGCCGTGCACCTTGAGGACGCTGCCGACCTGGCCATTGCCCTGCTGGGCGCCTGGCGCGCCGGGGTCAGCGTGCTGCTGCCCGCCGACCTGCAAGCGCAGACTCGCCAGCGCTGGTCGACCGAGGTCGATCTGTGGCTGACCGATCAGGCCGACGATGCGCACCTGAGCGATTATCGCCATTCACCGCTGCCGGCCAGCCCGCTGGATCTGGATCGCTGTCAGCTGAGCCTGTGCACCTCCGGCTCCAGTGGCGAACCCAAGCGCATCGACAAAACCCTGCGCCAGCTGGCCAATGAAGTCGAAGCGCTGGAGCACCTGTGGGGCGCAGATTTGGGCGAGGCCTGCATCATCGGCAGCGTCGCCACTCAACACATCTACGGCTTGCTGTTTCGGGTGCTGTGGCCGCTGTGCGCCGGGCGCTCGTTCGTGCGTAAACAACTGGCCTTCCCGGAAGACCTGCAGCGCGCCAGCCGCGAACACCCGGCCTTCGCGTGGGTCGCCAGCCCAGCGCTGCTCAAACGCATGGGCGACAACCTCGACTGGCCAGCGCTGAGCGCGGTGCGCCGAGTGTTTTCCTCCGGTGGTGCGTTGCCCGTCGAAGCGGCGCAAAGCCTGCATGAACGCCTGCAACAATGGCCGACAGAAATCTTCGGCAGCTCGGAAACCGGCGGCATCGCCTGGCGTCAGGGCCAGAATCTCTGGCAGCCCTTCGCCGATGTTGCGCTGAGCCAGGACAGCGATGGCGCCTTGCTTATCGCCTCACCTTACTTGCCGGCCGGCCATATTGAACACACCGCCGATGCCGCGCGCATCGCCGCCGACGGCCGTTTCGAGCTGTTGGGACGGCTGGACCGAATCGTCAAACTGGAAGAAAAACGTATCTCGCTACCGATGCTCGAACAAGCGCTGATGACCCATGAGTGGGTCGCTGAAGCGCGGCTTGGCGTCGTCCAGGAAAACCGTGCTTCGCTGGGCGCACTGCTGGTGTTGAGTGAGCAGGGTTTGCATGCCTTGCGCAATCAGGGTCGACGTACTCTTACTCAGGAGTTGCGCCAACACCTGAGCCTGCATTGCGAAGCACTCGCCCTGCCCCGTCGCTGGCGCCTGTTGCGACAATTGCCACTGAACGCTCAAGGCAAACTGCCTCAGGCCGAAGTGGAGAACATATTGCTGGCGCCACGCCCAAAGGCGCCGGAAGTGCTGGAACAGATCGACACCGATGGCGAGTGGAGCCTGCAACTGGCTGTCCCGCCAGACCTGGCGTATTTCAGCGGACACTTTCCCCGAGCGCCGGTATTGCCCGGCGTGGTGCAGGTGGATTGGGCGCTGAACCTTGGTCAGCAATTGATGGACCTGCCGGCAAAATTCGCCGGTATGGAAGTGCTGAAATTTCAGCAACTGGTGCGTCCCGGTGATGAAATCCAGTTGCACCTGCGCTTCGACTCGGCGCGCAGCAAGTTGTATTTCGCCTATCGCAATGAAACCGCCACCTGCTCCAGTGGGCGGATTTTGCTGGAGGCCCCAGGCGATGCATAACCCCTGCGCCGTAATCCCGGTCTACAACCACGAAACCGCAATCACTGCCGTGGTCGATGCGCTGCTTGCCAGCGGCCTGCCGTGCATTCTGGTGGACGACGCCAGCAGCCCGGCCTGCGCCAAGGTCCTTGATCAACTGGCCCAGCGTGACCGGGTTTACCTGATCAGGCTCACCATCAATCAAGGCAAGGGCGGCGCGGTAATGACCGGTTTGCGAGAAGCCTCGCGCCTGGGCTTCAGCCACGCCTTGCAGGTGGACGCCGACGGCCAGCACGACTTGCAAGACGTCAGGGTTTTCATCGAGCATTCGCGCGCTCACCCCGAGGCGGTGATCTGCGGCTATCCGCAATACGACGCCAGCGTGCCGAAGGGCCGTTTGTACGCCCGCTACCTGACGCACGTGATGGTCTGGATCAACACCCTGTCGTTGCAGATTCGCGACTCGATGTGCGGCTTCCGTGTCTATCCATTGCCGCCGACCCTGGCACTGATCGACTCGGCCAGGATCGGCAAGCGCATGGACTTCGACTCCGACATCCTGGTGCGCCTGGCCTGGCGCAATCTGCCGATGCAGTGGCTGAAAACCAGGGTCCATTACCCTTCGGATGGCGTCTCGCATTTCCGCCTGTTCCACGACAATGTACTGATTTCGAGCATGCACACCCGGCTGTTCTTCGGCATGTTGCTGCGGGCACCAGTAATCCTCTGGCGACGGTGGCGAGCATGAGCGACAACGCAGACAAACAGCACTGGGCCGACCGCCAGGAGCGTGGCAGCTTCTGGCTGATGAAGTTCACCGCGCTCTGCGCAAAAGTCTTGGGCCGTCGGTTGTTGAGCCCGCTGCTGTACGGCATCGTGCTGTACTTTTTCCTGTTCGGGCGCAACGCCCGCCAAAGCGCCTGGCAATACCAGCAGCGGCTTGCCGACTGGAGCGGTCGTAGCGAATTGCGCCCGAGCCATTGGCGGGTGTTCGGCCAGTTCATGGCCTTCGCCGACTCCATGCTCGACAAACTCGATGTGTGGAACGGCAAGCTGAGCATCGATCAGATCGAAATCATCGACCCGGCGCTGCTGCGCAATAAACTGCGCGGCACACGTGGGCAAATGCTGGTGGGTGCGCACCTGGGCAATCTCGAGGTCTGCCGGGCGCTGGCCGAGATCGGTGAGAAAGTCACCATGAACGTGCTGGTGCACACCAAGCACGCCGAACAATTCAACCGTCTGCTGGGCGAAGCCGGGGCGACCAATCTGCGGTTGATTCAGGTCAGCGAGCTGGACCCGGTGATCATGCTGCAACTGCATGAACGCCTCGAGCGCGGCGAATGGCTGGCGATTGCCGGCGACCGCGTGCCGCTGCATGGCGGACGCAGCGTGAGCGTGGATTTCCTCGGCCATCAAGCCGCGTTCCCTCAGGGCCCATGGTTGCTGGCCGGTCTGCTGAAATGCCCGATAAACCTGATGCTGTGCCTGAAGAAACCCGCTGGCGACTATCGGCTGACCCTCGAACCGTTCGCCGACGCCATCGTGTGGAAACGCAGCGACCGCGAACAGGTCATTCATCAGTGGGCCTCCCGCTACGCCGAACGCCTGGGTCACTATTGCCTTGAAGCGCCCCAACAATGGTTCAACTTTTACCCTTTCTGGAAGACCGATGACGACGCCAACGCTTGAGCCGGTAACCTTCGGCGAACTCCCTTTGCGCATCGAAGACGTGCTGGCCCTGGCCAACCGTCAGGTGCCGACGCAGTTGCAGGGCGACGCTGAGTTTCGCCAGCGCATCGCCAAGGGCCCGCAGTTCCTTGATTCCCTGTTGGACAAGGAAGGCGTGATCTACGGTGTGACCACCGGTTATGGTGATTCTTGCGTGGTAGCGGTGCCGCTGCACCACGTCGAAGCCCTGCCCCGTCATTTGTATACCTTCCACGGTTGCGGCCTGGGCAAACTGCTCGACGCCCAAGCCACCCGCGCGGTGCTGGCGGCGCGTTTGCAATCGCTTTGCTACGGCGTGTCCGGGGTACGCGTGGAACTGCTGGAGCGTCTGCAAGCCTTCCTCGAACACGACATTCTGCCGCTGATTCCGGAAGAAGGTTCGGTGGGCGCCAGTGGTGATCTGACGCCGCTGTCCTACGTCGCCGCGACTTTGTCCGGCGAGCGCGAAGTGATGTTCCGTGGTGGGCGTCGACAAGCCGCCGATGTGCACAGCGAACTGGGTTGGGAACCGCTCGTATTGCGCCCCAAAGAAGCGCTGGCGCTGATGAACGGCACCGCCGTGATGACCGGCCTTGCCTGCCTGGCTTACGCCCGCGCTGATTACCTGCTGCAACTGGCCACGCGTATCACTGCGCTGAACGTGGTCGCTTTGCAGGGCAATCCGGAGCACTTCGACGAGCGCCTGTTCGCGGCCAAACCCCATCCAGGGCAGATGCAAGTCGCCGCGTGGCTGCGCAAGGATCTGGCGATCGATGCGCCGACCGCGCCGCTGCATCGCCTGCAAGACCGCTATTCCCTGCGTTGTGCGCCGCACGTGCTCGGTGTATTGGCCGACAGCCTGAACTGGCTGCGCTCGTTCATCGAGATCGAACTCAACAGCGCCAACGACAACCCGATTATCGACGCCGAAGCCGAACGCGTGCTGCACGGCGGGCACTTCTACGGCGGCCATATCGCGTTCGCCATGGACAGTCTGAAAACCCTGGTGGCCAACGTCGCCGACTTGCTCGACCGTCAGCTCGCGCTGCTGGTGGACGAGCGTTACAACCATGGTTTGCCGAGCAACCTGTCTGGCGCCACCGCCGACCGCGCAATGCTCAATCACGGTTTCAAGGCGGTGCAGATCGGCACCAGCGCCTGGACCGCCGAAGCCCTGAAAAACACCATGCCGGCCAGCGTCTTTTCGCGTTCCACCGAGTGCCACAACCAGGACAAAGTCAGCATGGGCACCATCGCCGCCCGCGACGCCATCCGCGTGTTGGAGCTGACCGAACAAGTCGCTGCTGCCACGCTGCTGGCCGCCAACCAAGGTGTCTGGCTGCGCGGCCAGGCTGAAGACGCGCGCCCGCTGCCACCAGCACTGGCCGCGATGCACGAAGAATTGGCCAAGGACTTCCCGCCGGTCATCGAAGACCGTGCCTTGGAAGGCGAATTGCGCCTGTGCCTGCAACGCATCGCCGAACAACACTGGAGGCTGCATGCGTAGCAAGGGAGTGCTTCACACCGACACGGAAATCCTCGTACCGTTCTTTGACGTCGACACCATGAACGTGGTCTGGCACGGCCATTACGTCAAATACCTGGAAGTCGCCCGCTGTGCGCTGCTGGACAAGATCGGCCATAACTACGACGCCATGGTGGCGTCAGGTTACGCGTGGCCGGTGATCGACTTGCAGCTGCGCTATGTGCGTGGCGCCGTGTTCGGCCAGAAGCTGAATGTGCGCGCCAGCCTGGTGGAGTGGGAAAACCGCCTGAAGATCAGTTACCTGATCAGCGATCTGGCCACCGGCGAGCGCCTGACCCGCGCCTGTTCCGTGCAGGTCGCCGTCGACATGAGCAGCCGCGAAATGCTGTTGGCCTCACCGAAGGTGTTCACCGACGCGGTTGAAAGGATGCTGCCATGAACCTGCTGAAAACCCTCTGTAGCAGCTGGCGAAGCCTGCGTTCGGCGGCGCAGCAGTCGCCCTGCGTTTCTTCTGATGTATCGCATTTTCAGGTTTTACGACGGCTTCGCCGCCGGACGCAGCCTCGCAGGCTCGGCAGCTGCTACCGGATTGCGCTGGGCATGTTGATGGTGAGTTTTACTTCGCTGGCGCAGGCTTTCGATCTACAGCAACTCAGCGATCAACTGGCCAAACCCGATGTGATCCACGGCAGCTTCATCCAGGAAAAACACCTGCGCGCCCTGCCCCAGCCGCTGACCAGCAAGGGCACCTTCGTTTTGGCGAAGAATCACGGCCTGCTCTGGCTGCTGAAAACCCCGCTGCAACAGGACTATCGCATCAGCGACAAGGGCATTGCCCGGCGTGATGCCAACGGTTGGCAAATGCTGCCGAACAAGAGCGCCGGCGCCGAACAGAACCGCTTGTTCCTCGCGGTGCTGCAAGGCGACAGCAGTGGCCTGCAACGGGATTTCGAGCTTTCGCTGAGCGGCGACGCACAAAACTGGAAACTGACCCTGACCCCGCGTTCGATGCTGCTCAAGCAGGTGTTCAATCAGATCAACATTGACGGCGGCGAACTGGTGCACAGCATCGAGCTGCTCGAAACCCAGGGTGACCGAACCCTGTTGCGCATGCAGGACAGCACTAGCGCACAACCTTTGAGCGATGCGGAGCAACATGACTTTGCCGAGTGAACGGATGCTGCCGCGGCTGTTTCTGATCCTGCTGCTGGCAGTGCTCGCGCTCGCCGGCTGGCAATGGCGTGACAACGCGCCGCTGTCGGCCAACCTGATGGAACTGGTGCCTGGTACCGCGCCGGACGCGTTGGAACTGCGCGCCGAACAACGCATGCAAGAACCGCTGAACCGGGAAATGCTGGTACTGGTCGGCCATAAAGACCGCCAGCAAGCCATCGCCATGGCGCAAAAGCTGGGCGAGCAATGGCAGGCCAGCGGCGTATTCGAAAAGGTCCAGTGGAACCTGCAGGCCGACTTGCCGGCGCTACGCACGCAATTGCTGCAAGGCCGCCTGGCGATGCTGTCCGCGGCCGACCGGCAGCAACTTATCGAGCACCCCGACGCCTTTATTCAGCAACGGGTACAAGCCCTGTTCGACCCGTTCACCGGCTTCAGCCTGGTGCCGAGCCAGGACGACTGGCTCGGCCTGACCGGGCGCATCCAGAACAGCCAGCCACAGCACGGCTCGGTGCAACTGGACATCGGCAGCGGTGCGCTGGTTGCCGATGCCGACGGCATGAGTTGGGTGATGCTGCGGGCGCGAACCGTCGGCAACGCGTTCGACATGAACCTCCCACTGCAAGTGGCTGACCTGCTCCAGCACAGTCGTGAAGAAGCCGCCCGGTCGGACGTGCAACTACTCGCCGCCAGTGGCCTGTTGTATGCCGCCAGCGGTCAACGGCAAGCCGCTCGCGAAATGACCTGGGTCGGCGGCGGCGCCACGGTCGGGATTCTGTTGCTGCTGTTGCTGGCCTTCCGGCGTTGGCGGGTGTTGCTGGCGTTCGTCCCGGTGCTGGTGGGCATGCTGTTCGGTGCGGTGGCTTGCGTGGCGCTGTTCGGTCACATGCATGTGATGACGCTGGTGCTGGGCTCCAGCCTGATCGGCGTGGCGGTGGATTACCCGCTGCATTACCTGTCCAAAAGCTGGAGCCTGAAACCCTGGCACAGCTGGCCGGCGTTACGCCTGACCCTGCCGGGGCTGACGCTGAGCCTGATCACCAGTTGCATCGGCTACCTGGCCCTGGCCTGGACGCCATTCCCGGCCCTGACCCAAATTGCCGTGTTCTCCGCCGCCGGCCTGCTTGGCGCCTACCTGTCGGCAGTGTGTCTGTTGCCGGCACTGCTCAAGGGCGTGGTTCTGCGGCCAGCACAATGGCCGATGCGCATCGCCGAGAAGTTGCTGGAGCTGCGTGAAACGTTGCTCAAATACGTACGCACGCCGGTATTGCTGGCGCTGTTGATCGCCTTCTGTGTCGGCGGTCTGTTGCAGCTGCAGAGCAAAAACGACATTCGCCAATGGGTCGGCACGCCGCAGCAACTGACTAACGAAGCCCAAACCATCGCACGCATCACCGGCTACCAACCCACCAGCCAGTTCTTCCTGGTGCGCGCGGCCAATCAGCAGCAGTTGCTCGAACGCCAAACGGCATTGAGCGAGCGTCTGGATCAATTGGTCAATCTGGAAAAACTCCAGGGCTATCTGTCGCTCAATCAACTGGTCAGCCAGCCGAGCGAACAGCGCAAAGTGCGTGAAGCACTGAGCAAGCTGCCGCAGTTCTGGCAACCGTTGCTCGACCTCGGCGTGCCGGCCGCCGCGTTGCAAGCCGAGTTGGCAACGTTGCAGGCGCTGCCCATTGAAGACATCGACGCAGCGCTGGCCGGCCCATTGGCCGAGCCCTACCGCACCCTGTGGCTGGGGCCGACCGATGACGGCGTGGCTGCGATGGTCAGCCTGCAAGGCTTGAACAATCCCACGCTGTTGCGGGTCCAGGCGCTGGACTTGCCGGGCGTGGAACTGGTGGATCGCCTCGGCGAACTGAACCAGGTTTTCGCCGCCACTCAAATCAGCGCCGCTGAATTGAAACTCGCTTCCTGCGTGCTGATCGTGCTGGTGCTGATCCTGCCATTCGGTCTCGGTGGCGCGCTGCGAATTGTCTCTCTGCCATTGCTGGCGGCCCTGTGCAGCCTGGCAAGCCTCGGTTGGCTCGGTCAGCCGCTGACGCTGTTCAGCCTGTTCGGCCTGCTGCTAGTGACGGCCATCAGCGTCGATTACGCGATCCTCATGCGCGAACAGATCGGTGGTGCCGCGGCGAGCCTGCTGGGCACTTTGCTGGCAGCAGTGACTACCTGGCTGTCGTTCGGCCTGCTGGCGGTGTCCAGCACGCCGGCGGTGAGCAACTTCGGCCTGTCGGTGAGCCTCGGCCTGGCGTTCAGTTTCATCCTGGCGCCATGGGCAGGACGCCAAGTCCACATCGCACCGATTACGGAGCCGGCAGCATGATGGTCGCTGCGTTCTGGTTGATGGCCCTGGTGTTGTTCGCCATGGCCACCCGTATCGGTCGTCATTTCGGTCTGATTCCGATCGTCAGCCAGTTGCTGCTGGCGACCTTCGGCCTGCCGTTGCTGATGTACTTCTGGATCGAACCGGGCTGGCACTTGAGCGGCGCCGACCTGATCTCGCCGGACTGGCTGAAGAACCTCTACAGTTTGAGCTTTGCCTTGCTGCTGGGGCACATCCTCAGCGACGTGATTGACCTGCGACTGGAACGTCAGAGCCTGAAAATCGCCCTGCCGAGTTTCTGCATTCCGTTTGCCTGCGGGCTGGCGACAGCGGTCTGGCTGTTGCCGCCGCAGCCGTGGATCAGCTCGCTGGCGGTCGGTCTGCTGTTCGCCATCACCGCGATTCCGGTGCTGTATCTGTACCTGCGACACATCAACTACCCGCCCGCTGCCACCCGACGCCTGGTGCAGACCGCGATCCTGATCGACCTGACCTGCTGGACTCTGTTCGCATTCGCCCAGGGCAGCCTGCACCTGAGCAGCCTTTTGCTGCCGCTGGCCGGCGCCTGTCTGCCGTTGTTGCTGCGACTGCTCGGGTTGCGCCAACCGTTGCTGCACAGCGGCTGCTTCTTCGCGCTGCTGGTGGTCGCCGAACACTTCAAACTCAATGCGCTGATTTTCGGCATCGGCTATCTGCTGTGCATGGCCACGCTCAAGGTGCCATTGGTGCTGCCATTGTCGGCGGCGTGGATGAGCCGTTTGCAGACCTGGATCGCCATCCCGCTGATCCTCACGTTCGGCATCGTGCAGATCAACGTGCACAACGCCATCGACAGTCTCAGCGGGATGCAACTGGCCGCTCTCCTGCTGTTGCCAATCGCCAGCAAACTGTTGGGCAACTGGCTGGGCCTCGGCTGGGCTGGCGCCTCGTTTGAAGGTGCCAGCCGCTGGCGGGAAAGCCTTTTACTGAATATTCGCGGCTTGAGCGAGATCGTCTTTCTCAACCTGCTGCTGCAACAACAGCTCATCAGCCCGGCGTTGTATTTCGCGCTGATGTTGATGGGCCTGATCGCAACCCTGCTGCCGGCACTCGCCGGCATGCACCGAATCCCTTTGAACATCGCCGCCCCGGCAAGGAGCACCCGTGCCAACAGTTGAAATGGAACGTCGTCAGGTACTGGTGATCGGCGCAGGCCCCTCGGGCGCCATCGCCGCCGCGTTGCTCAAGCGTAAAGGTCATGATGTGCTGATGATCGAGCGTCAGCATTTCCCACGGTTTTCCATCGGTGAAAGCCTGCTGTCCCACTGCCTGGATTTCGTCGAAGAAGCCGGCATGCTCGAGGCGGTGAACGCCGCCGGTTTCCAGCGCAAGAACGGGGCGGCGTTCGCTTGGGGCGATCAATACAGCGCCTTCGATTTCGGCGACACGTTCAGCAACGGCAAGCCGACAACGTTCCAGGTCCAGCGCGCCGACTTCGACAAGCTGCTGGCCGATCAGGCTGAACTGCAAGGTGTCGATGTCCGTTACGGCGAAGCCATCGTCAGTGCCGATTTCAGCCTGCCGAAACCGCAGCTCGACGTGCTTCGCGAAGACGGTAGCCAATACCGCGTCGAAGCCGACTTCGTGCTCGATGCCAGCGGCTACGGTCGCGTGCTGCCGCGCTTGCTGGACCTTGAAGCACCGTCGAACTTCCCGGTGCGCCAGGCCGTATTCACCCACGTCGAAGACTGTATCGACAACCCGGCTTTCGACCGGGAGAAAATCCTCATCACCACCCATCCGACCCAGCGCGATATCTGGTTCTGGACCATCCCGTTCAGCAACGGCCGTTGCTCGGTGGGCGTGGTGGCAGCCGCCGAACACTTCGAAGGCCGCACCGAGAATCTGGACAACTGCCTGCGCGGCTTCATCGCCGAAACCCCAAGCCTGGCCGGTGTGCTGAACAACGCCGTGTGGGATACGCCCGCGCGGACCATCGGCGGCTATTCGGCCAACGTCAAAACCCTGCATGGCCAAGGTTTCGCCCTGCTGGGCAATGCGGCGGAATTTCTCGACCCGGTGTTCTCCTCTGGTGTGACCATCGCCATGCGTTCGGCGAGCATGGCCGCCGGTGTGCTGCACCGCCAACTGCAAGGTGAAAGCGTCGACTGGCAGACCGAGTTCGCCGAACCGCTCAAGCGCGGCGTCAACACCTTCCGTTGCTACGTCGAAGGCTGGTACG
The DNA here is from genome assembly GCF_019947395.1 of Pseudomonas sp. BF-R-26. Classification (NCBI taxonomy): domain Bacteria; kingdom Pseudomonadati; phylum Pseudomonadota; class Gammaproteobacteria; order Pseudomonadales; family Pseudomonadaceae; genus Pseudomonas; species Pseudomonas sp. BF-R-26. The sequence goes on along the minus strand of NZ_JAGYGK010000003.1, from coordinate 339,519 downwards.
CGGGGACCTTTCAGGATGTGATTTTCTATCAGGGCGGCACAGCGGATATCCGCCGCATGATCAGCTCGATCCTCGCGGGTTACGCCTGGGATGAACGCAACCCGTTTGTCAGCGAACCCAAGCGTCGACTGCGGATGATCTCGGACCTGTGCGCACAGGATCCGACATGAGTTATTTGAGCGACAACTACGTCGAAGAAACCCGTTTCGGTTTCTGGTTCCTGCGCAGTCACACCTGGCAGCACCATGTATTGCGAGTGGCGATCAATGATTTGCGCGATCTGTTCAGCGCGCCATTGCCCGACAATCCGGTATTGCTGGATGCCGGTTGCGGCCAGGGCAAGTCGTTCCAGTATCTGCGCCAGACCTTCGCGCCTCGGCGCCTGATCGGGCTGGATGCCGACCCTCACAGCCTGAACCTGAGCGGCGAAGAAGCTGCCCGCCAGGGCATGGATGTAGAACTGATCGGCAGTGACTGCGCGAGCATCAAAATACCGGACGCCAGCGTCGATCTGCTGTTCTGTCATCAAACCTTCCATCACCTTGTCGAACAGGATCAGGCCCTGGCCGAGTTCTATCGAGTGCTCAAGCCGGGCGGCTATTTGCTGTTCGCCGAGTCCACCGAGGCTTACATTGATACGTGGGTGATTCGCTGGCTGTTCCGCCACCCGATGCACGTGCAGAAGAGCGCCGCCGGCTACCTGGACATGATTCGTCGGCAGGGTTTTGAATTCGGCCCGCAGAACGTGTCTTACCCTTACTTGTGGTGGAGTCGCGCCAAGGATTTCGGCCTGCTCGAACGCTTCGGCCTGCGCCAGCCCAAAACCTTTGGCCAACGGGAAGAAACCCTGGTCAATGTAGTCGCGCGCAAGCCCGTTGAAGGGTGTGCCTGATGATCCGTTTCCTGCTTCTGGGTTGTGTCCTGTTGCTGAGCGCTTGCGCCAGCCAGGCACCGCTGCCCGAGCAAACTCCGAACCTGGCATTGCCGCTGCAATTGCACATCGAACGGCAGATGGCCGAGCAACGTCAGGACTGGCTGCTGGTGATCCAGCGTGAAGACCCAGGCATTCGCTGGTCGATGATGGACCCTTTGGGGATTCCCGTGGCACGGCAGAAACTGATCGATGGCCAATGGCAGGCCGACGGCCTGCTGCCGCCCAATCCGGAAGCTCGGGAGCTGTTCGCGGCCTTATTGTTTGCGTTGACCCCTGCGGGCGAGTTGCATCGCAACTATCCCGCCGCCCGGCAGGATGGCGGGCAACGATCCTTGTCACCACGCTGGAACATCCGCTATTCACAACCACTGAGCTTTGAATTGAACGTATCCCAAGGCCCGCACTATCGCGTCACTCCGTTAGGCGAGCACACGCCATGACGGCTTATCTGAATGCCCTCGGGGTGGTCTGCGCCCTGGGCCGCGACAAGCAGGAAGTCGCCCGCAACCTGTTTGCCGGCGATTGCTCGGGCATGCGCAGCGAGGCCGACTGGGTGGCGGAACGCACGCTGCCGGTCGCGGCGGTGCGCGGTGAGCTGGCGCCGATTCCGGCGGAGCTCGCGCATCAGAGCAGTCGCAACAATCAATTGCTGCTGGAGTCTGCGCTGCAAATTCGCGAAGACATCGAGCAAGCGATCCAGACCTACGGCCGCGACCGTATCGGCGTCATTCTGGGCACCAGCACCTCGGGCATTCACGAGGCCAGCAGCGGTCTGGCCCATTACATCCGAGAGCATCAGTTCCCTGCCGATTATGACTATCAGCAACAGGAACTCGGCGCGCCGGCGACGTTTCTCGCCGACTGGCTGCAATTGAGCGGTCCGGCCTATGTGATTTCCACCGCCTGCACCTCCAGCGCCCGTGCGCTGATGAGTGCTCAACGACTGCTCGATCTGGGCGTGTGCGACGCCGTGTTGTGCGGCGGTGTCGACAGTTTGTGCAAGCTGACTCTCAACGGTTTCTCGGCCCTGGAAGCGGTGTCCGAGCAGCGCTGCAACCCGTTTTCAGCCAACCGTAACGGCATCAACATCGGCGAAGCAGCGGTGCTGTTTCTGATGAGCAAAAGCGCCGGCAATAGCCAACCGATTGCCCTGCTGGGCAGTGGCGCCAGCTCCGATGCACATCATATTTCCGCGCCGGAACCGACCGGCCGTGGCGCCCTGCAAGCGATGCGCAAATCCTTGAGCCGCGCAGGGCTGCAACCGCAGCAGATCGGTTATCTGAACCTGCATGGCACCGCCACGCAACATAACGACGCCATGGAAAGCCTGGCGGTGACGACGCTATTCCCGGAAGGCGTGCCCTGCTCGTCGACCAAACCGATGACCGGCCATACCCTCGGCGCTGCCGGTGCTCTGGAGGCGGCGTTCTGCTGGTTGAGCCTGAGCGCGGACAACAGCGAACATGCCTTGCCGCCCCACATCTGGGACGGCCAGCCCGACCCCGAATTACCGGCCCTGCATTGGGTGACCCCGACTGACCACCTGACGTCCATTGCACCTCGCTACCTGATGAGCAATTCCTTTGCCTTCGGTGGCAATAACGTCAGCCTGATTATCGGAGACGCCCCATGATTACCTGGCCGCTCGCCGAACTGCTGCCGCATGCTGGCGACATGATCCTCATCGAGCAGATCCTGTCGTTCGATGACGAGCAAATTCACACCCGACTCACCGTCAAACCCGACGGCCTGTTCAATCGCCCCGACGGCAGCCTGCCGGCCTGGGTCGGCATCGAGCTGATGGCCCAGAGCGTCGCCGCGTACGCCGGTTGCCATGCGCGCCAGAAAGGCAATGCGGTGGAGTTGGGTTTCCTGCTCGGCACCCGAAAATTCGAATGCAACGTGGAACACTTCCCCGCCGGCACCGAGTTGACCATCCATGGGATACGCTCGCTGGAAGACGACAACGGCATGGGTGTGTTCGAATGCCACCTCACCGCGCCCGGCATCCACGCCACCGCCCGGCTGAACGTGTTTCGCCCACCTCAGGTCGCGCAATATCTTCATGAACCCCAAGGAGTCGAGTGATGACTGAATCCGTACTGGTCACCGGCTCCAGCCGTGGTATCGGCCGCGCCATTGCGTTGCGTCTGGCCCGGGCCGGGCATGACATCGTGCTGCACTGCCGCAGCGGCCTTGCGGATGCCGAAGCCGTCAAGATCGAAGTCGAGGCCCTGGGCCGCAACGCGCGCATCCTGCAATTCGACGTGTCCGACCGTGCTCGTTGCAAAGCTATTCTTGAAGCCGATGTCGAAACCCACGGCGCCTATTACGGCGTGGTGCTCAACGCTGGCCTGACCCGCGACGGTGCTTTTCCGGCCCTGAGCGAGGAGGATTGGGATTTGGTGATGCGCACCAATCTCGACGGTTTCTACAACGTGCTGCACCCGGTGATGATGCCGATGATCCGTCGTCGCGCCGCCGGGCGGATTGTCTGCATCACTTCAGTTTCCGGGTTGATCGGCAATCGCGGCCAAGTCAATTACAGCGCGTCCAAGGCCGGTTTGATCGGCGCAGCCAAGGCGCTGGCGATCGAACTGGGCAAGCGCAAAATCACGGTTAACTGTGTCGCACCCGGCCTGATCGACACGGCGATGCTCGACGAAAACGTGCCGGTGGAAGAACTGATGAAAATGATCCCCGCACATCGCATGGGCACCCCGGAAGAGGTGGCTGGCGCGGTGAATTTCCTGATGTCGGCGGAAGCGTCGTACATCACCCGGCAGGTTCTGGCCGTCAATGGAGGCCTGTGCTGATGAAGCGCGTCGTCGTCACCGGCATGGCCGGCATCACCTCACTGGGCAGCGACTGGGACACCATCGCCGGCAACTTCGCCGCCAATCGCAGCGGCATCCGCCGTATGGACGAGTGGGATCGTTTCACTGAACTCAACACGCGCCTGGCCGGGCCGATCGATGACTTCAAAGTGCCAAGCCACTGGACCCGCAAGCAACTGCGCAGCATGGGCCGCGTCTCGCGGCTCGCTGTTGGTGCTGCTGAGCAAGCGTTGGCGGACGCCGGTCTGCTGGGTGACGAGTCGATCAAGGACGGGCGCATGGGCGTTTCCTGCGGCTCGTCCACCGGCAGCACCGACGAGATCAAGGCGTTCGGCAATATGCTGCTCAACTCGGTGGCCGAAGGCTTGAACGCCAACTCCTACGTGCGGATGATGCCGCACACCACAGCGGCCAATGTCAGCATCTTCTTCGGCCTCACCGGCAGGCTGATCCCGACCTCCAGCGCCTGCACCAGCGGCAGCCAGGGCATCGGTTATGCCTACGAATCGATCAAGTTCGGCCGCCTGCCGCTGATGCTCGCCGGCGGCGCCGAAGAGCTGTGCCCGACCGAAGCCATGGTGTTCGATGCGCTCTACGCCACCAGTCTGAAAAACGATGCCCCGCAAACCAGCCCTCGCCCTTACGACACCGGCCGCGATGGCCTGGTGATCGGTGAAGGCGGCGGCATGCTGGTGCTCGAAGAGCTCGAACACGCCCTGGCACGCGGCGCACATATCCATGCCGAGATCGTCGGTTTCGGCAGCAACGCCGACGGTCAGCACGCCACCCGTCCGGAGCAGCTCACCATGCGCCGGGCCATGGAGCTGGCGCTGGAAGATGCCGGGCTGCAGCCTTCCGACATCGGCTATGTGAACGGTCACGGCACCGCTACAGAACAGGGCGACATTGCCGAAACACTGGCCACCAGCGCGTTGTTCGGCGAACACATGCCAATCAGTTCGCAGAAGAGTTTCCTTGGTCACACCCTGGGAGCCTGCGGCGCGCTGGAGTCCTGGTTCAGCATCGAAATGATGAACCGCGATCAGTACGTGCACACTTTCAACCTCGATGAGGTCGATCCGAAGTGCGGCAAGCTCGATTACCTGCGCGGTGAATTCCGGCAGATGAGCAACCAGTATGTGATGAACAACAATTTCGCTTTTGGCGGGGTCAACACCTCGTTGATTTTTCGCCGCTGGTCGTAATCGAATTACTCAGGGTCAAGGAGACCTCCATGCACTTCAAGAAACTCGCTGCCGCCGCCACCCTGCTGATCTGCACGTTGCCGGGCATCAGCCAGGCCCGTGACACCGCTGTGTATCTGCCTTTTGACAAAGCAGTCGCCGAAGCAACCCGCGCCGGCAAAATCGATGGCAGCGTGAAGTTCTACCTGGCAGGCAACACACCGACTGGCAACGTCACCGTAGTCAGCTCGGGGGCCGTGACCAACAAGAAAACCAACGCCTTCAACAAGTCTGACGAAGTGGCCTGCGAATGGGTCGCGCAATCGGCAATCATCAGCCTGCACCAGGCAGCGAAGAATGCCGGCGCCAACGCCGTGACCAATATCGTCAGCTTCTACAAAAGCAACGAGCGCAAGGATGCCAAGAACTATGAGTGCCACGCTGGGGCGCTCATGGCGGGCGTTGCGTTGAAAGGGGATTTGGCGAAGGTTCAGTAACGCCTGACGCGGAGTAGCCGCGACACACTCAGGTATTACCGAAGATCAAAAGATCGCAGCCTTCGGCAGCTCCTACATAGATCGGTGTAGGCGCTGCCGAAGGCTGCGATCTTTTAAACGCTTTACGCGCCAGCAACTTCTCGCCACATCTGAGTCCTCGGCACATAAATGAAACATAGGAAAACGGAGTGTATCACTTCGGAAAGTTCCTACAGCCAGCCTCGTGATTTCAATATATAGGCAAACCCAAACAACCAACACATCTAAAACAAGCACGACGAAGTATTACTTCGAAAAAACGCCGAACTATTACAATTCATTACCCCGCTATTGCCCCCCTCACTCCCAGCCTATACTTTTCACGCATTGAATTTGGATAATCAATAGCGAGCAACCAACAAAAGCAGATAAGGAGTTATCCGCATGCAAAAGAACAATATTACTTCTACATGCCTACTTCTTGCGGCATTGTTCTGTCCCCTGGGTAGTTTTGCGCAACAAGCCCCCGCCACTGCCGAGACTCGGGCTCTGGCATCTTCTCCTCGATGGCTGACAACCAAGGTCTATATAGAGGGCGCACCACAAACGGACGTAAAAGCGAATTATCCTGGCGTGGTCGGAATATCGACGTGGGATCCCGAACGCAATCGCTATGAATTCTTTTACACCGATACGGGAGAATCAAAGTACGACAATGGAGGTGGAGGTTACTTCTTTGTCACTGGCGATCAAAAAAGCCACATTTTAGTGCCCGATGTCGGGCCAACCAAAACTGTAGTCAGGCGATTGGAAAAGTTGAATCCAAATGAATTCACCTATTCTCGCGAAGTGCCTCACGACATGATAGCCAATAACCCTCTGGTGCGTATCTATGTAGTTCATGCCCCCTACACTGGAACAGTGGAAACAAAGTCCACCATTAAGCCAGATACTAATATCACAAACTGAAACCAGTCGCCCATAGCACACTAAATGACTCAGGTAGTTCCGCTGGAGTAGCGTTACCGCTTGAAATCAATTTTGCCGCCTAATAAAACATGGAATTTCAACATGCAGAAATCACTCAAAACACTCCTTGCATCTACGCTTTTGATAACCTCGGCCTTCTGCGGCGCTGTCAATGCGCAGTCCACAACAAATTCCCCTGCAAAAAATGCCGTTGCCACGCCAGATAATGCCGTCATGCTGACCGTATTTTTAAAGCACGATCAATCACGGCCATTGGGCGAATTAAAGGCTCAACTTGCCAAACAAGGATTCTATAAGGCATTTCCACCTGCGGGAGTAGAGGTTGTCAGTTGGAACATAATGATGGGTATCGGACAAGTCGTCACAGTGCGCTTCCCGGCCTCCCGTCTTGCTGAAGTAAACCTTGCACTTGAAAATACAGCGTGGGGAAGTTACAAAACCGAGTTCTATCCGACCTATGACTTCAAAGCGATAGCACAGGCAGAACAAAACAAAGCGCAGCAAATGCAAACTGCCCAGTGATGCTAGTTGGCGCGAGTGTTAGCGAATTCAATGCGCGATGGTTGCGATTTGATGGATGTCATCGGGCGACGATTGCAGGTGCAGGTTTCGGTGTAGTGCCTGGTAAAAAAACGGGTGACCTCACTGGGGTCACCCGTAGTTACGGCTTCAAAGGTTCAACCTTACGCGTCAACAACTCCACAAACGCCCTGGCCATCGGCGATTTCTGATCCTTGCGCTGCACCAGCCACACTGCCGACACGGCCGCCGGATCGAGTAGAGGGCGGTAGACCACGCCATCGATGCGCATCCGCTGATACGACGCCGGCAATACCGACACTCCCAGACCTGCCGCCACCAGCCCGATGATGGTCATCGCCTCGCCAGCCTCTTGCGCGAAGTGCGGGCTGAACCCGACATCCCGCGCCAGGCTGAGCAGCTGTGCGTACAAACCACTGCCATAGCTACGTGGGAAAAATACGAAGGGTTCGAGGGCCAGCGCCGAGAGGAATAAACCGTCTTCGCTGCCGCTCACCAACGGATGCTTGGAGCTAAGCACCGCCACCAGTGGCTCGCGCATCAGTTCCACCACGCTGAGTGAGTCCGGCAAGCCCAGCGGCCGCATGATGCCGACTTCAATCGACTCGTCCACCAATGCATCGGCCACTTGGGTGCTGCTCATTTCCCGCAGATTCAGGTGCACCGCCGGGAAACTCTGGCGAAACGAGAAAATCGCCTGAGGAATGGTCGAGTTGAACGGGGCCGACGAGGTGAAGCCGATCTTCAGTTCACCCAACTCTCCGAGTTGTGCCCGCCGCGCAACGTCCGCCGCTTTGTCGACCTGAGCCAGCACCAACCGCGCCTCTTCCAGAAACAGCCGACCGGCCTCACTGAGTTCGACCCGACGATTGGTCCGTTCGAATAACCGGGCGCCGACCTCCTGTTCCAGCGCCTGAATCTGCTGGCTCAGCGGCGGTTGCGAGATGCCCAGCACTTGGGCTGCGCGGCCGAAATGCAGTTCTTCGGCGACGGCGATGAAGTAGCGCAGGTGGCGCAATTCCATGAAAACTCCATTAGGTCGTAAAACCTATCAAACAGGTCGAACAATATATTGGATTGAATCATTAGGCAGCTATATGATTTTTTCATTGCCTGACCGGCTGCGCCCCTCCGAGGTCTGAAGTGAAAACTGCTGCCGCTCCACTCGCCCATGAAATTCCGCCCACTCCGCTGGACGACGTCGTCACTGAGCTAAGCGAGATCTACATCGAGAAAGGCACACCGATGTTTATGCGCACGGTGCTGGCGCTGTTCTCGGGCGGTTTCGCGACCTTTGCCCTGCTGTATTGCGTGCAGCCGATGATGCCGCTGCTGTCCCACGAGTTTTCCATCAACGCAGCCCAGAGCAGCCTGATCCTGTCGGTCGCCACCGGCATGCTCGCCATTGGCTTGCTGATCACCGGTCCCATCTCTGATCGCATCGGGCGTAAACCGGTGATGGTCGCCGCGCTGTTCGCCGCAGCGCTGTGCACCATGGCCAGCGCAATGATCCCGAGCTGGCAAGGCGTGCTGGTGATGCGAGCGCTGGTGGGGCTGTCGTTGAGCGGTCTGGCGGCGGTCGCGATGACTTACCTGAGCGAAGAGATCCATCCACAGCACCTTGGCCTCGCCATGGGCTTGTACATCGGTGGCAATGCCATCGGCGGCATGTGTGGACGATTGATCGTCGGGGTACTGATCGACTTCGTCAGCTGGCACGCGGCGATGCTGGTCGTCGGTGGCCTGGCGCTGATTGCCGCAGCGGTGTTCTGGAAAATCCTCCCGGAATCGCGCAACTTCCGCGCCCGCTCATTGCATCCTCGCAGCTTGCTGGACGGCTTCAGCATGCACTTTCGCGATGCAGGTCTACCACTGCTGTTCCTTGAGGCTTTCGTGCTGATGGGCGCGTTTGTCACGCTGTTCAACTACATCGGCTATCGCCTGCTGGCCGAGCCGTATCACATGGATCAGGCCTTCGTCGGGCTGCTTTCGGTGGTGTACCTGTCGGGCATCTACAGCTCGGCGAAAATCGGCGCCCTGGCCGACCAACTCGGCCGGCGCAAAGTGCTCTGGGCAACCATTGTGGTCATGCTCGCGGGCATCGCCCTGACCATGTTCACGCCGTTACCGCTGGTGATTCTCGGCATGCTGATCTTTACCTTCGGCTTCTTTGGTGCGCATTCGGTGGCCAGTAGCTGGATTGGCCGTCGTGCGATCAAGGCCAGAGGACAGGCGTCGTCGCTGTACCTGTTCAGCTATTACGCCGGGTCGAGTATCGCGGGTACGGCGGGCGGTGTGGCCTGGCACTTGGGTGGCTGGAACGGGATCGGGTTATTTATTGGCGGGTTGTTGGTGATTGCGTTGTTGGTGGCGTTGAAGCTGGCGAAGTTACCGCCGTTGGTAAATTTGAAGGCATGACGCACAACCCTGTGGGAGCGGGCTTGCCCGCGATAGCGATGGTCGGTCCAGCACATGTGTTGTATGAGACGACGCCATCGCGGGCAAGCCCGCTCCCACAATGAATGGCATCCACTTCTCATTTTCTGAACCACAAACAAAAACGCCCGGCATATGCCGGGCGTTTTTTATTGGGCCACGATTACTCGTGATACTGCGCCGACAGTTCATGTACCGCGCGCAGGAAGGCGCCAGCATGCTCTGGGTCGACTTCCGGCGTGATGCCATGGCCGAGGTTGAACACGTGACCGCTGCCTTTGCCGTAGCTGGCGAGGATCCGGCCGACTTCGGTGCGGATGGCTTCTGGCTTGGCGTAGAGCACGGTTGGGTCCATGTTGCCTTGCAGGGCGACTTTGCTGCCGACGCGTTGGCGGGCTTCGCCAATGTCGCAAGTCCAGTCCAGGCCCAGCGCATCCGCGCCAGCGTCAGCGATGCTTTCCAGCCACAGGCCGCCGTTCTTGGTGAACAGGATGACCGGCACTTTGCGGCCTTCGTGCTCGCGGATCAGGCCGCTGACGATTTTGCGCATGTAGGCCAGGGAGAACTCCTGGTAGGCCGCTGCGGAGAGGTTGCCACCCCAGGTGTCGAAGATCTGCACCGCTTGCGCGCCGGCCATGATCTGACCGTTGAGGTAGCTGGTGACCGACTGCGCGAGTTTATCCAGCAGCAAGTGCATGGCTTGCGGGTTGTCATAGAGCATGGCCTTGGTCTTGCGGAAGTCTTTCGACGAGCCGCCTTCGACCATGTAGGTGGCCAGGGTCCATGGGCTGCCGGAGAAGCCGATCAGCGGCACGCGGCCGTTCAGTTCCCGACGGATGGTGCTGACTGCGTCCATGACGTAGCCGAGGTCTTTGTGTGGATCAGGAATCGGCAGGGCTTCGATGTCGGCCAGGGTGCTGATGACTTTCTTGAAGCGCGGACCTTCACCGGTTTCGAAGTACAGGCCTTGGCCCATGGCGTCCGGGATGGTGAGGATGTCGGAGAACAGGATCGCCGCGTCCAGTTGCGGATAGCGGTCGAGCGGCTGCATCGTGACTTCGCAAGCGAACGCCGGGTTCATGCACAGGCTCATGAAATCACCGGCCTTGGCACGGCTGGCGCGGTACTCAGGCAGGTAGCGACCGGCCTGACGCATCATCCACACAGGGGTGACGTCTACGGGTTGCTTGAGCAGGGCGCGAAGGAAACGGTCGTTCTTCAGGGCAGTCATGTCGGCATCCGGAAAAAAAGTGCGGGCATTTTCTCAGAGCGCGACGCAAAAGGCACGGCAAGAGCCGTTCCTTTTGTCTATCGGGTCAATTTGTCGCGGTTGAATGCCGTTTTGGCCACACCAAAAAACACTGTGGGAGCTGGCTTGCCTGCGATGCGGCCACCTCGGTCTTTCAGTTAGACCGAGGCAATGCTATCGCTGGCAAGCCAGCTCCCACAGGAATTGCATTCCAATGTTGGAATACGGTTAAACGCCCAGGTAATCCAGGATCCCTTCAGCGGCATTGCGGCCTTCGAAGATCGCCGTTACCACCAGGTCGGAACCACGAACCATGTCGCCACCGGCGAAGATTTTCGGGTTGCTGGTCTGGTGCTTGTACTGGCCTTGCTCCGGTGCCACCACGCGGCCCTGGCTGTCGGTCTGGATGCTGAACTGCTCGAACCACGATGCCGGGCTTGGACGGAAACCGAAGGCGATGACCACGGCGTCGGCCGGGATGATCTCTTCGGAGCCCGGGATCGGCTCGGGGCTGCGACGGCCACGGGCGTCCGGCTCGCCGAGACGGGTCTCGACCACCTTCACGCCTTCGACGCGGTCTTCACCCACGATAGCGATCGGCTGGCGGTTGTAGAGGAATTTCACGCCTTCTTCCTTGGCGTTCTTCACCTCTTTGCGCGAGCCCGGCATGTTCGCTTCGTCACGACGATACGCACAGGTCACCGACTTGGCGCCCTGACGGATCGAAGTACGGTTGCAGTCCATCGCCGTGTCGCCACCGCCCAGCACCACGACCTTCTTGCCTTTCATGTCGACGAAATCTTCCGGCGACTTTTCAAAGCCCAGGTTGCGGTTGACGTTGGCGATCAGGAAATCCAGCGCGTCATACACGCCCGGCAGATCTTCACCGGCAAAGCCGCCCTTCATGTAGGTGTAGGTGCCCATGCCCATGAACACGGCATCGTATTCTTCGAGCAGTTGCTCGATGGTCACGTCCTTGCCGATTTCGGTGTTCAGGCGGAACTCGATGCCCATGCCGGTGAAGACTTCGCGGCGATTGCTCAGCACGGTCTTTTCCAGCTTGAATTCGGGGATCCCGAAGGTCAGCAGGCCGCCGATTTCCGGGTTCTTGTCGAACACCACCGGGGTCACGCCACCACGTACCAGCACGTCGGCACAGCCCAGGCCGGCAGGGCCCGCGCCGATAACCGCGACACGCTTGCCGGTCGGTTTGACCTTGGACATGTCCGGGCGCCAGCCCATGGCGAACGCGGTGTCGGTGATGTACTTCTCCACCGAACCAATGGTCACCGCACCAAAACCGTCGTTAAGGGTGCAGGCCCCCTCGCACAGACGATCCTGGGGACAAACCCGGCCGCAGACTTCCGGCAGGGTGTTGGTCTGGTGCGACAGCTCGGCGGCCTGGAGGATGTTGCCCTCGGCCACCAGCTTGAGCCAGTTGGGAATGAAGTTGTGCACCGGGCACTTCCATTCGCAATACGGGTTACCGCAACCCAGGCAGCGGTGGGCCTGGTCGGCCGACTGCTGGGGTTTGAACGGTTCGTAGATTTCCACGAACTCTTTCTTGCGTTGACGCAACAGTTTCTTCTTCGGATCTTTGCGCCCGACATCGATGAACTGGAAGTCGTTATTCAGACGTTCAGCCATTGTTAAAACCTCATCAAACTCTTCAGGCGCATATCACTGCGGGTTGGCACGGGTGCTGGAAAGCAACGATTTCAGGTTGGCAGCCTTGGGCTTGACCAGCCAGAAACGACGCAGATAGTCATCGAGGTTTTCAGCGAGGTTACGACCCCACTCGCTGTCGGTTTCCTCGACGTATTCGTTCAGCACGCGTTGCAGGTGGCTGCGATAGGCTTCCATTGCCTCACCGCTGATCCGCTGGATTTCCACCAGTTCGTGGTTGACCCGGTCAACGAAGGTGTTGTCCTGGTCGAGCACGTAGGCGAAACCGCCGGTCATGCCTGAGCCGAAGTTGTAACCGGTCTTGCCCAACACGCAGACGAAACCACCGGTCATGTACTCGCAGCAGTGATCGCCAGTGCCTTCCACGACAGTGTGAGCACCGGAGTTACGCACCGCGAAACGCTCGCCCGCGGTACCGGCGGCGAACAGCTTGCCCCCGGTGGCGCCATACAGGCAGGTGTTGCCGATAATGGCGCTGTCCTGAGTCTTGTAGATGCTGCCCTTCGGCGGAACGATGACCAGTTTGCCGCCGGTCATGCCTTTGCCGACGTAGTCGTTGGCGTCACCTTCCAGGTACATGTTCAGGCCGCCGGCGTTCCACACACCAAAGCTCTGACCGGCAGTGCCTTTGAAGCGGAAGGTGATCGGCGCGTTAGCCATGCCCTGGTTGCCATGCTTGCGCGCGATTTCACCGGAGATCCGCGCGCCGATGGAACGGTCGCAGTTGCAGATATCCAGGGCGAAATCGGCGCCGCTCATGTCGTTGATAGCCGAGGTGGCCAAGTCGACCATTTTCTCGGCCAGCAGGCCTTTGTCGAACGGCGGGTTGCGGTCGACCTGGCAGAACTGAGGCTTGTCTGCCGGGATGTGATCGCTGCCCAGCAACGGGGTCAAGTCCAGGTGATTCTGCTTGGCGGTCTGGCCTTCGAGGATTTCCAGCAGATCGGTGCGGCCGATCAGCTCTTCGAGGGAGCGCACGCCCAGCTTCGCCAGCCACTCACGGGTTTCTTCGGCGACGTAGGTGAAGAAATTCACCACCATGTCGACGGTACCGATGTAGTGATCCTTGCGCAGCTTCTCGTTCTGAGTCGCAACGCCGGTGGCGCAGTTGTTCAGGTGGCAAATACGCAGGTATTTGCAGCCCAGGGCGATCATTGGCGCGGTGCCGAAGCCGAAGCTTTCAGCGCCAAGGATCGCTGCCTTGATCACGTCGAGGCCGGTTTTCAAGCCGCCGTCAGTCTGCACACGGACCTTGCCGCGCAGGTCGTTGCCGCGCAGGGTCTGATGGGTTTCGGCCAAACCGAGTTCCCACGGTGCGCCCGCGTATTTGATCGAGGTCAGTGGCGATGCACCGGTGCCGCCGTCGTAGCCGGAAATGGTGATCAAGTCCGCGTAAGCCTTGGCCACACCGGCAGCGATGGTGCCGACGCCCGCTTCTGCTACCAGCTTCACCGAGACCAATGCCTTCGGGTTGACTTGTTTCAGGTCGAAAATCAACTGCGACAAGTCTTCGATCGAATAGATGTCGTGGTGCGGCGGAGGCGAAATCAGGGTCACACCCGGCACTGCGTAACGCAGCTTGGCGATCAGACCGTTGACCTTGCCGCCCGGCAGCTGACCACCTTCGCCGGGCTTGGCGCCCTGAGCAACTTTGATCTGCAGCACTTCAGCGTTAACCAGGTATTCCGGGGTCACACCGAAACGGCCAGTGGCGACCTGCTTGATTTTCGAGCTTTTGATGGTGCCGTAGCGTGCCGGGTCTTCGCCGCCTTCGCCGGAGTTGGAACGCGCACCGAGGCGGTTCATGGCTTCGGCCAGGGCTTCGTGAGCTTCCGGCGACAGTGCGCCCAAAGAGATGCCCGCGGAGTCGAAGCGCTTGAGCACCGATTCCAGCGGTTCGATCTCGCTGATGTCCAGCGGCGTATCCAGGGTCTTGACCTTGAACAGATCGCGGATCATCGACACCGGACGGTTGTCCACCAGCGCCGTGTATTCCTTGAACTTGCTGTAGTCGCCCTGCTGCACAGCCGCTTGCAGGGTGCTGACCACGTCCGGGTTGTAGGCGTGATATTCGCCACCGTGGACGAACTTCAGCAGGCCGCCTTGCTGGATCGGCTTGCGCGGGCTCCAGGCTTCGGTCGCCAAGGCTTTCTGCTCGGCTTCGATGTCGACGAAACGCGCGCCCTTGATGCGGCTTGGCACACCACGGAAGCTCAGGTCGCAGACTTCTTCGGACAGGCCGATAGCCTCGAACAGTTGCGCACCGCGGTACGAAGTAATGGTCGAAATCCCCATCTTCGAGAGGATCTTGAGCAGGCCTTTGGTGATGCCTTTGCGGTAGTTCTTGAACACCTCATAGAGGTCACCCAGCACTTCACCGGTTCGGATCAGGTCGCCCAGCACTTCGTAGGCCAGGAACGGATAAACGGCAGAGGCGCCGAAACCGATCAACACTGCAAAGTGGTGCGGATCGCGCGCAGTGGCGGTCTCGACCAGAATGTTGGAGTCGCAACGCAGGCCTTTTTCGGTCAAGCGATGATGCACTGCGCCGGTAGCGAGCGAAGCGTGGATCGGCAACTTGCCCGGGGCGATGTGACGGTCACTCAGTACAATCTGGGTGCGACCGGCGCGAACGGCTTCTTCAGCCTGATCGGCAACATTGCGCACCGCCGCTTCGAGGCCAACGCTCTCGTCGTAGTTGAGGTCAATGATCTGACGCTCGAAGCCTGGGCGGTCGAGGTTCATCAACGAGCGCCACTTGGCCGGGGAAATGACCGGCGAACTGAGGATCACGCGCGAGGCGTGTTCCGGCGACTCCTGGAAGATATTGCGTTCGGCGCCGAGGCAGACTTCCAGCGACATGACGATCGCTTCGCGCAGCGGGTCGATCGGCGGGTTGGTCACCTGCGCGAACTGCTGACGGAAATAGTCGTACGGCGTGCGCACGCGCTGGGACAGCACGGCCATCGGCGTATCGTCGCCCATCGAGCCAACGGCTTCGTAGCCTTGTTCGCCGAGCGGACGCAGCACCTGGTCGCGCTCTTCGAACGTGACCTGATACATCTTCATGTATTGCTTGAGCTGATCGACGTCGTAGAAAGCCGAACCGTGATCGTTGTCTTCCATGGTCGCCTGGATGCGCAGGGCATTCTTGCGCAGCCATTGCTTGTACGGATGACGGGACTTCAAGCGGTTGTCGATGGCATCGGTGTCGAGGATCTGACCGGTTTCAGTGTCCACGGCAAAGATCTGGCCCGGACCGACACGGCCCTTGGCGATCACGTCTTCAGGCTGGTAGTTCCAGACACCGATTTCCGAGGCCAGGGTAATGAAGCCGTTCTTGGTGGTAACCCAACGCGCCGGACGCAGACCGTTACGGTCGAGCAGGCACACCGCGTAACGACCATCAGTCATTACTACGCCGGCCGGGCCGTCCCACGGCTCCATGTGCATCGAGTTGTATTCGTAGAACGCGCGCAGATCCGGGTCCATGGTTTCGACGTTCTGCCACGCAGGCGGAATGATCATCCGCACGCCACGGAACAGGTCGATGCCACCGGTGACCATCAACTCGAGCATGTTGTCCATGCTGGAGGAGTCAGAACCTACACGGTTCACCAGCGGGCCGAGTTCTTCCAGATCCATCAGATCGTTGGTGAACTTGGTGCGACGGGCCTGGGCCCAGTTGCGGTTGCCGGTGATGGTATTGATCTCGCCGTTGTGGGCGAGGAAGCGGAACGGCTGAGCCAGCGGCCATTTCGGTAAGGTGTTGGTGGAGAAGCGCTGGTGGAACACGCAGATTGCGGTTTGCAGGCGCTGGTCGCTCAGGTCTGGATAGAAGGCGGTCAGGTCCGCCGGCATCATCAGGCCTTTATAAATGATGGTCTTGTGGGAAAAGCTGCAGATGTAGTGATCGACGTCGGCGGCGTTGGACACAGACGAACGACGACGGGCGCTGAACAGCTTGATCGCCATGTCCTGATCGCTCAGGCCTTCCCCACCGATGAACACTTGTTCGATCTGCGGCAGGCGCTCAAGGGCCAGGCGGCCAAGGACGCTGGTGTCGATCGGCACTTTGCGCCAGCCGACCAGGGTCAGGCCTTCGGCCAGGATCTCGCGGTTCATGTTCTCGCGAGCGGCTTCGGCTTTGACCGGGTCCTGGTTGAAGAAGACCATGCCCACAGCATATTGCTTGGGCAGTTCGACGCCGAAGGTTTCCTGGGCAATCGCACGCAGGAATACATCCGGCTTTTGAATCAGCAGACCGCAACCGTCACCGGTCTTGCCGTCGGCGTTGATCCCACCGCGGTGGGTCATGCAGGTCAGGGCCTCAATGGCCGTTTGCAAAAGGGTATGACTGGGCTCGCCCTGCATATGGGCTATCAGGCCGAAACCGCAGTTATCCTTGAATTCATCTGGTTGGTACAGACCTGCTTTCATAGACACTTTCTCACCAGGCTGCCTCTTATCGAGGCAAATTTCTTTTCAATTCAGCCAGTTACCATCCACGCCGAACGTACGCCAGCTTTGCGGGGGCAAAAGGGAGGTCATTGTACACACCGACACTGAGGCTCACAAATTTGACGACGAACTGTCGCAAATCTATGTCGCATTTGTGAAAGGTTTAAAGCGATATGCTGTGCTAGTCAAAACTTTTTTAATTTTGACCGCAACGACTCAAAGACCACTGTGACGCAGACACCACAAGGCACGCGGCCTGGAGAGGCGGCATGCGCTTGCAGAAATTTTGAGGTGCTTGGAGAGGCGGCCTGGGTAAGGCCGCCGAATCTTCAGCGAGTTGTTGCCAGTTCCTGTTGGACGCTGGCGACAGTGCGAGGCCAAGGTTTACCAGCCTGAACCTTCGCTGGCAAGGCCTTGATGGCTGTAACGGCTGCATCGCGGTTGGCGAAGCTACCGTAGGTGATGACGTAAAGCGGCTTGCCGTTGAGTACTTTCTTGAAATAACGGTACTCGCCGCCCTGCTCCTTGACGAAGCTTTGGGCGGCCGATTCGGAGCTGGTGCCAAGGATTTGCACCACGTAGTTACCCGGCGCCTGGCCTGCGTACCAGCTGCCACCGGCGGCTTTAGCCACGGTGGCTGGCTTCTCGGCAGGTTTGGCGGCGGCGACCGGCTTGGCGGGCGCTGGAGCCGGTTTGGCAGCAGGTGCAGGTGCTGGCTTGGCTGTCGCGACCTGAGTCGGCGCTGGAACCGGTTTGGCGGCAGGTGTTGGCGCAGGTCCCGGCTGGATGCCGGCAGGTGGTGCAGTGGTGGTCACGGTTGGCGGTGTAGCGCTGGAACCTTCGACCGGCACGCCGTCGTCGCCTTCGGTGATACCACCGGCCGCTTCGGCCAATGGGCCTCGCATCACCGGCTGCGAGTTGCCGACCAACGGCAACGGCATCGGTTGCGAATTACCGGCGAATTCGACGGATGGAGCGCCACCGCTGTCAGGTTGTGGCGTGCCCTGGCCCAGCGGCAGTTGCGCCTGTTCGTTGGCAGGTGCGCCGGTGGTCGGCGCTTTGCTGCGACCCGGCATCAACCAGGCGGCGGCTACCGCGACCACGACAACGGCGGAAATCGCCAATACGTGTTTCTTCGGCATGTTGAACCCCATACTTGGACGCTTCACCGCTGAGCGGCTGGCAATCATGGCTTCGATCATTGCATCGCGGGCGACCTGGTTGATGGTGCCAGGCCAGCCGTCGGAGCTTTCGTGAATATCAGAGATCTGATCCGCGGTAAAAAGTTCGATACCCCGACCGGCGCCTTCAAGACGCTGGTCCAGGTATTCGCGGGTTTCTTCTTCGGTATAAGGCTGCAATTCGATGACGTGGAAGCGCTCTTCCTCAAGGCTCAGCGCTTCAAGTTGGGCAATCAGCGAGGACTCCCCGAACAGAAACACGTGCGGGCGACCTTCCGGTGCACCAGCGGCCAACGCCAGCAAGGCTTCCAGGGCAGATTCATCGAGTTGCTCGGCATCATCCAACAGCAAATAGACTTCCTGCCCCGTGAGGGCAAGCTGTACCACTTGGGCCAGGATCGCGCCGATTTCGGCCTGCTCGACGTTCAGCGCCTGAGCCACCTGACGCAGCACACCGGCTGCATCGCCGGCGCCACGGGCGGAAACCACCACGCTCTGCACTGACTGTTTGTTGGTGCTGGCCACCAGGGCCTGACGCAACAGGGTCTTGCCACTGCCTTGCGGACCGGTGACCACCAGCAACAACTGGCTATAACGGGCCAGATGATGCAGCTGACCCAGCACCGGTTTGCGCTGGGCCGGGAAAAATTTGAAGCCAGGCACCCGTGGAGCGAAAGGGTCATGACTTAACTGGTAATGGCCGAGGAAAGCCTCGTCGGCATGCAAACTAGTCATCGGGATCTTATTAACCTTTAAGCTGAGCCAGGGCGCGGTAATCCGCTCCCAGCGTGGCCTGTAAAATCTCTTTCGGATAATCGTCGGTCACCACTGCTTCGCCCATGTGGCGCAGCAGCACCAGGCGCAAACGACCGTCGATCACTTTCTTGTCAATTGCCATGTGTTCGAGAAAATCGGCTTCGGTCATCTCTTCCGGCGGAATGACCGGCAGGCCGGCACGCTGGAACAGACGAATACCGCGATCACGTTCCTGTTCGCTGATCCAGCCCAGGCGCGCGGACATCTCCAAAGCCATTACGGTGCCAGCAGCAACTGCTTCACCATGAAGCCAGACACCATAGCCCATATGGGTTTCGATCGCGTGGCCGAAGGTGTGGCCCAGGTTTAACGTGGCACGTACGCCCGTCTCTTTCTCGTCGGCACCGACCACCGCAGCCTTGGCTGCGCAGGAACGTTCGATGGCGTAAGTCAGGGCGGGCTGGTCCAGCGCTCGCAGGCGATCGACGTTTTCTTCGAGCCAGGTCAGGAATGGCTCGTCGCAGATCAGCCCGTATTTGATGACTTCCGCCAGCCCGGCGGACAATTCTCGGGGCGGCAGGGTGTTGAGGGTGGCGGTATCGATCAGCACCACGTTGGGCTGATAGAAGGCGCCGACCATGTTCTTGCCCAGCGGGTGATTGATCCCGGTTTTGCCGCCCACCGAGGAGTCGACTTGCGACAACAACGTCGTCGGTATCTGGATGAAATCGACGCCTCGCTGGTAGCAGGCGGCCGCAAAACCGGCCATGTCACCGATTACACCGCCACCGAGGGCGATTACCGTGGTGCGGCGATCATGCCGTGCAGTCAGCAGGCCGTCGAATATCAGTTGCAGGGTTTCCCAGGTCTTGAAGGCTTCGCCGTCGGGCAGCACCACGGAAATCACCGAGAACTGCGCAAGACTGCGGGTCAGACGCTCGAGGTAGAGCGGCGCGACGGTCTCGTTGGAGATGATCGCCACCTGCCGCCCGCGGATATGCGGGACCAGCAGCTCAGGCTGATCCAACAAACCTTCGCCAATATGAATCGGGTAGCTGCGCTCGCCTAGATCGACCTTGAGTGTCTGCATGTGTCCCCACAGTGAAGAGATGGAATCAGGCGTCCTGCCTTGAGTTTACGAATTCCATGGCGTCTGCTGGTGTGACGCCATTCGGTAGTCAGCCGCCACAACCTTGAGCGGCTGCGACAGGACGCCGAGGATAGCGCATTTCGCGCCGCGCATTAACGGGGCGGTAGCTGCTGCAAGCGTTCGAGGATGTCGAGCACCACCATTCGCGGTGGCCGCTCATCGGTTTCCACCACCAGGTCGGCGATCTCCCGATACAGCGGATCACGGATCGCCAGCAAGTCCCGAAGGGTCTTGGCCGGATCAGCGGTGCGCAGCAGTGGCCGATTGCGGTCGCGAGCTGTTCGGCCGACCTGCTGCTCGACAGACGCATGCAGATAAACCACCCGACCACCGGCGTGCAGCGCTCGACGATTGGCTTCGCGCATCACGGCGCCGCCACCGGTCGCCAACACCACGCCGTCGAACGCACACAGCTCGGCAATCATCGCCTGCTCGCGGTCACGAAAGCCCGGTTCGCCTTCCTTATCGAAAATCCACGGGATATTGGCGCCCGTGCGCAATTCAATTTCCTTATCGGAATCTTTGAATGGCAGGCGCAGCTCTTTGGCCAGCAAACGGCCGATGGTGCTTTTTCCAGCCCCCATCGGTCCAACAAGAATCAAATTTCGCACAGAATCAATGACTCACAGCAATCGCCTGATTGTTCATGATACGCGGAGTGAGAAATACCAGCAGCTCGGATTTTTTCTCCGAAACCACATCACGCCGGAAAAGGCGGCCAAGATACGGCACATCACCGAGAAATGGCACCTTATCTACAACCTTGCTCTGAGTATTTGAGAAAACCCCACCAATGACGATGGTCTCGCCGTCGTTAACCAACACCTTGGCGTTGACCTCGTTTTTCTTGATCGGCGGTACATCCTGCACTTTGTTCAGGTAGTCCGGTTCGTCCTTGGTGACCTTGACCTCCATGATGATGCGGTTGTCTGGGGTGATCTGCGGGGTCACTTCCAGGGACAGCGAAGCTTCCTTGAACGACACCGAGGTGGCGCCGCTGGAGCTGGCTTCCTGATAGGGAATCTCAGTGCCCTTGAGGATTTTCGCGGTTTCCTTGTCGGACGTGACCACCTTGGGCTGCGAGACGATTTCCCCGTTGCCGGTTTTCTCCATGGCCGAAAGTTCAAGGTCCAGCAGCACGTTGTCGGTAATGAAGGCGATACCGATCCCCGAAGTATTGCCAGAGGTCCCCAAGTCGACGAACGGCGAGTTGGTACTGGTGCTGCCCGGCGTACCAATGGTGGTCGAAGAGCCGTTGACCCCGGACGTGTTCCAGTTGCCCTTCTGCGCCGAACCGCCCCAGCGTACGCCAAGACTTTTGTCGTAATCGACGTTGGCCTCAACGATGCGCGCCTCGATCATCACCTGACGCACCGGAATATCCAGTTGCGCAACGATACGACGCAGTTCGTCGAGCCGATCCTGGGTCTGGTAGGCAATGATGTTGTTGGTTCGCTCATCGACAGTGATTGATCCTCGCTCGTCGACTTTCGCTTCGGCGCTGGTCACTGACTGGAACAGCTTGGCGATATCGGCGGCCTTGGCGTAGTTGACCTGTAACAGCTCGCGACGCAGAGGCGCCAGCTCGGATATCTGCTTCTGCGACTCCAGTTCCTGACGCTCTCGGGCAGCGATTTCATCAGCCGGCGCCACCAGCAGCACGTTACCGATCTTGCGTTTATCCAGACCTTTGGTTTTCAACACCAGGTCCAGCGCCTGATCCCACGGCACATTCTGCAGACGCAACGTGATGCCGCCCTGCACCGTGTCGCTGGCCACCAAATTGAGGTTGGTGAAATCGGCGATCAGTTGCAGCACCGAGCGCACATCAATGTCCTGAAAATTCAGCGAGAGTTTTTCGCCGGTGTAGGCAAAGCGTTCAGTGTTGCGCTTCTGCAAGTCATCGACAGTCATCGGCCGGATGCTGACGGTCAATTTGTTGTCGGTCTGATAGGTCGAATAATCGAAGGCGCCACTGGGCTCGATACTGATAATGGCCCGGTCGCCCGTGGCGCTGGCGTTGACGAACTGCACCGGCGTGGCGAAATCCTTGACGTCAAGGCGTACACGCAACCGTTCAGGCAGTTGGGTCTTGGTGAAACCGACGATGATTTTGCCATCGCGTTCCTGGATGTCCGGGGCGATGGACGGATCCGACAGATCAATAACCACATTGCCCTCACCCTGGGTGCCGCGCTGGAAATCCACGCCCCGGATGGCTTTGCCCACCGGCGCACTGACCCTGGCCGGTGCTGGCGTCGCAGTGGCTGTGCGCGGTGCGACGGCGGCCGGCTTAGGCGCCTTGTTACCGGCCCCTTGTCCGACGACCACGAACAGATTGTTGCCTTCGACGCGGGCGTTGTATGGCGTTAATTGAGTCAGGCTGATGATCAGCCGTGTGCGGTCCTTGGCCTCCACCACCGTGGCGCTGCGGGCATTGCCGCTGCCCAGGTCCCGACTCTTGTTCGCCAGCTGACTGGTGACCCCCGGCAGGTCCAGCGCAATCCGCGCAGGCTGCTCTGTCGTGTAACCGTGAGGCTGCGGCGGCGGCCCATCGAACGACAACTTCAACTCGACACGGTCACCGGGCAGCGCGGCGACATCCAGCGCTTTGAGGTTGGCCGCCACTACCATCGGCGACAGAAACGCTATCCATAGCGAAATACCGAAGGTTGAGAAAATCCTGTTCATTATTCGAGTTCCACTATGAGTGCTCTTTCAAAGGGATGGTTCGCGGCCGTTCCAGCCAGGCACCTTCGCCATCGGGAACGATTTCGACCACGTCAACTTGCGAACCGCTGATGGCGACGATCCGCCCATCGTTACGCCCCAGGTAATCGCCGACTTTCAACCGATGTACGCCGCCCGCCCCGCGCAACAGCGCAAAGGAACCGGTTGCATTGGAGATGGTGCCGACCATTTCAAATTGCTCGATGTTGAAACCTTCGAGGTACTGCTTGACCCGGTTGGGGTCGGGTTTGACGTTACGCGAGCCGTGCTTCTGGCCGGCCAGATCGACTCTGACCTGCCGGGAGAACGGGCTACGCAGGTTGGCAGCGTTGTAGGTGAATGTCGGGTAAGACCGGAATGTCGGCGTTGGTTCAATTTTGCCGGGGGCACGCAGGCGCACTTCGTTCAAATAGGCGTCCAGGTCGCTGAAATCATTGTCGCCGCCACAACCGGCCAGGATGACCAGACACATAACCATCGACAGGCAACGAATCGGGCTCATTTCTGCAACCCCTTGTCGTTGTAGCGATAGGTCTTGGCCAGGATGCTCATGCGCAACTTCGGACCATCAGGATTGGCCGGCGCCAGGTCGAAGTCATGCAGAGTGACGATCCGCGGCAACCCGGCCACGCCGCTGACGAAAGTCGCCAGGTCGTGATAGGCGCCGGTGACGGTGATCCGGATAGGGAGCTCGATGTAGAACTGCTGGGTGACCTCCGGGAGCAGCTTGATTTCTTCGAACTCCAGGCCGCTGCCCAAGCCGGTGCGGGTGATGTCCTCCAGCAGGCCGGGCACTTCGGTGTCGCTGGGCAATTGCCGTAATAGCATGCCGAAGGAGTTCTCCATTTCCTTCATCTGCTGGGTATACAGCTCTAGATTCGCCGCCATATTGGCCTTGGTCGCGAATTGCTCCCTGAGCGTCGACTCTTCCTCGCGCCTGAGCTCCAGATGGTTTTGCAGATCGCTGATCAAGAAGGTGTAGCCCAGGGCCAGCACCAGAGCCATCAGCAGGACACTCGCCACGACCTTGATCGCAGGTGGCCAGGACCCCATGTTGTTGGTATCCAGATCGTTGATGTCGATCTGACGTAACCCTTCGAACCATTCGGACAGCTTCATTTCACACCCCCTACAACGGCGGGCTGAGTCTGACGGACGGTCAACTGAAAAACATTGGCCTGATCCAGCTGACCGGCGGTGGTCGCTTTGACTTCCGTGAGGTTGGGCGCATCGAACCAGTCGGAAGCATCAAGATTGCGCATCAGATCCGAAACACGATTGTTGGACTCCGCCGCGCCGGTGATGGACAACGTCTTGCCGACCATTTTCACTTCGGTGAAATAAACTCCGTCCGGCAAAGTACGCGCCAATTGATCGAAAATCCTCCCACTGATCGGCCGGTTGCCTTGCAGATCCTGAATAATGCGCATGCGCTCGACGAGCTGCTGTCGACGGGCCTTCAGGTCGCTGATCTGTTTGATCCGCTCGTCGACCACGGCAATCTGCTTGCTGATGTAATCGTTACGGGCGACTTGCCGATTAATGGCAGTGCTAATGACCTGGTCCGCGATCAGCAGCGCACCCACCGACCCCACCAGCACACCGACCAACGCCAGTAAAAAGCGTTTGCGACGCCCTTCACGCAACTCTTCGCGCCAGGGTAAAAGATTGATCCGCGCCATCAGTCGAAACTCCTGAGGGCCAGCCCGCAGGCGATCATCAGTGCCGGGGCATCGCTCGCCAAGGCACCGGCGTTGACCTTGCTGCTCAGGGTCATGTTGGAGAAAGGATTGGCGACCTGGGTCGGCGTACCCAGTCGCTGCTCGATCAATCGCTCCAGTCCCGGGACCGAGGCGGTGCCGCCGGCCAGGAGGATGTGATCGACTGAGTTGTACTGGCCGGAGGCAAAGAAGAACTGCAATGAACGCGACACCTGTTGCACCAACGCATCACGAAATGGCTGCAAGACCTCGCTGACGTAATCGTCCGGCAAACCGCCCTGCTTCTTCGCCAGCCCCGCCTGCTCGACGGTCAGGCCATAACGACGCTGGATCTCTTCCGTCAGTTGACGGCCGCCGAACAATTGTTCGCGGGTGTAGATGATCCGCCCGTTGTGCAGCACGCTCAGGGTGGTCATGGTGGCGCCGATATCGACCACCGCCACGGTCAGACGCTCCTGAGAAGCGGCCAACTGAGTTGCCAGCAGGCCGAACGATCGCTCCAGGGCATAGGCTTCGACGTCGACCACGCGCGCGGTCAGCCCGGCCAGAGCCAGGGCCGCTTCACGGACTTCGACGTTTTCCTTGCGACAGGCCGCCAGCAGTACATTGACCCGCTCGGGGTTGCGCGCCGACACGCCCTGCACTTCGAAGTCGATCGCCACTTCGTCCAGCGGATAAGGGATGTACTGATCGGCCTCGATCTTCAGCTGGTTTTCCATCTCGTCGTCGGAAAGACCGGCATCCATCTCGATGGTCTTGGTGATCACCGCCGAACCGGCCACCGCCACGGCAACGTTCCTGAGGCTGGTTTTGGCCTTGGATAGCACCCGCGCAAGAGCCTGCCCCACGCCTTCGAGCTCGGCGATATTTTTCTCGACCACAGCACTGGCGGGCAGCGGTTCGACCGCATAGGCCTCGACCCGATAGCGGTCGCCCTGGCGACTTAGCTCCAGTAGCTTCACCGACGTGGAGCTGATGTCGATCCCCAAAAGCGTATTGGCTTTTTTATTGAAGAGTCCTAGCACTACCAATTCCCTATGACTATCCGTGAGTTACGGACTCTGTAATATCCATTGCGTTCAATACCCCCCGTCTTGACAGAAGCGCAAATGACGCCCCCGGCGGAAAAATGCTTATAATGCCGAGCGTTTTTTCCGCTTTCACTGCAAGCGCAGGTCATTCTCTGTATAGCCTGAACCCTGATGCCTAATTCATTCTTTGCCCTGGATATCCAAAAGCCTTGATTCGTCTGCTGAAATTTTTCGGTTGGTCCATCGTCGCCGTTTTCTGCGGACTGCTCCTGGGTCTGAGCGGCGCTTTTCTTTACCTTAGCCCCGGATTGCCATCCGTGGAGGCGCTGAGAAGTATTCAGTTGCAGATTCCTTTGCGGGTGTACAGCAGCGACAACAAATTGATCGCAGAATTTGGCGAAATGCGCCGTACGCCAATCCGTTTCGCCGACATTCCCCCCAATTTCATTAATGCGTTACTAAGTGCTGAAGACGACAATTTCGCCAACCACTACGGCGTCGACCCCAGCAGCCTGATGCGTGCCGCTACCCAGCTGGTAAAGAGCGGACACATTCAGTCCGGCGGCAGCACCATCACCATGCAGGTGGCGAAGAACTTCTTCCTGACCAGCGAACGCAGCTTCTCGCGCAAAACCACCGAAATCCTCCTGGCCCTGCAGATCGAACGGCAGTTGACCAAGGACGAGATCCTCGAGCTGTACGTCAACAAGATCTATCTGGGCAACCGCGCCTATGGCATCGAGGCGGCGGCACAGGTCTATTACGGCAAGTCGATTCGTGACGTCAGCCTGGCGCAGATGGCGATGATCGCCGGCCTGCCAAAAGCCCCGTCACGCTTCAACCCGCTGGCCAACCCGGCCCGCAGCAAGGAGCGTCGCGACTGGATCCTGGGGCGCATGTATAAGCTCGGCAAAATCACCGAAGCCGACTACACCACTGCGATCAATGAGCCGCTGAACGCCAGCTACCATGTGCCGACGCCGGAAGTGAACGCACCGTACGTCGCCGAAATGGCCCGCGCCGAAATGGTCGGCCGCTATGGCAGCGATGCGTACACCGAAGGTTTTCGTGTCACCACCACAGTCCCGAGCAATTTGCAGGAGATGGCCAACACCGCGGTTCACGAAGGCTTGATGACCTACGACCAACGGCACGGTTATCGCGGCCCCGAGTCACGCCTGCCGGGTAAAACCCGAGAGGCCTGGACTCAGGAGTTGACCAAACAGCGAATCATCAGCGGCCTGGAACCGGCGATCGTGACCCAGGTCGACAAGAACGGCGTGCAGGTGTTGACCCGCACGGGTACCGGCGAAGAGCACATCGCCTGGGACACCATGAAGTGGGCTCGTCCGTTCCTGAACACCAACAGCATGGGCGCCAATCCGAAGCAGCCGTCGGATGTCGCGCAGGTCGGCGATCTGATTCGCGTGCAGCGTCAGCCAGACGGTTCGCTCAAATTCAGCCAGATTCCGCAGGCCCAGGGCGCACTGGTCTCCCTCGATCCGCAGAACGGTGCCATTCGTTCGCTGGTCGGCGGTTTCGCCTTCGAGCAGAGCAACTACAACCGCGCCATGCAGGCCAAGCGTCAGCCGGGTTCGAGCTTCAAGCCGTTCGTCTACAGCGCCGCCCTGGACAACGGCTACACCGCCGCCAGCCTGGTGAACGACGCACCGATCGTGTTCGTTGACGAATACCTGGACAAGGTCTGGCGCCCGAAGAACGACACCAACACCTTCCTCGGCCCGATCCGCATGCGTGAAGCGCTCTATAAGTCGCGCAATCTGGTATCGATCCGCCTGCTGCAAGCGCTGGGTGTCGACCGCACCATCGACTACATCAGCAAGTTCGGCTTCAACAAGCAGGACCTGCCGCGCAACCTGTCCCTGGCCCTGGGTACCGCGACCCTGACGCCAATGGAAATCGCCACCGGCTGGGCTACCTTCGCCAACGGCGGCTACAAGATCACCCCGTACATCATCGACAAGATCGAAAGCCGCAACGGCGACACGCTATTCGTCGCCAACCCGCCGAGCGTTCCGAAAGGCACCGTAGTCAGCGATGGCATCGCCATGCCGGCCTCCGACACCTTCACGGTCAACGCCACCCCAGGCGAAGCACCGAGCGCCCAACCAGCACCACAAACGCCGGCCGTGGCCGAGCGCATCGTCGATGGGCGCACCACTTACATCCTCAACAGCATGCTTGAGGACGTGATCAAACTCGGTACCGGCCGCCGTGCACTGGCCTTGGGTCGCAGCGACATCGCGGGCAAGACCGGCACCACCAACGAATCCAAGGACGCCTGGTTCTCCGGCTACAACGCCGATTACGTGACCACCGTCTGGACCGGCTTCGACCAACCGGAAAGCCTGGGCAAACGCGAGTTCGGCGGCACCGTTGCCTTGCCGATCTGGATGAACTACATGGCGGCGGCCCTTAAAGACAAACCGCCTCACACCCAGGCGGAGCCGGAAGGCATTCTCAGCCTGCGAGTTGACCCGATCAGCGGCCGTGCAGCCACCCCAAGTACGCCAGGCGCCTACTTCGAACTGTTCAAGGCCGAAGACACACCACCGTCGGTGAACGAGCTGGGTAACGGCAATGTGCCGGGCAGCCCGCTGCCAGCGGATGAGGCAGCGCCGATCGATTTGTTCTGATCCCGTAGCGCAACGCAAAAGCCCCGTTCTTCTCTAGAAGACGGGGCTTTTTGTTGCGCCTGGAATTTGTGCACCGACTGAAGCCAGGGTTGCCTGTCAGGCCGCCTTCGCGAGCAAGCCCACATTGGAATGCATACCCCTGTGGGAGCGGGCTTGCTCGCGAAGAGGCCCTCAAAGACACCACAAAAACCGCAGACAATAAAAAGCCCCGACTCGCGAGAGCCGGGGCTTTTGGTTGAAGCGTTACAACGGCTTAGCCGTTGAACACGTCATCCACGCTTTTCAGCGGGTAGTTCTTCGGATACGGCAGGGTCGCCACACCGGTCTCGATCGCAGCCTTGGCCACGGCATCGGAGATCAGGGTGATCAGACGGGCATCCATTGGTTTCGGAATGATGTACTCACGACCGAATTCCAGCTTGATGCCGCCGTAGGCGTCGCACACTTCCTGAGGCACTGGCAGCTTGGCCAGTTCACGCAGGGCGTTGGCGGCAGCCACTTTCATTTCTTCGTTGATGCGCTTGGCGCGAACGTCCAGGGCACCACGGAAGATGAACGGGAAGCCCAGTACGTTGTTGACCTGGTTCGGGTAATCCGAACGGCCGGTGGCCATGATCACGTCGTTACGGGTGGCGTGAGCCAGTTCCGGGGAGATTTCCGGATCCGGGTTCGAGCACGCGAACACGATCGGGTTGGCCGCCATGGATTTCAGGCCTTCAGCGCTCAGCAGGTTCGGACCGGACAGGCCAACGAACACGTCAGCGCCTTCCAGCGCGTCAGCCAGGGTGCGCTTCTCGGTCGCGTGAGCGAACACAGCCTTGTACTGGTTCAGGTCGTCACGGCCGGAGTGGATCACACCGGTACGGTCAACCATGTAGATGTTTTCGATGTTGGCGCCCATGCTCACCAGCAATTTCATGCAGGAGATGGCCGCAGCACCGGCGCCCAGGCAGACGATCTTGGCGTCAGCCAGGGTTTTGCCAGCGATTTCCAGGGCGTTGATCATGCCGGCCGCAGTAACGATTGCGGTGCCGTGCTGGTCATCGTGGAATACCGGAATATCGCACTGCTCGATCAGAGCGCGTTCGATCTCAAAGCACTCAGGTGCCTTGATGTCTTCCAGGTTGATGCCACCGAAGGTAATGGAGATACGCTTGACGGTGTCGATGAAGGCTTGCGGGCTTTCGGAGTCGACTTCGATGTCGAACACGTCGATGCCGGCGAAGCGCTTGAACAGCACGCCCTTACCTTCCATAACCGGCTTGGAAGCCAATGGGCCGAGGTTACCCAGGCCGAGAATCGCGGTGCCATCGGAAATGACTGCAACCAGGTTGCCCTTGCCGGTGTATTTGTAGGCCAGTTCAGGATCGCGGGCGATTTCGCGTACTGGTTCGGCTACGCCGGGGCTGTAGGCCAGCGACAGATCGCGGGCGGTAGCGGTGGCCTTGGTGAGCTCGACACTCAGCTTCCCTGGACGGGGATGGGCGTGATATTCGAGAGCGGCAGTTTTCAAATCAGACATATGGGCATTCCGCTTTTTACTGTTGGACAGACGGACCGCCGAGGATACTCGCCTCGCAAAGTCCTCACAAGACTGACCAGTCACCCCTGTCAAGCGCCCGGCCCTACGACTTTGGGCCAAGAGCCACGGAACACAAGGGATAGACTGTTCACAATCGATAGAAAAAATGTCTACAACTCTTTCTTACGGCGCCGTCTGCAACATCGCCGGATCGGTCAGCGACAGAAGCCAGCGCGCCTGCCCCGGTTTCAACCCACCGCGGCGCGAACGATCCACCACCCAGCCACGAGCCTCGATTTGCTTGCCTTTGAGCTTTTCAAGCGATGCAACATCGAATTGGTCCAGCATATTGGGTGCAACCCGCAATACAACCGAATCCTGCAACTCGATCCAAACCCCGCCGCGATTGCGCTGAACCTTGCTCACACGACCACTGAGCACGGCGAAGCCGGACGCGCTGATCTGCTCCGCTTTCAGTACAGGTGATTGTCGCCATAGCCCAAGACCGGCCCGACGAGCACTGCGTTCTGCCGCTTGCTGGCAGGCGGCCAAATCGACATTCGGTGCTACCGCCACCTGAAAACCGAGGCCCTCCGCGAGCATCTGCGCTTCGAGGTTGGCACCATCGACGCCATAGACATGGGCCAGAGTCCGGCCGTAATGGTCCTTGCTTTCTTTACCCGGCAGCAAACCGACCTGCCCGTCGCTGGCGGCCACCAGTGCTTCAAGGCGTTTGCGCGCGGCCACGGCGAAAGGCTCGTCTGAACGCCCCTGCTTGCCCAGCTCCGGCGTATTCAAACCGATCATGCGCACGCTGCGGCCATCGCGCAGACGCAAGGTGTCGCCATCCACTACCCGCTGCACCGCGACCGACGTCAGCCCACTCGGCACCGGGCAGAAGGCCTGGGCACCGGAAAGCCAAATCGCGGACACAAAAAAGGCGCCCGCGAGGGACGCCTTTTTCATCAGCAAGGAAAAGCCCATCGGGCCCTTCAACCTTACTCTGCAGCAGCTGGAGCTTTCTTGCCGAAAGCGCCGAAACGGTCTGCAAAGCGCTGTACACGACCGCCAGTATCCAGAGTCTTCTGCTTACCGGTGTAGAACGGGTGGCATTCGTTGCATACGTCGATCGCCAGAGGCTTGGCCAGGTTCGAACGAGTTTCGAACTTGTTGCCACAGCTGCAGGTAACTGCGGTGATTTCGTATGTTGGATGGATATCGGCTTTCATGATGTATTCCTCAGGCTAGCGTGCCGCCACTCAACACCATTGTTGAATACCGCACGTAATTAGGCCGCGGATTCTACCAGACCTTTGCAATCACGCAAGCTGTCGCTTAAACCAGTCGTCTGCTAGGCTCCCGGCCTTCTTCATCGCCCTCTCATCGAGAAAACAATCGCGTGCCCAACGCCATTTTGCGCCTCGCCCTGCCTTCGCCCCTGCGCCGCCTGTTCGATTACCGTGCCCCGGCCGGAGTCCTGCGCGCCCAGTTGCACCCGGGCATGCGCTTGCGGGTGCCGTTCGGTCGGCGGGAGATGATCGGGATTCTGGTGGAGGTCACCGACACCAGCGAAGTACCGGCAGAAAAGCTCAAACCGGCCCTGGCGCTGCTCGACGCCACGCCGCCGCTACCGCCCGCGCTGTTCAAGCTGTGCCTGTGGACCTCTCAGTATTACCAGCACAGCCTCGGCGACACGTTGAGCTGGGCACTGCCGGTATTATTGCGTCAGGGTGAACTGGCCGAAGCTCGTCAGGAACGCTTCTGGTCCGCCGCGCCCGGCGCCAGCCTTGATGACCCGCGCATCGCTCGTGCCCCGCGTCAACGCGAGGCCCTGGCAACCCTGGCCCAGCATCCCCATGGCGTCGCTCATCAGCTGTTGAGCAAACTGATGCTGAGCAAGGACAGCCTCGATCTGTTGCTGGCCAAGGATCTGGTGCAAGTAGAAATCCGCAAGCACGCGCCCGGTGTGCGCCACGAACACTGGCTGGCGCAACCGGAATTGCCGCTCAACCCGGAGCAGCGCGCCGCCTACGAAGCGATTCGCGCCGGATTCGACAGTTATCACGCGTTCCTGCTGGCCGGCGTCACCGGCAGCGGCAAGACCGAAGTCTATTTGCAGCTGATCCGCGAAACCCTCGAGGCCGGCAAACAAGCCCTGGTGCTGATCCCGGAGATCAACCTCGGCCCGCAAACCCTGGCGCGCTTCGAGCAGCGCTTCAATGCGCGCATCGCGCTGATCCACTCGGCAGTCAATGACCGCGAACGCCTGGAAGCCTGGCTGGCGGCACGGGATGGCGAGGCCGACATTATTATCGGTACCCGTTCGGCGCTGTTCACGCCAATGAAGAACCCTGGCCTGATCATCATCGATGAAGAGCACGACGGCTCTTATAAACAGCAGGAAGGCCTGCGCTACCACGCCCGCGACCTGGCGCTGGTCCGCGCCCGGCAGGAAAACATCCCGATTGTCCTCGGATCCGCCACGCCTTCGCTGGAAAGCCTGCAAAATGCCTACACCGGTCGTTACGGCCTCTTACGCCTGAATGAGCGGGCCGGTGGCGCCAAGCAACCGCGCTTCCTGCGTCTGGACGTGAAAAGTCGCCCGCTGGACAGCGGCATTTCAGGACCGATGCAGCAAGCCATCGGTCAGACCCTGGCCGCCGGCCAGCAAGTGCTGGTGTTCCTCAACCGCCGAGGGTTCGCCCCGACGCTGCTCTGCCACGACTGCGGCTGGATGTCTGAATGCCAGCGCTGCGACGCGCGAATGACCGTGCACCAGCGCTCCGGCGAACTGCGTTGTCACCATTGCGGCTACGTTGAACGCGTGCCCCGGCATTGCCCGAAGTGCGGCAAGGTCGATTTGCGGCCCGTGGGTGCCGGTACCGAGCGCGCCGAAGAACGCCTGGGGATTCTGTTTCCAGACGTCCCGGTGCTGCGAGTCGACCGCGACAGCACTTCACGCAAAGACGCGATGAATCAACTGTTCGCCACCATTCAGAAAGGCCAGCCATGCATTCTGGTCGGCACACAGATGCTTGCCAAAGGGCACCACTTCCCTCGGGTAACGCTGGTGTCGATTCTGGATGCCGACGGCGGACTGTTCTCCGGCGACTTCCGCGCCAGCGAACGCATGGCGCAATTGATCGTCCAGGTCGCCGGGCGCGCGGGGCGGGCCGAAGAGCCGGGCAAAGTGATCATCCAGACGCATTTGGCAGACCATCCACTGCTGGTGCAACTGACTGAGCAAGGCTATTTCGCCTTTGCCGAACAGGCGTTGAGCGAACGCCGCTCCGCAGGGCTTCCGCCGTTTGCGCATCTCGCGCTGCTGCGGGCCGAAGCGCATAAACCGGGGCAAGCCGAAGGTTTTCTTGATGAGGCCTGCAGTGAGGCCGAACGTTTGCTGGCCGAGCAGAACTTGACCGGTATTGAGTTGCTGGGGCCAGTGCCTGCGCCGATGGAGCGCCGAGCCGGGCGATATCGTGCACAGTTGTTGCTGCAAGCCACGGCCCGGGCGCCGCTGCATCGGTTGCTGAGCAGTTGGTTGCTGGTTTTGGAGCAGATGCCGAGTGGGCGGGCGGTGCGTTGGTCGCTGGATGTCGATCCGGTCGATTTGTATTGAATTCAAGATCGCTATCGCGGGCAAGCCCGGCTCCCACAGGGATTTGCGTTGTTCACATGCTCTATGTCCTACCACTTACCCTGTGGGAGCGGGCTTGCCCGCGAAGGCGGCCGAATTGTCACCACATATCCATAACCTGCCCGCTATAGTTGGCAAGCCCGTCTTCGCCACGGATAATACCCAGTTTTTCCACTAGCGCATCGAAGCGCCGCCGCGCTTGCGGTCGACAGAGAACACCATGAAAGACACCATTCGCCAGCTGATCCAACAAGCCATCACCCAACTCGTCAACGAAGGTGTGTTGCCTGAAGGCCTGTCGCCGGCGATCCAGGTGGAAAACTCTCGCGACAAGAAAAACGGCGACTTCGCCAGCAACATCGCCATGATGCTGGCCAAGCCTGCGGGCATGAAGCCGCGCGACCTGGCCGAGAAAATCATCGCCGCGCTGCCGGCTGACGAGAACGTCTCCAAAGCCGAAATCGCCGGCCCTGGCTTCCTGAACTTCTTCCAGAACACTCAAGCCCTGGCGACCCGCCTGGACGCGGCACTGGCCGACGACCACATCGGCGTGCGCAAGGCCGGCCCGGTGCAGCGCACCGTGGTAGACCTGTCGGCCCCGAACCTGGCCAAAGAAATGCACGTCGGCCATTTGCGTTCGACCATCATCGGCGACGGCGTGGCCCGGGTTCTGGAATTCCTCGGCGACGAAGTGATCCGCCAGAACCACGTTGGCGACTGGGGCACCCAGTTCGGCATGCTGATGGCTTATCTGCAGGAAAACCCGATCACCAGCGATGAGCTGTCGGACCTGGAAAACTTCTACCGCGCCGCCAAGCAACGCTTCGACGAGTCCGAAGAATTCGCCGATCGCGCCCGTGGCCTGGTGGTCAAGCTGCAAGCCGGCGACCCGGACTGCCTGGCGCTGTGGACCAAGTTCAAAGACATCTCCCTGTCGCACTGCCAGAAAATCTACGAACTGCTGAACGTCAAACTGACCATGGCCGACGTGATGGGTGAAAGCGCCTATAACGACGACCTGATCAATGTGGTCAACGACCTCAAGGCCGCCGGCCTGCTGGTCGAAAGCAACGGCGCTCAATGCGTATTCCTCGACGAGTTCAAGAACGCCGATGGCGACCCACTGCCGGTGATCATCGTCAAGGCTGACGGCGGCTACCTCTACGCCACCACCGACCTCGCGGCAGTGCGCTACCGCAGCGGCGTGCTGAAGGCCGATCGTGCGCTGTACTTCGTCGACCAGCGTCAGGCCCTGCACTTCCAGCAAGTGTTCCAGGTCGCGCGCCTGGCCGGCTTTGTGACGCACCCGATGGAAATGGAGCACATGGGCTTCGGCACCATGAACGGCGCCGATGGCCGTCCGTTCAAGACCCGTGACGGCGGCACCGTGAAGCTGATCGACCTGCTGACCGAAGCCCAGGAACGCGCCTACACCCTGGTGAAAGAGAAAAACCCGACGCTTGCCGAAGACGAGTTGCGCAACATCGCCAAGGTCGTGGGCATCGGCGCCGTGAAATACGCCGACCTGTCCAAGCACCGCACCAGCGACTACAGCTTCAACTTCGACCTGATGCTGAACTTCGAAGGCAACACCGCGCCATACCTGCTGTACGCCTACACCCGGGTGGCCGGTGTGTTCCGCAAACTCGGCAAGGATTTCAGCGAAGTCGAAGGACAGATCGTCCTCGAAGCCGCGCACGAACATGAGCTGGCGGCGAAACTGGCGCAGTTCGGCGAAATTCTGAATAACGTGTCCGACAAAGGCACGCCGCACATCCTCTGCACCTACCTGTACGATGTCGCCGGCCTGTTCTCCAGCTTCTATGAGAACTGCCCGATCCTCGGCGCCGACACCCCGGCGCAAATGCAGAGCCGCCTGCGCCTCGCCGCGCTGACCGGCCGCACTCTCAAGCAAGGCCTGGAACTCTTGGGTCTGGAAACTCTGGAGCGTATGTAAGTTGGCTGCCAAGAAAAAACCTGCACCCAAGCGTGGCGCCAGCCGTTACCAAGCTCCTGCAAAGCAACCGATCCCGGGCTGGCTGTGGATGGCCATCGGCCTGACGGTCGGTGCGTTCATTGTATTCCTGATGAAGCTGGAGCCGGGCAAGGGCAGCGATACCGTCAAGCGCGAGAAGATCGAACAGCAGAAAGCCACCAAGATCGCCGAGGCCAACAAGACCCCGCCAAGCCCGACGCAACCGGTGAAGCCGAAGTACGACTTCTACACTTTGCTGCCGGAATCGGAAGTCATCGTGCCGCCGGACGCGGTGCCGGAGAAAACCCTGCCGACACCACAAGTGCCGGCCATTCCGACCACGCCGGTGACGCCTGCGGAAGCGGCGAAGATCGACACGGCCCGGGCTCAAGCGGCATTGGCCGGCATCACCCCGCCGCCAGCGCCACCCGTGGCGAAAGCTGCGCCGGTGACCAAGTTCTTCCTGCAGGCCGGTTCGTTCCGCAAGGAAGCCGATGCCGACAAGGTGCGTGCGCAGATCATTCTGCTGGGTCAGGCCGTGGCGGTTGAATCCGGCACCGTGAAGGACGAGACCTGGTATCGGGTTCTGGTCGGCCCGTTCAGCAACCGCGAACAGCTGACCACCGCTCAGAAACAACTGGCTGGCAGCGGCTTCAGCAACCTGTTGTTACAACAACGCCAGAGTCGCTGATTTCCCGACAGGGTAGCCGCGTCATCGTTCATCGCGGGCAAGCCCGCTCCCACAGGGTTGGCGCATATCCTGTGGGAGCGGGCTTGCCCGCGATGGCGTCATCAGCGACACCGCCTCCTCCACCTGCCCTACACCGCTCGTCCCCCGCCGCGTCCTACAGTTGAAAAACGATCCACCACCCCCATATGAGTTGGCATAAGGCATTTTCGCCCCGCTGCGTGGAGACTCTCCCTTGACCACCATCGTTTCAGTTCGCCGCCACGGCAAAGTCGTCATGGGCGGCGACGGCCAGGTTTCGCTCGGCAATACCGTGATGAAAGGCAACGCGAAGAAAGTTCGCCGCCTCTACCACGGCCAGGTTATCGCCGGTTTTGCCGGGGCCACCGCTGACGCCTTCACCCTCTTCGAGCGTTTCGAAGGCCAGCTCGAGAAACATCAGGGCCACCTGGTTCGTGCCGCCGTCGAACTCGCCAAAGAATGGCGCACCGACCGCTCCCTGAGCCGCCTCGAAGCCATGCTCGCGGTCGCCAACAAAGATGCCTCCCTGATCATCACCGGCAACGGTGACGTGGTTGAGCCCGAAGAAGGCCTGATCGCCATGGGTTCCGGCGGCGGCTACGCCCAGGCTGCCGCGAGTGCCCTGTTGAAGAAAACCGATTTGTCGGCGCGGGAAATTGTCGAAACAGCGCTCGGCATCGCCGGCGACATCTGCGTATTCACCAACCACACCTTCACCATTGAGGAGCAGGACCTCGCCGAGTAAGCCTGTTTCGGCCTAGTGCCACGGCTCACTTTTGCTTGAGGACCGCCAATTATTATGCCCATGACCCCCCGTGAAATCGTCCACGAACTCAATCGCCATATCATCGGCCAGGACGATGCCAAACGCGCCGTTGCCATCGCGTTGCGCAACCGCTGGCGCCGGATGCAGCTGCCCGAAGAGCTGCGCGTCGAAGTCACCCCCAAGAACATCCTGATGATC
This sequence comes from Pseudomonas sp. BF-R-26, assembly GCF_019947395.1. Lineage (NCBI taxonomy): Bacteria > Pseudomonadati > Pseudomonadota > Gammaproteobacteria > Pseudomonadales > Pseudomonadaceae > Pseudomonas > Pseudomonas sp. BF-R-26. The sequence goes on along the minus strand of NZ_JAGYGK010000003.1, from coordinate 302,693 downwards.
GGCCCGACCGGTGTCGGTAAAACCGAGATCGCCCGTCGCCTGGCCAAGCTCGCCAACGCGCCGTTCATCAAAGTCGAAGCGACCAAGTTCACCGAAGTGGGCTACGTCGGCCGTGACGTCGAATCGATCATTCGTGATCTGGCCGACGCTGCGATCAAGCTGCTGCGCGAACAGGAAATGACCAAGGTTCGTCACCGCGCCGAAGACGCCGCCGAAGAGCGCATCCTCGACGCTTTGCTGCCACCGGCACGCATGGGCTTCAGCAACGAGGACTCCGCCTCGTCCCAGGATTCCAACACCCGTCAGCTGTTCCGCAAACGCCTGCGTGAAGGTCAGCTGGATGACAAGGAGATCGAAATCGAAGTGGCCGAAGCGACCGGCGTCGATATCTCCGCACCACCGGGCATGGAAGAAATGACCAACCAGCTGCAGAGCCTGTTCGCCAACATGGGCAAGGGCAAGCGCAAAAACCGCAAGCTCAAGGTCAAGGAAGCGCTGAAACTGGTTCGCGACGAAGAAGCCGGTCGCCTGGTCAACGAAGAAGAATTGAAGGCCAAGGCCCTGGAAGCCGTTGAGCAGCACGGTATCGTGTTCATCGATGAAATCGACAAGGTCGCCAAGCGTGGCAATTCCGGTGGCATCGACGTGTCCCGCGAAGGCGTACAGCGCGACTTGCTGCCGCTGATCGAAGGCTGCACCGTCAACACCAAACTGGGCATGGTCAAGACTGACCACATCCTGTTCATCGCTTCTGGTGCGTTCCACCTGAGCAAGCCAAGCGATCTGGTGCCGGAGCTGCAAGGTCGCCTGCCGATTCGGGTCGAGCTCAAGGCCCTGAGCCCGGAAGATTTCGAGCGCATCCTCAGCGAGCCGCATGCATCGCTCACCGAGCAGTACTGTGCACTGCTGAAAACCGAAGGTCTGCTCATCGAATTCCTGCCGGACGGCATCAAGCGTCTCGCCGAGATCGCCTGGCAGGTCAACGAGAAAACCGAAAACATCGGTGCCCGTCGCCTGCACACCCTGCTCGAGCGTCTGCTCGAAGAGGTGTCGTTCAGCGCCGGTGATCTGGCCAGCACCCACGAGGACAAGCCGATCCTGATCGATGCCGACTACGTCAACAGTCACTTGGGCGAATTGGCACAGAACGAAGACCTGTCCCGTTATATCCTGTAGGTCACCTACTCTCCTGTGAGAACGTAACACCTGTAGGAGCTGCCGCAGGCTGCGATCTTTTCCGGCTGATGCCGAAGATCAAAAGATCGCAGCCTGCGGCAGCTCCTACACAACGTTCCACATAGACGGACGACCTGCCATGACCCAACTCCCCACCGACATCAAACTCCACAAAGCCTCAAAAACCCTGACGCTCAAATACGCGTCCGGCGAGGAATATCACCTGCCCGCCGAGTTCCTTCGCGTGCATTCTCCTTCCGCTGAAGTCCAGGGCCACGGCAAACCCATCCTGCAATTTGGCAAGATCGCCGTAGGCCTGAGCAAGGTCGAACCGGCCGGTCAGTACGCACTGAAATTGACCTTCGACGACGGCCACGACAGCGGCCTGTTCACTTGGGAATATCTGTACCAGCTGGCAGTGCGCCAAGAAGATCTCTGGAACGATTATCTTGCGGAACTCAAAGCGGCTGGAAAGACCCGTGATCCGAATGAGTCGGTCGTCAAGCTGATGCTCTAAATCAGCCCTCTGGCTATTTAGAGGGCATTTTCTAATTCCATCTGTTTGAATGCTTGGCTGCCGGGTCAACGATTGGCCCGCTTGCGAAAAAAATTAAACTCGGGTAACCAATGGAGCTGGCAAGTTCCGTGCATTTGTAGCTATGCGCAATTAACGGTCACCCGAGCAGTAGTACCTGGCGTTGTTGTGTGACTACACAGCTGGGCTCAGGTACTCGCCTCAGGACAATGGAGCGTCGTAGATGAGTAACAAGCAAAACGATGACCTGAAATTCCAGGCTTCAGAAAATACCTTGGGACTGAATCCTGTTGTTGGGCTGCGTAGAAAGGATCTACTGGGTTCTGCTCGAATGGTGCTGACCCAGGCCATCAGACAACCCATCCACAGCGCCAGGCACGTCGCCCATTTCGGCATCGAACTCAAGAACGTGCTGTTCGGAAAATCCGAGCTTCAACCGCAAAGCGACGACCGCCGTTTCCTCGACCCGGCCTGGAGCCAGAACCCGCTTTACAAACGTTATTTGCAAACTTATCTGGCGTGGCGCAAGGAGCTTCACGCGTGGATCGATGACAGCAACCTGTCGCCCAAGGACGTCGCTCGCGGGCATTTCGTGATCAACCTCATGACCGAAGCCATGGCCCCGAGCAACACGGCGGCCAACCCGGCGGCGGTCAAACGCTTCTTCGAAACCGGTGGCAAGAGCCTGCTCGACGGCCTCTCCCATCTGGCCAAGGATCTGGTGCACAACGGCGGTATGCCGAGCCAGGTCAACATGGGTGCATTCGAAGTCGGCAAGAGCCTGGGCGTGACCGAAGGCGCAGTGGTGTTTCGCAACGATGTGCTGGAGTTGATCCAGTACCGACCGATCACCGAGCAGGTGCATGAACGCCCGCTGCTGGTGGTGCCGCCACAGATCAACAAGTTCTACGTTTTCGACCTGAGCCCGGACAAGAGCCTGGCGCGCTTCTGCCTGCGCAACAACGTGCAGACGTTCATCGTCAGCTGGCGCAACCCGACCAAGGAGCAGCGCGAGTGGGGTCTGTCGACCTACATCGAAGCGCTCAAGGAAGCGGTCGATGTCGTCACCGCGATTACCGGCAGCAAAGACGTGAACATGCTCGGTGCCTGCTCCGGCGGCATCACCTGCACCGCCCTGCTGGGTCACTACGCAGCGATCGGCGAGAAGAAGGTCAACGCCCTCACCCTGCTGGTCAGCGTGCTGGACACCACCCTGGACAGCGATGTGGCCCTGTTCGTCGACGAGCAGACCCTCGAAGCCGCCAAGCGCCATTCCTACCAGGCCGGTGTGCTGGAAGGTCGCGACATGGCGAAAGTCTTCGCCTGGATGCGCCCCAACGACCTGATCTGGAACTACTGGGTCAACAACTACCTGCTGGGTAATGAGCCGCCGGTTTTCGACATCCTGTTCTGGAACAACGACACCACCCGGTTGCCCGCGGCGTTCCACGGCGACCTGATCGAGATGTTCAAAAACAACCCACTGATCCGCTCCGATGCCCTGGAAGTGTGCGGAACGCCGATCGACCTCAAGCAGGTGACCGCCGACATCTTTTCCCTGGCCGGTACCAACGATCACATCACTCCGTGGAAGTCCTGCTACAAATCCGCGCAGCTGTTCGGCGGCAAGGTCGAGTTCGTGCTGTCCAGCAGCGGACACATCCAGAGCATTCTGAACCCTCCGGGTAATCCGAAAGCGCGCTACATGACCAGCACCGAAATGCCGGTCAAAGCCGAAGAGTGGATGGAAAATTCCACCAAGCACACCGATTCCTGGTGGTTGCACTGGCAGGCGTGGCAGGCCGAGCGTTCGGGCAAACTGAAGAAATCCCCCGCCAACCTTGGCAACAAGGCCTATCCCGCGGGCGAAGCTTCGCCGGGTACCTACGTGCATGAACGTTGAGCTTCAAATAACTCGCAGTCCGCGGCACTGGGAGGTGCCGCGATCTCTATCGATTACTCTCGAGGCCAACCTCGAACATTCTGCGACGGCCCGGGACGGCTCGATCAGCGTTTAAAACCTACAGGGCTCTGTGCATGCCGCAACCGTTCGTCTTTCGTACCGTCAACCTGGATGGCCAGACCCTCCGCACCGCGGTACGCCCCGGCAAGCCTCACTTGACGCCCTTGCTGATTTTCAACGGCATCGGCGCCAACCTGGAGCTGATATTCCCGTTCGTCCAGGCTCTGGATCCGGACCTGGAAGTCATCGCCTTCGACGTACCCGGCGTCGGCGGCTCATCGACTCCCAACCGCCCGTATCGCTTTTCGGGCCTGGCGAAACTCACGGCGCGAATGCTCGACTATCTCGATTACGGGCAAGTCAATGTGATTGGCGTTTCGTGGGGTGGCGCTCTGGCGCAGCAGTTCGCCCATGACTATCCCGAGCGCTGCAAGAAGCTGGTGCTGGCTGCCACAGCGGCTGGCGCCGTGATGGTTCCGGGCAAGCCGAAAGTGCTGTGGATGATGGCCAGCCCACGGCGCTACATCCAGCCATCCCATGTGATCCGCATCGCACCAATGATCTATGGCGGCTCGTTCCGTCGCGATCCGACCCTGGCTGCCAGTCACGCCGCCAGGGTCCGCTCGGCAGGCAAACTCGGTTATTACTGGCAGCTGTTCGCCGGCCTCGGCTGGACCAGCATTCACTGGCTGCACAAGATCAACCAGCCAACTTTGGTGTTGGCCGGCGACGATGACCCACTGATTCCACTTATCAACATGCGCATGTTGGCCTGGCGAATTCCAAACGCCCAACTGCACATCATCGACGACGGCCATCTGTTTTTGATTACCCGGGCCGAAGCGGTGGCACCGATCATCATGAAGTTTCTTGAGGAGGAACGTCAGCGCGCAGTAATGCATCCACATCCGGCGCCATCGGGCGGTTAACCGACCCCGGCTTTTGTTTACTAAAAGGAGTTGGCAGGACGCCGTGCCGCGCAACAACCCGCAACAGCGTCTATGGTGTTTTGTTCGGGTGTGTTTGTTTTTGGCCTGACGACGAAGGAGTGTTAACTCATGCGCGACAAACCAGCGAAGGGCTCATTGCCCACTCCCGCTGCATTCATCAATGCACAGAGTGCGGTTACCGGTCTGCGCGGCCGGGACCTGCTTTCGACCTTGCGCAGCCTGGCCACCCACGGCCTGCGCAATCCGGTGTATACGGCCCGGCATGCCTTGAAGCTGGGCGGCCAGTTGGGCCGCGTACTGTTGGGTGAAACCTTGCACCCGACCAACCCGCAGGACAGTCGCTTTGCCGACCCGACGTGGAGCCTCAATCCTTTTTATCGCCGCAGCCTGCAGGCCTATCTGAGCTGGCAGAAAGAAGTCAAAAGCTGGATCGACGAAAGCAACATGAGCCCGGAGGATCGTGCCCGCGCCCACTTCGCCTTTGCCTTGATCAACGACGCCGTGGCGCCATCCAACACCCTGCTCAATCCGCTGGCGATCAAGGAATTTTTCAACTCCGGCGGCAACAGTCTGGTGCGGGGTATCGGCCATCTGCTCGACGACCTCCTGCATAACGACGGCCTGCCCAGACAAGTCACCAAGCAATCGTTCGAGGTGGGCAAAACGGTTGCCACCACTACCGGCTCCGTGGTGTTTCGCAATGAGCTTCTGGAGCTGATCCAGTACAAGCCGATGAGCGAAAAACAGTATTCAAAGCCATTGCTGATCGTGCCGCCACAGATCAACAAGTACTACATTTTCGACTTGAGCCCCGGCAACAGCTTCGTCCAGTACGCCCTTAAAAACGGTTTGCAGACCTTCATTATCAGCTGGCGCAATCCCGATGTGCGTCATCGCGAATGGGGGTTGTCGTCCTACGTCGAAGCCGCCGAAGAAGCGATGAATGTGTGCCGGGCGATCACCGGCGCTCGCGAGGTCAACCTGATGGGAGCCTGCGCGGGTGGGCTGACCATCGCCGCGCTGCAAGGGCATTTGCAGGCCAAGCGGCAGCTACGACGGGTGTCCAGCGCGACCTACCTGGTCAGCATGCTCGACAGCCAGATCGACAGCCCGGCCACCCTCTTCGCCGACGAACAAACGCTGGAAGCGGCCAAGCGCCGCTCATATCAGAAGGGCGTTCTGGAAGGTCGCGACATGGCCAGGGTGTTTGCCTGGATGCGTCCCAACGATTTGATCTGGAATTACTTCGTCAATAACTACCTGCTGGGCAAGGAGCCGCCGGCGTTCGACATCCTCTACTGGAACAATGACAACACGCGCCTGCCGGCGGCGTTTCATGGCGACCTGCTGGATTTCTTCAAGCACAACCCGCTGAGTCATCCGGGTGGGCTGGAAGTGTGCGGCACGCCGATCGACCTGCAGAAAGTCACCGTCGACAGTTTCAGCGTGGCGGGCATGAATGATCACATCACCCCGTGGGATGCGGTGTATCGCTCGGCATTGCTGCTGGGTGGCGAGCGGCGCTTTGTGCTGTCCAACAGCGGTCATGTGCAGAGCATTCTGAACCCGCCCCACAATCCGAAAGCCAACTACGTCGAGAATCCGAAACTGAGCAGCGATCCGCGGGCCTGGTATTACGACGCCAAGCGCGTCGACGGCAGTTGGTGGACGCAATGGCTGGGCTGGATTCAGGAACGCTCCGGCGCACAACATGAAACCCAGATGGCCCTCGGCAACCAGAACTATCCACCGATGGAGGCGGCACCCGGTACTTACGTGCGCGTGCGCTGACGTTCAACGAACCACGGCCGCCAATGGCCGTGGCATGACTCGACCATTAAGAAGACTGGATGAAAACCCGCGACCGGATTCTCGAATGTGCCCTGCAGTTGTTCAATCAGAAGGGCGAACCGAATGTGTCCACCATGGAAGTGGCCAACGAAATGGGCATCAGCCCGGGTAACCTCTACTACCATTTCCACGGCAAGGAACCGCTGATCCTCGGGCTGTTCGAGCGCTTCCAGGCCGAGCTGACGCCCTTGCTCGATCCACCGTCCGATGTGGAATTGGCACCTGACGATTACTGGCTGTTCCTGCACCTGATCATCGAACGCCTGGCCCACTACCGGTTTCTGTTCCAGGATCTGTCGAACCTTGCCGGCCGCCTGCCGAAACTGGCCAAGGGGATACGCAACCTGCTCAATGCGTTGAAGCGCACACTGGCGTCATTGCTGGCACAGTTGAAAGCTCAAGGTCAGTTGGTCAGTGACACCCAGGCGCTGGGGCAGCTGGTGGAACAAATCACCATGACGTTGCTGTTCTCGCTGGACTATCAGCGGATTCTCGACCGTGAAGGTGAAGTGAGGCTGGTGGTGTATCAGATCATGATGCTGGTGGCGCCGCACTTGCTGCCGCCGATCAAGGTCGCGACCGAGCGGTTGGCGTTGCAATACCTCGAAGAGCATTAAGATCAAAAGATCGCAGCCTTCGGCAGCTCCTACAGGTGTACGCAATCCCCTGTAGGAGCTGCCGAAGGCTGCGATCTTTTTTCGACAAGCGACCCAAATCTTGAATCTTCAAAACAAAAACGCCCGACCTTTGCAGGCCGGGCGTTTTTTTAGTCCTGAAATCAGGACTGACTGGTTGGCGTCGATGGAGCCGGCGTGGCAGTCGGGGTTACAGCAGGGGTCGGTGCAGTGGCGGAGTTCGCCGTGCTGACCGGGGTTACCGGCTTGGCAGCAGCCGCTACTGGTTTCGGTGCAGCCGCTTTCGGGGCGACCGGTTTTTTCACTGCTGGCTTCTTCGCTGCGGCAGGTTTGGCTGCTGCGGTTTTAGCTGCAGGTTTGGCCGCCGGTTTAGCAGCTGGTTTGGCGGCAGGTTTTGCGGCCGATTTGGCTGCAGGTTTCGCCGCGGCAGTTTTGGTTGCCGGTTTAGCGGCAGCCTTGGCCAATGGTTTGGCTACGCTTTTGGCCGCTGGTTTGGCCGCCGCGGTTTTCGCCGCAACAGGCGCAACCTTGGCACCGGTGAGTTTTTCGATTTGCTTGGTCAGGGTATCGACCTTGCTGTGCAGTGCCTTGACCTCATTGCGGCTCGGTACACCCAGGCGCGAAATGGCGCTGTTCAGACGCTTGTCGAAAGCCCCTTCCAGCTCATCCCATTTGCCCAGTGCACGATCTTTCACGCCGCTGATGCGCGACTTGGCCGACGAAGCGGAGTCCTTGGCGGCATCGACTTTTTTGCCGACAGCGCTCTTGGTGAGCTTCTCGGCTTTCTCGCCGTCCTTAACCAATGTATCGAAGAGCTTGCTGCCGTCAGTGTCAATCTTCGAGTACACGCCTAAACCAGCCAGCCAGATCTTGCGGGAGTAGTCTTCGACCTTCCCGATCCACGAGCTGCCTTCTTTTTCAGTATTCTTTTTACCAGCCATCCCGTTCTCCTTAAGATTTACGCGCGACACGTTCGAGCAATGCCGTCAGCTCATCGAGCTTAGCAGAGAGTGTCTCAACGTCATGTTTAGACGGAATGCCGATACGATTCAAGGCACTTGCGATACGTGTATCGAAAGCCCTTTCGACTTTGTCGAGTTGAAGTTCGACTTTGCCTTTGAAAGTGCTCACTTCACTCTTGGCTTCATCGATCTCGGCATTGGCCGCTTCAAGTTTTTCAGTGACTACTTTTTTGCCTTTCTTTTCAACAGCTTGACCAGCTTTGATCAGCTCTTGAACGTACTCGCTACCCTCTTGGCCGACCTTGGTGTAAGCACCCAGACCAGCGAGCCAGATCTTGCGGGCATACGATTTGACGTCGCCCAGGGCGTTAGTCTCAACGTCGACTTTTTTCTTCAAAATAACTTTGGCCATGGTGCACCTCACGCGCAGAAGGGTCGAGGAACTGCCCGCAGAGAGTCGGGCTCAGGCACAAAGTAGTGAGAATAATTAGAAACGGCACCCTAACAAGTGACATAAACCTTTGGGCGCACCACAAACAAATGTGGGAGCGAGCCTGCTCGCGAAAGAGGCAGGCACATTCAACATTGATGTCGACTGAAAGACCGCTTTCGCGAGCAGGCTCGCTCCCACAGGGACCGCATTCCACAGATGGAAGTGGATCAGGTCAGTGCTTTATCGAGCGCCCTTTCGATTTCCGATTTGATGGTGCCGCTCATGGCGGACATCAACAGGCCCAATTCGACATCGACCTTGATCGAGTCCTCGCCCACATATACCGCCCCTTTTACACCCGAGCGTCTGAGATTCAGGGTGTCGCCGGACCACTGCGGCTCCAGGCCATATTGTTCGGACAGTTTCTGCGCCAACTTGTCGGCCTTCTCGCGGGCCGCTTCCTTACCCAGGCCGTGGGCACGCTCAACACTAATACGGGCCATCGAATGACTCCTGCTTTATCGTGACTTGCTCAAGACATCTTGACCCTGCATGCGTCAAAACGTCCCGGTAGTTGCCTATCTTACCTTCAGCCTTGCCAAGACAAAGCAGGCCACCGGGATTAGAATGTCCCGCATTCTCTTTTGGTGACAGCGATATGACTGATCAGCGCAAAGGCAGCGATGCCGAACCCACCACTCACTTCGGCTTCAAAAACGTTCCGGAAAGCCAGAAAGCGGAAAAAGTCGCTGAGGTTTTCCACTCGGTAGCCGCCAAGTACGACCTGATGAACGACCTCCTGTCGGGCGGCATGCACCGTCTGTGGAAGCGTTTCGCGATCGAATTGTCGGGCGTGCGCACCGGTAACCGCGTGCTGGACATCGCCGGCGGCACTGGCGACCTGACCCGCAAGTTCTCGCATCTTGTGGGACCGACTGGCCAGGTAGTGTTGGCCGACATCAACGAATCCATGCTCAAGGTCGGTCGTGACCGCCTGCTGGATCTGGGTGTGTCCGGCAACGTCGAATTCGTCCAGGCCGACGCTGAAAAGCTGCCGTTCCCGGACAACCATTTCGATTGCGTGACCATCGCCTTCGGCCTGCGCAACGTGACGCATAAAGAAGACGCCCTGCGCTCGATGCTGCGCGTGCTGAAACCGGGCGGCCGTTTGCTGGTACTGGAATTCTCCAAGCCGACCAACGCGCTGATGTCCAAGGCCTACGACGCCTATTCGTTCGCCTTCATGCCGTTGATGGGCAAGCTGATCACCAATGATTCGGAAAGCTATCGCTACCTGGCCGAATCGATCCGCATGCACCCGAACCAGGAAACCCTGAAGTCGATGATGGTCGAAGCCGGTTTCGACCGCGTGACGTACCACAACATGACCGCAGGCATCGTCGCCCTGCACCGCGGCATCAAGCCCTGATGTTGCTGGCCGGCCTGCTCGCCAGCGTTGAACTCGGTTTGAACCGGGTGCTGCGTCTCGACAGCACAGCGCTGCCGCGACTGGCGCATTTGAGTGGCAAGGTGATTGCCGTCGACTGCCGCAGCCCGGCGCTGCAAGTGTTCATCCTGCCCAGCGATGAAGGCCTGATGCTCGCCTCCCAGTGGGAAAGCGGTGCCGATTGCACCTTGCGCGCACCGGCCTCAAGCCTGCTGAAACTGGCGACGAGCAAGGACAAGACTTCGGTTCTGCATGCCCCGGAAGTCGAACTCGACGGCGACAGCGGCGTGCTGCTGGAACTGGCGACGATCCTTCAGGACCTCGAACTGGACTGGGAGTACGAACTCTCGCGCTGGCTGGGACCTGTGGCCACGCAACTGGTCGGCGGTCACCTGCGCAGTCGCGCACGCTGGTATCAGCAAGGGTTCGCCAGCCTGAATCAGAACCTGGGCGAATACCTGGCCGAAGAATCGCGCGCCCTCGTCGGTCAGCGCGAAGCTGACGCCCGTTTTAATGAACTGGACCAGATCAAGCTCGATCTGGAACGTCTCGAGGCGCGTTTCGAGCGCCTTTTCCGATCCCTCGACCCAAGCGATAACGCATGAAGCTGCTTGCCGTCCGCCGTTTGTTGCGCATCCAGCGCGTTGTGATTCGCTACCGCCTCGATGACTTGCTGTTCGCCCTGCCACTGCCCTGGTTTCTGCTGGCGCTGCGCTACGCCTTGCCGTGGCGCTGGTTTCCGCGCAAGACGCTGGACCTGAGCCGTGGTGCGCGACTGCGCCTGGCGTTGCAGGACCTGGGGCCGATTTTCATCAAGTTTGGCCAGATCCTTTCGACGCGCCGCGACCTGCTGCCCGAAGACATCGCCGATGAACTGATGAAACTGCAGGACCGCGTGCCGCCATTCGACTCGCAAGTGTCGGTCCGGCTGATCGAAGAGCAGCTTGGCAAAAAAATCAGTGAAGTCTTCAGCCGTTTCGACGTCGAGCCACTGGCCTCGGCCTCGGTGGCGCAAGTGCATGCCGCGCAGCTGAAAACCGGTGAAGAAGTAGTGGTCAAGGTGATCCGCCCGGGCCTCAAACCGATCATTGCCCAGGACCTGGCGTGGCTGTTCATTCTTGCCCGCGCCGCGGAAAAACTCTCGGCCGACGCTCGCTTGCTACACCCGGTGGACGTGGTCAGCGACTACGAAAAAACCATCTACGACGAACTCGACCTGCTGCGCGAGGCGGCTAACGCCAGCCAGCTGAAGCGCAATTTCGAAGGTTCGCCGCTGCTCTATGTGCCGCAAGTCTATTGGGACTGGTGCCGGCCGAAAGTGCTGGTGATGGAGCGCATCTACGGGATTCAGGTCACCGACCTCGCGACCCTGGCCGACCAGCGCACCGACATGAAAATGCTCGCCGAGCGTGGTGTGGAGATTTTCTTCACCCAGGTGTTCCGCGACAGCTTCTTCCACGCCGACATGCACCCCGGCAACATCTTCGTCAGTACCGTGCAACCGTGGAGCCCGCAGTACATCGCGATCGACTGCGGCATCGTCGGCAGCCTGACCCCGGAAGACCAGGACTATCTGGCGCGCAACCTGTTCGCGTTCTTCAAGCGTGATTACCGGCGTGTCGCGCAGTTGCACATCGATTCGGGCTGGGTACCGGCGGAAACCAAACTCAACGAGTTCGAAGCAGCGATCCGTACCGTGTGCGAGCCGATCTTCGAAAAACCGTTAAAAGATATTTCCTTCGGCCAGGTGCTGATGCGCCTGTTCCAGACCGCTCGACGCTTCAACATGGAAGTGCAGCCGCAATTGGTCTTGCTGCAAAAAACCCTGTTGAACATCGAAGGCCTGGGCCGTCAGCTGTACCCGGACCTCGATCTGTGGAACACCGCCCAGCCGTTCCTCGAACGCTGGATGCGCGAGCGCGTCAGCCCCAAAGCCTTGTTAGGCAACGTGCAGAGCCAGTTCGAGCAGATCCCGCATCTGGCCAACATGGCCCGCGACCTGCTCGAGCGCATGTCCCAGCCCCACGCCAACGACCCACCACCCCCTTGGCACAAGCGCAAGGACGACTGGTTCCTGCGGTTGCTCGGCACCGCTCACCTGGCGGGTGGCACGATACTCGCAGCCGGTGGCCCACTGAACGAATTGGGGCATTGGCCCGCCGGAATCATGGTGGCGGTCGGCTTGTATCTGGTCGTTCGCCGATAGCCAGTTGGATGATCGGCTGGCACACTGTTTGAACGCTGAATTTGAACATTGGCCTCAACTATTGAAGTAGAGCCCGCTGTCGGAGTCGAAGATGAAAAACTGGCTGGACGAGATCAAGTGGGACGCCGATGGCCTGGTGCCGGCGATTGCCCAGGATCACAAGACCGGACGCGTCCTGATGATGGCCTGGATGAACCGCGAAGCACTGGAATTGACCGCCGCCGAGAACCGTGCCATTTACTGGTCACGTTCCCGTGGCAAGCTGTGGCGCAAGGGCGAAGAGTCCGGCCACGTGCAGACCCTGCATGAGATGCGCCTGGACTGTGACGCTGACGTGATCATCCTGATGGTTGAGCAGATCGGCGACATCGCCTGCCATACCGGCCGTCAGAGCTGCTTCTACCGCGTCTTCGAGAACGGCGACTGGAAAACCGTCGACCCGGTGCTGAAAGACCCGCACGCTATCTATTCCGCAGGACACAAACATGAGTGACACTTTGACCCGTCTGGCCCAGGTGCTGGAAGAGCGCAAAGGCGCCGCCGCCGATAGCTCGTATGTCGCCAGCCTGTACCACAAGGGCTTGAACAAGATTCTGGAAAAAGTCGGCGAAGAGTCGGTCGAAACCATCATTGCCGCCAAGGATGCCGCCATCAGCGGTGACTGCAGCGATGTGATCTACGAAACCGCCGATTTGTGGTTCCACAGCATGGTCATGCTCGCCCAACTGGGGCAGCATCCACAGGCTGTGCTCGATGAACTGGACCGTCGCTTCGGTCTGTCCGGACACGCCGAGAAAGCCTCTCGCCCGTCCGCCTGAACAACTATTTAGAGAGGAACGCAACATGGGCATTTTTGACTGGAAACACTGGGTCGTCATCCTGGTTGTCGTGGTGCTGGTGTTCGGCACCAAGAAACTGAAAAACCTCGGCACTGACGTGGGCGAGTCGATCAAGGGCTTTCGTAAAGCCATGAACGACGACGAGAAACCGGCTGACCCGACAGCGACCCCGGCCCAACCGGTTCCACCTGTTCAGCCACAGACCACACAGTCCGTGAACCCGCCGCACACCATCGACGTGCAGGCGCAAAAAGTCGAAGAGCCGATCCGCAAAGACTCGTGAGCACTGACTAATGTTTGGTATCAGCTTCTCTGAATTGCTGCTTGTCGGCCTCGTCGCCCTGCTGGTGCTGGGCCCCGAGCGTCTGCCGGGCGCTGCGCGCACCGCCGGCCTGTGGGTTGGGCGGCTGAAGCGCAGCTTCAACGCGATCAAACAGGAAGTTGAACGTGAAATCGGTGCCGACGAGATTCGCCGGCAACTGCACAACGAGCACATTCTGTCCCTGGAGCAGGAGGCGCGGAAGATTTTCACGCCAACTCAGCAGGAGCCGACGCTGGTGGAACCTGTCGCGACGCAGACGATTCATGCGCCAGCGGCTGAGGCTATGCCGGTGGCTGCAGCCGCTGAACCTGCACCTGCAACTCCAGTAGAACCTGTTGCTCCTGCCGCCGCGCCGACAACACCGGCGCCTCACGACACCACTTTGCCGCCGCGAGCCCCATGAGCGATCTCCCCGAAAACGACCAGCACATGCCGCTGGTTTCGCACCTCACCGAGTTGCGCACTCGCCTGCTGCGTTGCGTAGCGGCGATCTTCATCATCTTCGCCGGGTTGTTCGCCTTCACCCAGCAGATCTATACCTTCGTCTCCACGCCGCTGCGTCAGTACCTGCCGGCCGGTGCGACAATGATCGCCACCGACGTGTCCTCGCCATTCCTGACGCCGCTGAAACTGACCATGATGGTTTCGCTGTTCCTGGCGATCCCGGTGATTCTGCATCAGATCTGGGGCTTCATCGCACCGGGCCTGTACAAGCATGAGAAGCGCATCGCCGTGCCCTTGCTGGTATCGAGCATCATGCTGTTCTATACCGGCATGGCGTTCGCCTATTACCTGGTGTTCCCGCTGATCTTCAAGTTCTTCGCCGCCGCCACCCCGGCCGGCGTGGAAATGATGACCGACATCAGCAGCTACCTCGATTTCGTCATGACGCTGTTCTTCGCCTTCGGCGTGGCGTTCGAGATTCCGGTGGCTGTGGTGCTGCTGGTGTGGATCGGCGTGGTCAACGTCGCCTACCTGAAGAAAATCCGCCCGTACGTGATCATTGGCTGCTTCGTGGTCGGCATGATTCTGACGCCACCGGACATCTTCTCGCAGACGCTGTTGGCCGTACCGATGTGGCTGCTGTTCGAGATCGGCATCCTGTTCGGTAGCCTGATCAGCAAGCGCGGCGAACACCCGGACGATCAGCCGGCTGACGATCACAACGACCAGCCGCCAGCGACTCAAGCGTGAACCTGCTGCTCCTCGAAGAGGCCGACTTCATTGCGGCCGACCGGGTGATCCTGCGCGATCGCCGGTTGACTCATATGCAGGAAGTCCACCGCTCGGTGGTGGGCGACAGCCTGCGGGTCGGGCGTATCGGTGGGTTGATGGGCTCGGCCGAGTTGCTGCGCCTGGACGCCGATGAGGCTGAGTTGCGCGTCACCCTCGACCAGCCGCCACCGGCCAAGCTGCCACTGACCTTGGTGTTGGCGCTGCCGCGACCGAAAATGCTCCGTCGGGTGTTTCAGACCGTGGCCGCCATGGGTGTGCCGCGCATCGTGCTGGTGAACAGCTATCGCGTTGAGAAGAGCTTCTGGCAAACCCCATTCCTGGAACCCGAGGCGATTCGCGAGCAGTTGATCCTGGGTCTTGAACAGGCTCGCGACAGCGTGCTGCCGGAAGTCGTCATCGAGAAGCGCTTCAAGCCCTTTGTCGAAGATCGTTTGCCGGCCATTACCGAAGGCACCCTCGGTCTGGTCGGCCATCCCGGTAACTACCCGCCCTGCCCTCGTGGCCTGAACGAACCCGTGACCCTGGCCATCGGCCCCGAAGGCGGCTGGATTCCCTACGAAATCGATTTGCTGGGCAAGGCCGGCCTGCAACCGGTGCAACTTGGCGACCGCATCCTGCGAGTCGAAACCGCCGTTACTGCGCTGCTGGCACGCCTCTTCTAACCCCAGACACTTACCCTGTGGCGAGGGAGCTTGCTCCCGCTCGGCTGCGAAGCAGTCGTAAAACCGGTGAATGCGTCTTGCTGGTAAAAAGCGGTGGCCGCTTCGCGCCCAAGCGGGAGCAAGCTCCCTCGCCACAAGTGTTTACTCGCCTACAGATCCCTGCCAGCCGGCCGATACAGTTCCCATAAAACCGATTAATGGTCCGAGGGAGTTGCAGCATGTACCGTTGGCTAGCCGAGAAACTGGGAAACGTAAGCGTCAATCGCAAACTAGGTATCGGCTTCGGTCTGGTGCTGCTTCTGACCTTGTTGATCACCTTCACCGGCTGGACCGGTCTGAGCGGTGTGATCAGCCGTGGCGATACGCTTGGGTTTATTTCCAGCCTCAATGAGCTGACCAAAGACCTGCGCCTCGCCCGCATGGATTACGACATGCGCCGTGGCGAACAAGGCCCGGGCGCTGTCAACGAGCTGATCGGCCAACTCGAAACCGGCCTGAAAACCGCCCGCACGCTGATCGAACAGCCTGCCGACGTGGCAATGATCGACCAACAATTGGCCGCGGTCAGCGAATACAAACGCGCCTTCGCTGATATGACTCAGGCCACCGCTACCCGCGAAAATGCTCGCAGCAAACTGGGCGCCACCGCCGATAACGCCGTGGCCCGTGTCGCCGAAGTCGAAAATTCCTTGTTGCAAGGCGACAGCGTCGCTCAGTTCAACAGCGTGATCGACCTGAGCAAGCTGATCCAGCAAGCGCGTTTCCAGGTCCGCGGCTATACCTACAGCGGCAAACCCGAGGCCGAGCAGCCTGCGCTGGACGCCATTGGCAACGCTCTGAAAAACCTCGAAAGCCTGCCGTCTCAACTGCCGGAACAACACATCGATAACCTGCAACAGGCGACCGACTCACTCAAAGCCTATCGCGCGGCTGTCAGCCAGTTCCGCGACTCCCAGGTCGCCAGCGCTGCCGCCCTCAAACGCATGAGCACGCAAGGCGACATTCTGCTCGACCTCAGCAAAAAGCTCACAGTCTCGCAAACCGTCGTGCGTGACACCGATGCGGCACACGCCAAAAACTTGCTGCTGATGGCCACCGTCCTCGCGTCGGCCTTTGGCTTGTTCGCGGCTTGGGCCATCACTCGCCAGATCGTCATTCCGCTGAGCCAGACCCTCAAAGTGGCCGAGCGTGTCGCCGCGGGCGACCTGACTCACAACCTGACGTCCGAACGCCGGGACGAACTGGGTCAGTTACAGCGCGCCATGCAGAGCATGACCCTGGGCCTGCGAGATCTGATCGGTGGCATCAGCGATGGCGTGACCCAAATCGCCAGCGCCGCTGAAGAGCTGTCCGCCGTCACTGAGCAGACCAGCGCCGGGGTCAACAGCCAGAAGGTCGAGACCGATCAGGTGGCCACCGCCATGCACGAAATGACCGCCACGGTGCAGGAAGTCGCGCGCAACGCCGAGGAAGCATCCGAAGCTGCCGTCGCCGCCGACCAGCAGGCCCGCGAGGGTGACCGGGTGGTTGGCGAAGCCATCGCCCAGATCGAGCGCCTGGCTACCGAAGTCGGTAACTCCACCGAAGCCATGGGGCATCTGAAGCGCGAAAGCGACAAGATCGGCAGCGTGCTCGACGTGATCAAGTCCGTGGCCCAGCAAACCAACCTGTTGGCGCTCAACGCCGCCATCGAAGCCGCCCGCGCCGGTGAAGCCGGGCGCGGTTTTGCGGTGGTCGCTGACGAAGTCCGCAGCCTGGCCCAGCGCACCCAGAAGTCCACCGAAGAAATCGAAGAGTTGATCGTCGGCCTGCAAACCGGCACTCAGCAAGTCGCGACCATCATGGACAACAGCCGCAGCCTGACCGACAGCAGCGTCGAACTGACCCGTCGCGCCGGCAGCTCGCTGGAAAGCATCACCCGCACCGTGTCGGCGATCCAGTCGATGAACCAGCAGATCGCCGCCGCTGCCGAGCAACAGAGCGCAGTGGCCGAAGAGATCAACCGTAGCGTGCTGAACGTGCGTGATGTGTCCGAGCAGACCTCGGCCGCCAGTGAAGAGACCGCGGCCTCCAGCGTCGAACTGGCGCGGTTGGGGACGCATTTGCAGATGCTGGTGGGGCGGTTCAAGGTTTGAGCTGATGCGGGCATCCCGGTTCGCTTGAAACCGGGGTGATGCAATCGCGGGCAAGCCCGCTCCCACAGGATCTGTGCCGAACACAAAGTTGGGTTCAGTCAGATCAACTGTATGAGGCGTTCCCGGCAGCGCGTGGGAATGATCATCAGCCAAAAAAAACCCCGCTTTCGCGGGGTTTTTCATTAGGCCAACTGAGGCTGCACGCTCACAGGCTTGAGCGGCAGCAGCGGCGCATGGGGATCGGCATCCACCGATGTGCGCCAGGCTTGTAGCCACTCGGCATGACCTTCGTTCCAGACTTGCTCATGCAAGCGACCCAGTGCCACCGGATCGCTCAGCAGGGCCACACGCTCGTCGTTGGTCAACCCGGCAGGCCCGACCTTCATCGCATGGCGAACCCGCTCGATACGCAGCCATTCGATCGGCTCTGCCTGACGGTGACGGGACGTCGCCAGCGCGCACGCCAAGGCGTTCTGTTGTGGATCGACCACTGCCCGGACGAAGCCGTCGTTCAGCGCATGCCAACGGTTTTCGTGGGTGTACTGATCGGTCGCCAGCAACGCCTGTGGCGGATTGTATTCCTCAGGGATCAGGAACAGGCTTTCGTCACGGGACTTGAGGCCCAGGCCGACACGGCTGGAGATCACCGATACCGGGATCGACAGCATCAGCGAACCGACAATCGGCACCAGCCACCAGAGGAAGCTCGGGTTCAGCCAGATCACCAACAGCGCCCAGAAGAAGCCCAGCAAGGTTTGCGGACCGTGGCGTTTTACCGCTTCGCTCCATGGTGTGGAGTCATCGTCACGTTGTGGCGAGTTCCAGGTCGCGGCCCAGCCGAGGAACGCGGCGAGTACGAAACGGGTGTGGAAAATCATCCGCACCGGCGCCAGCAGCATGGAGAACAACATCTCCAGCAGCATCGACAGCGTCACCTTGAACTTGCCACCGAACTCTTTCGCGCCCTTGGCCCAGATCAGGATGATGCTCAGCAACTTCGGCAGGAACAGCAGCACGATGGTCGTCGAGAACAGCGCAATCGCCTTGTCCGGCTGCCATTGTGGCCACAGTGGATAGAGCTGACGCGGTTCCAGGAAGTATTGCGGCTCCATCAACGTGTTGACCGCCAGCAAGGCCGTCGACAACACCAGGAACAAGAACCACAACGGCGCAGACAGGTACGACATCACGCCGGTCAGGAACACCGCACGGTGCACCGGGTGCATGCCCTTGACCAGGAACAGCCGGAAGTTCATCAGGTTGCCGTGGCACCAGCGACGATCACGCTTGAGTTCGTCCAGCAGGTTCGGTGGCAGTTCTTCGTAGCTGCCCGGCAAGTCGTAGGCAATCCATACGCCCCAGCCGGCACGGCGCATCAGCGCAGCTTCGACGAAGTCGTGGGACAGAATCGCACCGGCAAACGCGCCTTTACCGGGCAACGGCGCCAGGGCGCAGTGCTCGATGAACGGCTTCATGCGGATAATCGCGTTGTGACCCCAGTAGTGGGATTCGCCCAACTGCCAGAAGTGCAGACCGGCAGTGAACAGCGGACCGTACACACGCGTGGCGAACTGCTGCATACGCGCATAAAGGGTGTCCATGCCCGACGCACGCGGCGCGGTCTGGATGATCCCGGCGTCCGGCGTGGCTTCCATCAGGCGCACCAGACTGCTCAGGCATTCGCCGCTCATCACGCTGTCGGCGTCGAGTACGACCATGTACTTGTAGTCACCGCCCCAACGACGGCAGAAGTCGTCGAGGTTGCCACTTTTACGTTTTACGCGGCGGCGACGGCGACGATAGAAGATCTTGCCGAAGCCTTTGCCTTCACGGCAGACATCCAGCCAGGCCTGCTGCTCGGCAACGCAGATGTCGGCGTCATTACTGTCGCTGAGCACGAAAAAGTCGAAGCGATCCAGATTACCCGAGGCCGCAACCGATTCGAAGGTCGCCCGCAAACCGGCGAACACCCGCGGCACGTCTTCGTTGCAGATCGGCATCACCAGTGCGGTGCGGGCGTCCTTGGCGATCGGCTCGTTACCGGCGCTGGCGCCGGAAATGCGGTACTTGTCACGGCCGGTGATCAACTCAAGGAAGCCCATCAGCGCGGTCCAGAAACCAGCCGAAACCCAGCAGAACAGAATCCCGAACATAATCAGAATGCTGGTTTGCAAGGCATATGGCAGCACCTGCGTGGCGGTTTGGGTCAGAGGTTGATGCAGGACTTCTTCAAGATCGACGAACGACCAGCCCTGGTACGGCATGATGCCTTTCATGTACCAACCGGCGACGATCGTCTGACCGAGCATCAGCACCAGCAGAATGTAGCGTCGGATCGAACCGACGGTGCGCCAGCGAGCCGCTGGCAGCACGTTCTCATCCTTCGGCGGGGCCGGCGGATTGGTGCGCCCCGTCAGCCGACGCCAGCCACGCACCAGAATGTTGGTGCGCCACGGCTCGGGCACGACTTTGGTCCGACGGATCGGTGGGGTTGCCTTGAGGCAAACCCGACCGCTGGCGTCGAGCACCAGCATTTCCGCGTCCGCCAGTTCTTCGACGGTGTTCAGGGTCAGGCGCCGGCCGACCGAGGCTTGAGCAGCCTCGGTCGGCGCGTCGAACGTCGAGGACGACAGACGTTCGTGCAGTTCACTGAAAGACTTGCAACCCGCGAGTTCCGCGCGCTGCTCGTCGCTCATCGGCAAATGCGCCAGATATTCGGCAAGCGTTTGTGGCTGTACTTGTGAATTACTCATCGGCGGGCAACTGATAGCTCCAGGTCTCGGTCAGGACTTGTTCAGTCGGTGCCGATTCCGTTGTGGCTGGGGCCGCTTCGGCAGCGACAGGCTGCTTGGCGTCTTTGTTGTCCTTGTCCTTTGTATCCTTGACTTGCTGGGCTTGTGTTTCAGCCTGCTTGGCTTCCTTGTCCTTCTTCTCCTGCTGCCGGGCGGCGATCTTGTCGGCCTTGGCAACGGAAGAACTGGACGCTGGTGCCGCGGTCTTGAGCGCCTCGGCAGGCGTGATGTTCTTGACCAGTGCTGCGCGCATCTCGGTGGACTTGCTTGGATCCTTGATCTTCATCCGCAGGGTCAGGCGCCAGCCCTTGGTTTCAGGGTTGTAACGGACGCTGTTCTCGACCAGTTCTGCGTTGTCGCCAACACTCACTTGGCTGCGTACTTCAGCGTCTTCCGGCAGGACTTGCAGGGACGGGCCTTCGAAATCCACCAGATAGGCCACGCTGCCGTCCGGCTGACGAATCAGGTTCGACTGCTTGACGTCACCCGTGGAACGCAGGGTCTGTTGAACCCAGGCGCTGTCCGGCGAATGCAGGGAGGCTTCGTCGATGGTCCAGTGCATGCGGTATGCAACGTCCAGGGACTGGCCAGGCTCAGGCAGCTTTTCCGGGCTCCAGAAAGCGACAATATTGTCGTTGGTTTCGTCAGCGGTAGGAATCTCTACCAGATCGACGGAGCCTTTGCCCCAATCGCCTTTCGGTTCGATCCAGGCACTTGGGCGCTTGTCGTAGCGGTCATCGAGGTCTTCGTAGTGACTGAAGTCACGGCCACGTTGCAGCAAGCCGAAACCGCGCGGGTTCTCGATCGAGAAGTTACTCACGGACAGGTGTTTCGGATTGTTCAGTGGACGCCAGATCCATTCGCCGTTACCAGCATGAATCGACAGGCCGCTGGAATCGTGCAGTTCGCGACGGTAGTTCAGCACTTTCGACGGCTGGTTGGCGCCGAACAGGAACATGCTGGTGAGCGGCGCAACGCCGAGTTTGGCGACCTTGTCACGCAGGAACATCCTGGCCTTGACGTCGACGACCGTGTCGCTGCCCGGACGCAGGGTCAGGCGATAGGCACCGGTGGCACGCGGCGAATCCAGCAGGGCGAAGATCACCAGGTGCTTGTCGCCCGGCTTCGGCTGTTGAATCCAGAACTCGGTGAAGCGCGGGAACTCTTCGCCGGATGGCAACGCGGTATCAATGGCCATGCCGCGAGCAGACAGACCGTAGGTTTGCCCCTTGCCGATGACGCGGAAATAACTCGCGCCAAGCATCGTCATGATTTCGTCTTGCTTGTCGGCCTTGTTGATCGGGTACAGCACACGGAAACCGGCATAACCCAGCTGTTCAGTGGCTTTAGGATCGAACTTCACGTCGCCGAAATCGAAACGACTTGGGTCGTATTTGATCTCTTCGACGGTGTTGGCCGTGATTTCGTTGATCTTCACCGGCGTATCGAAGTGCATACCCTGGTGATAGAACGAAAGCTTGAAGGGGGTTTTCTGGTTCGCCCATTCGGCTTTTTCCGTGAGGAACCGAATTTTTTGATAGTCAGCGAATTTCATTTCGCGAAATTCATTCGGCAGGTTACTGCGCGGGGCTTCGTACTTTTGCCCGGCCAGCTCTTTTGCCTTGACCGATACGTCATCCAGATTGAATGCCCAAAGTTGGCCGGCGCTGAACAGGCAGAGCAGTGCAGAGCCTGCTACCAGAGCGCTTCGAAACCGTTTGGCAGACAATTTTGGTGCATTACAGGGACTAACAATCACGAGCAACCCTCGCCGAAAACAGATCAAAAAACCAACGGCCAGTTAAAGTGCCAGCACGGTGTGCGGTGGAAAAAAACCGACCCTGCGAACGACTCTTGCCAAGTTGGCGAGCATTGTTCCGACTCCTATGGGGCAAAATGATTCCCCAACAGGTCTCGGACAAGTCTCTACCTAAGTCAAAACGGACCAACGAACGCCGATCCCCGTAGCGCGCGATTATCTAGCAGGCCGCGTTACAACGCATCAGGGGGAACCAAGTATTTATCGGGAAAAGCCCCCGTTTTCAGTCGAAATGCCCTTAAAAAGATGTTTCAAGTGCTTTCACGTCTGTAACAGGAAGGTTACCGGGCCATCATTGACCAGGTGCACCTGCATATCCGCGCCGAATCTACCTGATGCCACAGTGCCATGCACCTGTTTCGCTTTACCCAATAGATAGTCGAACAGCTCCTCACCCAAAGCAGGAGGTGCCGCGGTCGAAAAACTGGGGCGCAACCCGTTTTTGGTGTCGGCGGCCAGGGTGAACTGCGAGACCAGCAGCAACCCACCGCCTACGTCCGCCAGGGACAGATTCATCTTGCCCTCGGCGTCACTGAATACTCGATAGTTAAGCAGTTTATGCAGAAGTTTGTCGGCGCTGGCCGGAGTATCGTCGGGCTCGACCGCCACCAGCACCAGCAACCCCTGATCTATCGCCCCAACCACCTCCCCCGCAACCTCGACTCGCGCGCCACGCACGCGTTGCAGCAGGCCCTTCATGCTTCGTCAGGCGACAAGTTGAGCATACGACGGGCCATCAGATCAGCGGCGCGTACCAAGGCATCGGTGATACCCGATTCGGACGCTGCATGACCGGCGTCGCGAATCACCTGCAATTCGCTGTTCGGCCAGGCCTGATGCAATTCCCAGGCGTTGTCCAACGGACAGATCACGTCATAACGACCATGGACGATAACGCCAGGCAGGTGGGCGATCTTGGCCATGTCACGAATCAGTTGGTTCGGCTCGAGGAAAGCATTGTTGGTGAAGTAATGGCACTCGATACGGGCGATGGACAACGCACGCTGAGGCTCGGAGAAGCGGTCGACCACCAGCGGATTCGGCCGCAGGGTGGCGGTGCGGCCTTCCCACATGGACCAGGCCTTGGCCGCGTGCATCTGGGCGATCTGATCGTTGCCGACCAGGCGTTTGTGGAACGCCGAGAGTAAGTCGTGGCGTTCGTCCTGCGGGATCGGGGCGATGTAGTCCTGCCAGTAATCGGGAAACAGGCGACTGGCGCCACACTGGTAGAACCACTCGATTTCCTGGGGACGGCAGAGAAAAATCCCGCGCAGAATCAAACCGTGCACGCGTTCCGGATGGGTTTGCGCGTAGGCCAGGGCCAGGGTCGAACCCCAGGAGCCGCCGAACAGCACCCATTTGTCGATGCCCAGGTGCTTGCGAATCCGCTCGAGGTCGGCGACCAGATCCCAGGTGGTGTTGTTTTCCAGGCTGGCGTGGGGCGTGGAGCGACCGCAACCACGCTGGTCGAAGGTGACAATGCGATACAGGTTCGGATCGAAATACCGGCGGCTCTGGGCATCACATCCGGCGCCAGGGCCGCCGTGGATGAACACCACCGGCAAACCTTCCGGCGAACCGCTTTCGTCGACATACAGCGTGTGGGTTTTATCGACAGCCAGATCGTGCCGGGCGTGGGGTTTGATCTGCGGGTACAAAGTCTGCATTGCGCGCTCCGTAAGGGGTCGAGGTCATCCCTGGGGGGACTTCTATTATTCTGCCGTCCGGCATCATAAACCCGAATTACTTCAATGAGCATGCCCCTTGCAGCGTCAGAGTTTGTCAGCTCGTTTTCTCAGCCAAATAGCCGAGCAGGGTTTCATAGAGTCGGTCGACCTCGGCGACCTGCCCCCGCGCCCGCAAACAGCCGTGAACCAGCCCTTCCCCGCAATAAAGCGTTGCGCTCACGCCTGCTGTGTTGAGTCGCTCGGCGTAAAGCACGCCGTCATCGCGCAGCGGGTCGAACTGCGCCACTGCGATCAACGCCGGTGGCAGACCGCTGAAATCGTCGGCGAGCAAGGGCATCGCATAGGCACCCGGTTGTCGGGTCCCCGCTAAATACAACGCGTGATAACAATCCAGATCGCTGCTGCTGAGCAATGGCGCATCGGCGCATTCGCTGCGCGACGGCAATCGGTGATCGCCGCCCAGTCCCGGATAGATCAGAACTTGTGCGCATGGCATTGGCTCACCGGCATCGCGCACCGCGAGGCACAACGCAGCGGCGAGGTTGCCGCCAGCGCTGTCGCCTGCCACCAGGGTCCGCGCAGGGTCGAGTTGAAACGGTCCCGCGCGCAGCGCGCGCCAGACACTCAGGCAGTCATCGAACGCCGCCGGAAACGGATGCTCCGGCGCCAACCGATAATCGACGGCGATTACCATCACCCCGAGCACTGACGCCAGTTCGGCGCAGATGAAGGCGTGGGAATCCAGATCCCCCACCACCCAACCGCCGCCGTGCAGATACACGATGCACGGCCAACCGTTGGTCGACGGCGGGACCGGCGGTTGCCAAGAGCGTACGGCCACGCCTGCCAATTGGAAGTCGACCACCTCAAGCCCCGCAGGACACGGTGGGGTAAACGCCCGGCACATCTCGCTGTAGGCCTGACGCAGGCCGGTGAGGCTGCTGTCGGTGCTGTTGAAACTGAGGGTTTTCTCGACGAAAGCCGCCATGTGTTCAGAGAGTGGATAAGGAGCCATGAGCCTGCAGCCAGCCAAATAGAGGAAGTCAAAAAATTTGAACGACGCAAATCCTGTGGGAGCGTGGCTTGCCCGCGAACAATGCACCGCGGTTTTTCAGGTATTACGCGTCATCGTTCTTCGCGGGCAAGCCACGCTCCCACAGGTTCTGCGCCCCCCTCGCCACACTGATTCCGCTCGACCAGTCAGTTTTTCAAACTGGCCTGAACGGTTGCTACTCCCTCCTTGCCATCAAAACTGCTGACACCTGCCAGCCAGCGCTGAAGATCTTCGGGATGATCACGCAGCCACTGTCTGGCGACATCCTGCGGCGTCTTGCGCTCCATGATTGGCACCATTAATTGGCTTTCCTGGGCCGCGGTAAAGGTCAGGTTTTCCAGCAGGCGGTTCACGTTCGGGCAGCGCTCGGCATAGTCCGGCGCGGTCACGGTGGAAACGGTCGCCGCACCTTCGTTCGGTCCGTAGACGTCTTCGCTGCCGGTCAGGTAGGCGATGTTCATGTTGATGTTCATCGGATGCGGGGTCCAGCCGACGAACACCACGAACTCCTTACGATTGACCGCCCGCTGAACGGCGGCAAGCATGCCGGCCTCACCGGACTCGATCAGCTTGAAATCCTTCAAGCCAAATTGATTGGTCTCGATCATGGTTTTGATCGTGGTGTTAGCACCGCTGCCCGGCTCGATGCCATAGATCTTGCCGCCAAGCTGATCCTTGAATCTGGCGATGTCGGCGAAGGTTTTAAGGCCCGCCGCCGCAACGTAGTCAGGCACGGCAAGGGTCGCCTGGGCATCCGAGAGGCTCGGTTTGTCCATGACCTTCACTTGATTGGCGGCCACGAACGGCGCGATGTTTTTATCCATCGCCGGTTTCCAGTAACCGAGGAAGATATCGAGGCGTTTGTCGCGGATGCCGGCGAAGATGATTTGCTGCACGGCGCTGGTTTGCTTGCTTTCGTAGCCGAGGCCGTTGAGCAACACGTCAGCCATGCCGCTGGTGGCGATGACGTCGGTCCAGTTGACCACGCCCATGCGTACGGTCTTGCAGGAAGCGGGGTCGTTGGCGAAAACGCTGGTGCTCAGGAGAGCCGTGCCGCAGAGGATTGAGAGACAGCGGGTGAACAGTCTTTTCATCGGGAGAGTCTCGTGCGGCAGATTATTGTGAGGGCCGGTGTCTTCGTGCACCGTGCCCAGAACATTACGCAGCGTCGAGAGGGTAAAAGCGCCCTGTGGCGACCGTGTTTTGCACGGTGGCGACTGTCCTGATGCGTTATCAAGGCGAACACCAATCTGTGGCGAGGGAGCTTGCTCCCGCTGGGTTGCGAAGCAGCCCCCAAACCATTCAACCGAGTTTTATCAGATACGCCCGACCAGCCAGGTTTACGACGGCTTCGCCGCCGAGCGGGAGCAAGCTCCCTCGCCACAAAGGCCCGCTCGCCACAGGGTTATGCGCTGTAGTGCTTTGCGCCCCACGCCAACAGCCCTTGCAGCAATTCCCTGAGCACCACTTGCGTCGGTGCCGCCAGGTCTGGGCGATAACGGAACGGCTCGAACTCTTCCATGTACGTGCACTGACCCAACTCCAGTTGCACGGCATGGATGTTCTCGGCCGGGTTGCCGTAATGCCGGGTGATGTGCCCGCCCTTGAAGCGACCGTTCAGCACATGGCTGTAATCGCCATGCCGTGCGCAGATGGCTTCCAGCTGGCTGGCCAATTGTGGATCGCAACTGGCGCCATTGAAGGTGCCGAGGTTGAAGTCAGGCAATTTGCCGTCAAACAGGTGCGGGATGATCGAGCGGATCGAGTGCGCATCGAATAGCAGCGCGTAGCCGAATTCGGCTTTCAGCCGTGCCAGTTCCTCCTGCAAGGTCCGGTGATAAGGCGTCCAGATCTGCTCCAGATAAGTCGCTCGTTCTGCGGCCGATGGTTCCAGCCCTTCGCGGAACAATGGAATGCCGTCGAACAGTGTCGCCGGATACAGACCGGTGGTGGCGCCGACATATAAAGGCTTGTCGTCGGACGGTCGGTTCAAATCGATGACAAACCGCGAGTACTCGGCTGCCAGGGTGCTGGCGCCCAGCTCGGCGGCGAATTCGTAAAGCCGGGGGATGTGCCAGTCGGTGTCCGGCAGGCTTTTCGCGTCGGGAATCAATCCCGCTTCGACCACTGGGGTCAGGCGCAGGCCGGCGTGGGGCATGCTGATCAGCAGCGGCACGCGGCCTTGTTTGAAGTTCAGAACCTTATCCACAACTGCTCTCCTAAACGCTTGTTTCGACGCCGTGACGCACGACGCGTTTTTCCAGGTCGCCGCCCAGCCAGTACGACAGGTCGGCCGGTCGATCAATCTGCCAGGCGACGAAGTCTGCGACTTTGCCGGCTTCCAGCGAACCGTGAGTCTCGGCCATGCCCAGCGCGGTGGCGGCATGAATCGTTGCGCCAGCCAAGGCCTCTTCCGGGGTCATGCGGAAACAGGTGCAGGCCATGTTCAGCATCAAGCGCAACGACAGCGCCGGCGAAGTGCCCGGGTTGAGGTCGCTGGCGATGGCGATTTTTACGCCGTGTTTGCGCAGGGCATCCATCGGCGGCAATTGGGTTTCCCGCAGGAAGTAGAACGCGCCGGGCAGCAATACCGCGACCGTGCCGGACTTGGCCATGGCGATGGCGTCGTCTTCGGTCATGAATTCCAGATGATCGGCGGACAATGCGTGGTAACGCGCCGCCAGGCTCGAACCGTGCAGCGACGACAATTGCTCGGCATGCAGCTTCACTGGCAAGCCGAGGTTCTGCGCAGCGACGAAAACCCGTTCGACCTGTTCCGGCGAAAACGCCAGGTACTCGCAGAAAGCGTCCACCGCATCCACCAGCCCTTCGGCCGCCAGGGCCGGAAGCATTTCGCTGCAGATGTGATCGATGTAAGCGTCGGCGCGATCAACGTATTCCGGCGGCAAGGCGTGGGCAGCCAGGCAAGTGCTGCGCACGTTGACCGGCAGCTCGGCGCCAAGACGGCGGATGACCCGCAGGATCTTGCGTTCGCTGGCCAGGTCCAGGCCGTAGCCGGACTTCATCTCGACCGTGGTCACGCCGTCGCGCATCAGGCTCTTCAGACGCTTGGCAGCGCTGGCGAACAGCTCGTCTTCAGTCGCCGCGCGAGTCGCGCGCACGGTGCTGGCGATGCCACCACCGGCCGCTGCGATTTCCGCGTAGCTGACGCCTTGCAGACGTTGCTCGAATTCACCGCTGCGGTTGCCGCCGAACACCGTGTGGGTGTGGCAGTCGATCAGGCCCGGAGTCACCCAGGCCCCTTTAAGATCATTGACTGCCGGGTACTCGCCTGACGGCAGTTCGCCGCGCGGACCAATCCACTCAATGTGCGCACCTGACGTCACGATAGCCGCATCCTCGATAATCGAGTAGACGCCTTGCGCCATGGTTGCGACGTGGCAGTGTTGCCAGAGAGTTTTCATCCTTGGCCTCCGTTAGGTTATCGATGAGAAAAAGAAGGTTCCCGCTCCACCAGTACTGCCTTCCCTGCCGCCGGCTTCACCCACGTCAGGTACGCCAGCACCAGCAATACAATCCAGACCACGCCGACGATCAGAGCCGCCTGGGTATCCGGGAAATAGCCCAGCACACCGAAAATGAACAGCATGAACGCAATCGCCGCCATCGGCGCATAAGGCCAGAACGGCACCGGGAATTTCAGTTGTGCGACCTGCTCGGCGTTCATGGAACGACGCATCGCCACCTGGGTGAACAGAATCATCAGCCAGACCCACACCGTGGCGAAGGTTGCGATGGAGGCGATCAACAGAAACACGTTTTCCGGAATCAGGTAGTTCAGCAGCACGCCCAGCAGCAGCGCGGCACTCATCACCACCACGGTCATCCATGGCACGCCATTGACCGACAGGCGGGCGAAGCCCTTGGGCGCATGCCCTTGCTGGGCCAGACCGTACATCATCCGGCCCGCGCCGAAGATGTCACTGTTGATGGCCGACACCGCCGCCGAGATCACCACAATATTGAGGATGGTCGCCGCCGAACTGATCCCGAGGTTGTCGAAAATCTGCACGAATGGACTGCCCTGGCTGCCAATCTGCTGCCAAGGAAAGATCGACATCAGCACAAACATCGTCAGCACGTAGAACAGCAGGATACGCAACGGTACGGCATTGATCGCCCGGGGCAGCACATGCTGCGGGTCTTTGGCTTCACCCGCCGTTACGCCGATGATTTCAATGCCGCCAAACGCAAACATCACCACGGCAAACGAAGCGATCAGGCCACCTACGCCGTTGGGCATAAAGCCGCCATGGCTCCAGAGGTTGCTGATGTCGGTCGCCTGGGCGCCGGGCGCGGTGCTGATACCGAACAGCATGATGCCGAAGCCACCCAGGATCATCGCAACGATGGCCGCGACCTTGAGCAGCGACAACCAGAATTCCATTTCACCGAAGACTTTGACGTTGCACAGGTTCAAGCCGCCGACCACCGAAACGATGCCGAGCACCCAAATCCAGCGTGCGACTTCCGGAAACCAGAAGCCCATGTAAATACCGAACGCGGTGACGTCGGCCATACCGACGATGACCATTTCAAACGCGTAGGTCCAACCGAGGATGAAGCCCGCCATCGGCCCCAGATAGGTGCTGGCGTACTGGCCGAATGAGCCGGCCACCGGGTTATGCACCGCCATCTCGCCGAGGGCGCGCATGACCATGAACACCGCCGCGCCACCGATCAGGTAAGCGAGCAATACCGCAGGCCCGGCCATTTGAATGGCCGAGGCAGAACCGTAGAACAGCCCGGTGCCGATAGCCGACCCCAGCGCCATGAAGCGAATATGTCGGGCAGAGAGCCCGCGTTTCAAACCCTTTTCTGGCTGTTGCATTTCTCGTCCTTAATTATTTTTATTGGCGACATGATCGTTCCCACGCTCTGCGTGGGAATGCAGGCCCGTGACGCTCCGCGTCACTGGACGCGGAGCGTCCCTAGAGGCATTCCCACGCGGAGCGTGGGAACGATCATCAGAGAAGGAGCCATTACAGGCTAGGCAGCAACTTCGCCGTAACCAGCTCATTCAGGCAACGCGTCGCCAACAACTCACTTGCCGCGTTGATGTCCGGTGCAAAGAAACGGTCCTTCTCATAAAACGGCACTTCACCGCGCAGGATGGCGCGAGCCTTTTCCAGTTTTGGCGAGGTTTTCAGACCTTCACGCAGGTCGAGGCCCTGAGCCGCCGCCAGCCATTCCACTGCCAGAACCCCACGCGTGTTTTCTGCCATTTCCCACAGACGCTTGCCCGCCGCCGGTGCCATGGACACGTGGTCTTCCTGGTTGGCCGACGTCGGCAGACTGTCCACCGAGTGCGGATGAGACAGCGCCTTGTTCTCGCTGGCCAATGCCGCCGCGGTCACCTGGGCGATCATGAAGCCGGAGTTCACGCCACCATTGGCCACCAGGAATGGCGGCAGTTGCGACATGTGCTTGTCCATCATCAGCGAAATGCGGCGTTCGCTCAGGGAACCGATTTCAGCGATGGCCAAAGCCATGTTGTCGGCGGCCATGGCCACCGGCTCGGCGTGGAAGTTACCGCCGGAGATCACGTCACCTTCAGCGGCGAACACCAGCGGGTTATCGGAGACAGCGTTGGCTTCGATGGCGAGCACTTCGGCGGCCTGACGGAACTGGGTCAGGCAGGCGCCCATGACTTGCGGCTGGCAGCGCAGGGAGTACGGGTCCTGGACCTTTTCGCAGTTCTGGTGCGAGTCGGATACTTCGCTGCGCTCGCCCAGCAGATCGCGGTAAGCGGCAGCGGCGTCGATCTGGCCTTTCTGACCGCGTGCGGCATGAATGCGTGCATCAAACGGCGAGCGCGAGCCCAGCACCGCTTCAACAGTCATACCACCAATGGCCAGGGCACCAGCAAACAGATCTTCGCCTTCAAACAAGCCACGCAGAGCGTAAGCGGTAGAAACCTGAGTACCGTTGAGCAGCGCCAGACCTTCTTTGGCAGCCAGGGTCAATGGGGTCAGACCGGCGACTTTCAGCGCTTCGGTTGCTTCCATCCACTCGCCTTTGTAGCGCGCCTTACCTTCGCCCAGCAGCACCAGCGACATGTGGGCCAAAGGCGCCAGGTCACCGGATGCACCCACCGAACCTTTCAATGGAATGTGTGGGTAAACCTCGGCGTTGATCAGGGCGATCAGCGCGTCGATCACTACGCGACGAATGCCGGAGAAACCACGGCTCAGGCTGTTGACCTTGAGCACCATGACCAACCGCACCAAGGCGTCGCTGATCGGCTCGCCAACACCGGCGGCGTGGGACAGCACCAGCGAGCGCTGGAGGTTTTCCAGGTCTTCGCTGGCGATGCGGGTCGAAGCCAGCAGGCCGAAACCGGTGTTGATGCCGTAAGCCGTGCGGTTCTCGGCGAGGATCTGTTCCACGCAGGCAACGCTGGCTTCGATTTGCGCCAAAGCGCTTTCGTCGAGGGTGATGTTGACCGGTTGCTGATAGACATCACGCAGCTGGGCAAGGCTCAGTTGGCCGGGAATCAGGTTAAGCGCAGTCATTTTGTGCTCCTTTTGAGAGTTTGTTATTAACTCACCAGACGCTCCGGAGATGTCCGTTGTCCGTCGCGTCTCGCCTTCTGGGGAGCCGCGCCTTGGCACGCTGGTGTGGTGGAAATCAGTTCAGGTTCGGTAACACTTTGTGCAGCAAAATCGGGTCTTTCAAAACGGCGGCGGCACTGGCGATGTCCGGTGCCAGCCAGCGGTCCTGGTCGTAGGCCGGAACTCGTTCGCGCAGCAGACGCCACGCGGCATCGGTACCGGCGCCGAAGCGTTGTTCTTTGAGGAATTCAAACGCCTGGGATGCCAGCAAATACTCAATGGCGAGGATCTGCGTGCAGTTTTCCAGCGCGCGATGCAGCTTCAGCGCCGCGTTGGTGCCCATGCTCAAGTGGTCTTCCTGCAAGCCCGAGGTGACGTAGTTATCGAGCACCGCCGGTTGCGCCAATTGACGGTTTTCCGCACACAGGGACGCGGCAACGTACTGGACGATCATCATCCCGGAATTCACCCCGGGGTTGGCCACCAGAAACGCCGGCAGACCGCTGACATGCGGGTTGATCAAGCGGTCCAGCCGACGCTCGGCGATGGAGCCGATTTCGGCCATGGCGATCGCCAGCAAATCCGCCGCCAATGCCACTGACTGACCGTGCGGGTTGGCTTGGGATACCACCCGGAAGTTGTCCGGCGTGCCCAGCAACATCGGGTTGTCGGTGACAGAATTGAGTTCGGTTTCGATCTGCTTTTTCGCGTGCTCAAGTTGATCGCGAGCGGCGCCGTGGACTTGCGGGATCGAGCGGATGCTCAATGCATCCTGAGTACGAATACCTTTGCTGCTGGCAATCACTTCACTGCCATCAAGCAACGCCCGCAGGTTGATGCCGACTTGCTGCATGCCTGGATGAGGTTTGAGCGCGATGATCTCGGCATCGAACGCGGCGATCTGACCGCGCTGGGCTTCGAAGCTCATGGCACCGATCACATCGGCCCACTGCACCAAACGCGTCGCATCGGCAATTGCCAGACAGCTGAGACCAGTCATGCATGGCGTGCCATTGACCAGGCACAAGCCATCTTTGGCGCCGAGCTGAACCGGTTGCAGACCTTCCTCGCTCAACGCCTGCTGCGCGGAAACGATCTGCCCGCGATAGCTGACATTGCCGACACCCAGCAGAGTGATTCCGATGTGGGCCATGTGGGTCAGGTAGCCCACCGAGCCCTGGGATGGTACTTGCGGAGTGATACCGCGATTGAGCAGTGCCAACAGGCCTTCGACCACTCGGCGATGAATGCCGGATTTGCCATGGCTATAGTTGCGAATAGCGGCGCAGATGATTGCGCGGGTCTGTTCGTCGGCCAATGGCGCGCCGACGCCACAGGCGTGACTGAGCAAGGTGTTGCGCGACAATTGGCTGAGTTGTTCGCCTTTGAGCGAGACGTTGCACAAGGCGCCCAGGCCGGTGTTGACGCCGTAGGCACGCTCGCCGCTGGCGACAATGCGCTGGACGATCGCCTGGGCGTTTTCGATCCGCGCCCAGATCTGGGGCGACAGCTCGAGCTGCGCGCCGTGACGAGCGACTGCGACCACATCCTGCCAGCGCAACGGGGCGTCGGCGATAACGATTTTTTCAGCCTGGGACATCATTAACCTCGTGCGTACAACCTGAATATTGATGCAGCTTTACCGGCGCCATCGCGGGCAAGCCCGCTCCCACAGTGCTCTGTTGTGTGAAGAAAATTTGTGCAACACAACCAATCCCTGTGGGAGCGGGCTTGCCCGCGATGAGGCCCGCCCGATCACCGCAAATTTCTCAAACCACCGCAGCTCGCCGCTGTACAAACCGGTCCACATACTCATCCGCCGGCGAATGCAGGATCTCTCGTGGCGTGCCGACCTGAATCAGGCGGCCATCCTTGAGGATCGCGATGCGGTTGCCGATGCGCACGGCCTCGTCGAGGTCGTGGGTGATGAAGACGATGGTCTTGTGCAGGGTCTTTTGCAGTTCCAGCAACTGGTCCTGCATTTCAGCGCGGATCAGCGGGTCGAGGGCGCTGAAGGCTTCGTCCATCAGGATGATGTCGGTGTCCGCCGCCAAGGCGCGAGCCAGGCCCACACGCTGACGCATACCGCCGGAAAGCTGATGCGGGTATTTGTTTTCGTAGCCCTTGAGGCCCACGGTGTTGATCCAGTGCAGCGCACGCTCGGCGCACATTTGCTTGGTCTCGCCACGCACTTTCAGGCCGTAGGCGACGTTATCCAGCACGGTCTTGTGCGGCAGCAGGCCGAAGCTCTGGAACACCATGCTGATCTTGTGCCGGCGAAATTCGCGCAGGGCTTCCATGTCGTATTGCAGGATGTCCACGCCGTCCACCAGGATCGCGCCGCTGGTGGGGTCGATCAGGCGATTGAAGTGGCGCACCAGGGTCGACTTGCCGGAACCCGACAAGCCCATGATCACGAAGATCTCGCCGGTGCCGATGCTCAGCGACAGGTCGTTCACGCCAACCACGCAGCCGGTTTCGGCCAATACCTGGTCTTTGGTCTTGCCTTGGCCAATCATGCCCAGCGCATCCTTGGAGCGGCTGCCGAAAATCTTGAAGACGTTTTTGACTTCGATCTTGCTGATGGCTTCGTTGCTCATTTGCTCACCTCATGCCGTGGCCGACCATACGCCTGAGTAATGCGGTCGATGACCACTGCCAGAATCACGATCGCCAGACCGGCCTCAAGCCCACGTCCGACGTTGAGGGTCTGAATCCCCACCAACACATCTTCACCCAAGCCACGGGCACCGATCATCGAGGCGATCACCACCATCGACAGGGCCATCATGGTGGTCTGGTTGATCCCGGCCATGATGCTCGGCAGAGCCAGCGGCAGTTGCACGCCAAACAGTTGTTGCCAGCGATTGGCGCCGAAGGCGTTGATCGCTTCCATCACTTCACCGTCGACCTGACGAATACCCAGATCGGTCAGACGGATCAGCGGCGGCGCGGCGTAGATCACCGTGGCGAAAATCGCCGGGACCTTGCCCAGGCCGAACAGCATCAATACCGGAATCAGGTACACGAAACTCGGCATGGTCTGCATGATGTCCAGCAGCGGCATCAGCACCGAACGCAAGCGATTGCTGCGCGCCGAGAGAATGCCCAACGGAATGCCGATCAGCACCGAGATGACCGTCGCCACCATCATCAGCGCCAGGGTCTGCATCAGCTTGTCCCAGAGGCCGACCGCACCCACCAGGAACAGCAGACCGACGATGACCGACGTGGTCACGACTTTGCGGGTCGCGTGCCAGGCAACGCCCGCCACGATCGCCAGCATCAGCCACCAAGGCGCCGCACGCAGCAGCCCTTCGAGATTGACGATGGCCCACAACAGGGTGTCGGAGATGCTGCGGAACACATCGCCGTAGTTGGTGACCAGCGAATCGACCCAACTGTTGACCCAGTCGGCGATGGAAAAGGTAAAGCTTTCGGGAAACATAAAAAGACTCTCAATCAAGGGGTTGCGATCAAGCATCCGACTGCCGTTGCCGACAGTCGGAGAGACTCAACCTACAAGGCCGCGTCGATCTTTTTGGCTGCGTCTTCGCTCACCCACGCGTGCCAGACTTCAGGATGTTCCTTCAAGAAGATCTTGGCCAGTTTTGGCGATTCGATCCGCTCTTTGGCCATGCGCCCGAGGTTCTGATTCAGCAGGTCGATTGGCAGGTTGACCTTTTCCAGCACAGCCACCAGTTCCGGGGCTTGCTCGTGGAAGGTCTTGGACAGGCCGACCTTGATGGTCACTTCCTTGTTCACGCCTGGTTTCTCTTCGAGTTTCACCAGGTCAACCTGGCCCATCAGCGGGGTTGGCGACCAGTAGTAGAACAGGATCGGCTCGCCACGTTTGTAGCTCGACAGCACCGCGGCATCCAGTGCCGGACCGGTGCCCGGACGGAAGTTCGTGTAGGTGCTTTCCAGACCGTAGCTTTTCAGCATTTCGCTGTTGTCCAGCTCACAGGTCCAGCCGGCCGGGCAGTTGTAGAAACGGCCCTTGGATGGCTCTTCCTGATCCTTGAACACGGCAGCGTATTTGCCCAGATCGGCGATCGCTTTCAGGTCTGGGGCTTTTGGCTCCAGCTTGCGCTTGGCGTCGCCTTCGATCACGTAACGCGGCACGTACCAGCCTTCGACAGCACCCACGACAGGCGCGCCGACACCGACAACCTTGCCGGCCTTCTCGGCCTTGTTCCAGACCTCGCTACGACCGACCCACTCTTCGGCAAACACTTGAATGTCGTTGCTGCTCAGGGCGTTTTCCATGGTGATGGAGTTGCCTGGCAGGCTGTCGGTCTTGCAGTCGTAGCCTTTCTCCAAGACGACTTGCATCACGTCGGTCAGCAGCATGGCGCTTTCCCAGTTCAGGCCGGCGAACTTCACCGGTTTGCCTGATTCGCACCAGCCAGCCGCCTGAGTGGCACCAGCACTGGCCAACAGGCCCATGGAAAGCAATGTGGTCAGCAGGGTCTTGTTCGATTTCATTGTTTGACGCTCCTAATCATGAGTTGGCTTACGGCAGTCAAGAGGCATCCAGCCCTGTCCACGTCCAATCAGGCCTGCGCCGCAGCGCGACCGGCCCCGCTTGTTATAGGTGCTGCATCGCTGTCCTGCTCGACTGGCAGAATCAGGTGATCGGGTACTGCGCTGTGCCATTTTTTTGCGCACACGTAATACAGGCCTGCGGGAAGCACCAGACCGATGATCCAGGAAATATCCACACCCCCAAGGGCGTCCACCAGCGGACCGGTGTAGAACTTGGTAGAGATGAACGGCAGTTGCACCAGCACACCGAAGACATAGACGCTGATACCGAGAGGGTTCCAACGGCCGTAGCGACCGTTCGGATCGGCCAGCGCCGGCACGTCATAGCGCTCGCGAGTGATGCAGTAGTAGTCCACCAGGTTGATCGCGCTCCATGGCGTGAAAAAGGCCAGCAAAAACAGGATGAAGGACTTGAACGCACCGAGGAACGAGTGCTGACCGAGCAATGCGATCAGGGTCGCAGTGCCGACGATGACCAGCACGAAGACCAGACGCTGCAAGCGCGTTACCCGCAGGTCACCACGGAAACCGCTGATGACGGTCGCAATGCACATGAAGCTGCCGTAGGAGTTCAGCGTGGAGATGGTGACCTTGCCGAACGCGATGCTGAAGTACAGCAGCGCAGCGGTGGCACCGGTACCGCCCAGACCCACGATGTAGGCCACTTCGTGGCCGGCGAACTGCCCGTTGGCCGAGGCGGCCGCAAGCACGCCGAGGATCATCGCCACCTGTGCGCCAATGACCGAACCGGCGCCAGCGGCGAAAAAGGTCTTCACCGAGGAAGTCTTGCTCGGCAGGTAGCGTGAATAGTCAGCCACGTAGGGGCCGAAGGCGATCTGCCAGGACGCCGCGAGCGACACCGCGAGCAGAAAGCTGGTCCAGCTGAAGTGGCGGATTTGCAGGAGTGCGCCAACGTCAGTCTGGCTCATCAGGCGACTGAACAGGTAAACGAAGGCAATCACGCCAATGACGCTGGCGACACGGCCGATGAAATGAATCACTCGATAACCGAGCACCGTGACCAGCACGATGACGCTGGCGAAGATGAGGATCCCGACGCTGTCGCTGACGCCAAACAACTGGCCCAGCGCCTGGCCGGAAAGCACGGTGCCCGTTGCGGTGAAGCCCAGGTACATCAGGCACACCAGCACGATCGGGATGGCCGCGCCATACACGCCGAACTGTACCCGGCTGGAGATCATCTGCGGCAGGCCAAGCTTGGGGCCTTGCGCCGCATGCAACGCCATTACGCCACCGCCGAGCAGTTGACCGATCAACAGACCGATCAACGACCAGAACACGTCACCGCCCAGCACCACGGCCAGGGCCCCGGTGACAATCGCGGTGATTTGCAGGTTGGCACCCATCCACAGGGTGAACTGGCTCAACAGACGACCGTGTCTCTCCGCTTCCGGGATGTAGTCGATCGAACGTTTCTCGATCAACGGTTTACTGCCTGCACGATCGCTGTTAACAGCCATGATTCAACCTCTGTGGATTGTTATTCGGTGTTGGTTGTTTCTCTGTAGGAGCTGTCGAGTGAAACGAGGCTGCGATCTTTTGCCTTTAAAGGATCAAGATCAAAAGATCGCAGCCTTCGGCAGCTCCTACAGGGCAAGCATTACTTGCCGGTAATCATTGGCAGGTTCAGACCCTGCTCCTTGGCGCAGTCGATTGCGATCTGGTAACCCGCATCGGCGTGACGCATGACACCGGTAGCCGGGTCGTTGTGCAGTACGCGAGCGATACGCTCGGCCGCTTCGTCAGTACCGTCGCAGACAATCACCATGCCCGAGTGCTGGGAGAAGCCCATGCCGACGCCGCCGCCGTGGTGCAGGGAAACCCAGGTCGCGCCGCTCGCGGTGTTGAGCAGAGCGTTGAGCAGTGGCCAGTCGGACACGGCGTCGGAACCGTCCTGCATCGATTCGGTTTCGCGGTTCGGGCTGGCTACCGAACCGGAGTCCAGGTGGTCGCGACCGATCACGATTGGCGCGGACAATTCACCGCTGCGAACCATTTCGTTGAACGCCAGACCGAGCTTGGCGCGCAGGCCCAGGCCAACCCAGCAGATACGTGCCGGCAGCCCCTGGAAGCTGATGCGCTCACGGGCCATGTCCAGCCAGTTGTGCAGGTGGGCGTCGTCCGGAATCAGTTCTTTTACTTTGGCGTCAGTCTTGTAGATGTCCTGCGGATCGCCCGACAGCGCAGCCCAACGGAATGGACCGATGCCACGGCAGAACAGCGGACGGATGTAAGCCGGTACGAAGCCTGGGAAGTCGAACGCGTTCTCGACGCCTTCTTCTTGGGCCATCTGACGGATGTTGTTGCCGTAGTCGAAGGTCGGAATGCCCATTTTCTGGAATTCGAGCATCGCTTTAACGTGCACGGCCATGGACTGCTTGGCGGCTTTCACCACGGCAGCAGGTTCGGTCTTGGCGCGAGCGCGGTACTCTTCCCAGGTCCAGCCGGCTGGCAGGTAACCGTTGAGCGGGTCGTGGGCGCTGGTCTGGTCGGTGACCATGTCCGGGCGCACGCCGCGCTTGACCAGTTCAGGCAGAATTTCAGCCGCGTTGCCCAGCAGGGCGATGGAAATCGCTTTGCCTTCTTTGGTGTATTTGGCGATGCGGGCCAGCGCGTCGTCGAGGTCGGTGGCTTGCTCATCGACATAGCGGCTGTTCAGGCGGAAATCGATGCTGACCTGCTGGCATTCGATGTTCAGCGAGCAAGCGCCGGCCAGGGTTGCGGCCAATGGTTGCGCGCCACCCATGCCGCCGAGGCCTGCGGTCAGGACCCAACGACCTTTCAGGTCATCGTTATAGTGTTGGCGACCGGCTTCGACGAAGGTTTCGTAGGTGCCCTGAACGATGCCCTGGCTGCCGATGTAGATCCAGCTGCCGGCAGTCATCTGGCCGTACATGGCCAGGCCTTTGGCGTCGAGTTCGTTGAAGTGTTCCCAGCTCGCCCAGTGTGGCACCAGGTTGGAGTTGGCGATCAGCACGCGTGGGGCGTTGCTGTGGGTCTTGAACACGCCGACCGGCTTGCCGGATTGCACCAGCAGGGTCTCGTCGTCGTTCAGGTTGGTCAGGCTTTCGACGATCTTGTCGTAGCATTCCCAGTTACGTGCCGCACGACCGATACCACCGTAAACCACCAGTTCTTTAGGGTTCTCGGCGACTTCCGGGTCGAGGTTGTTCATCAGCATGCGCAGCGGCGCTTCAGTCAGCCAGCTTTTGGCGGTCAGCTTGTTACCGCGGGCAGCGCGGATTTCGACGTCACGGTATTTAGTGGGCTTATTGTCAGTCACGAAAAAGACTCCTCATCAATCAATCCAAACCAACCCTGGCGGTGGGCAAGCCAGCCTGTGCGCGTCAAAGCGACACAAGCGAATCAGTGGACGTTGCGAGGAGTCTCGATCGACTCATACGCATACGTCTTTACTTGTACATACAAGCATATGCAATCAAGCGGCCAACTTGCTGAATGGGTGTTCAAGAAAAGTTTTGAAGGGGCTGGAAAGCCCGTAGATCAAGGGTTTTAACGGAGATGAAATTTTTCGGGGGGATTTTGCGCGAGGACGACGGCTGTTACTTGAGCGTGGTTTTGCGCCACGCTGGGGCGTTCGGTAACAAAGTGGTGCGCGATGGGAAACGCTGAAAAGCAAAAGATCGCAGCCTTCGGCAGCTCCTACAGATTCAATGTCCATCCACAATATTTGCGGCGAACATGATCAATGTAGGAGCTGCCGAAGGCTGCGATCTTTTAAGGATTTTGGATCAGCGTGCGATCAACTCGATCACACAGCACTGCCCCTTGATAGAGATATCCAGCAGGCCAACGTTACCGTCCAGTTGCAGACAATCATGGCGTCCTAGCTGAGAGGCGTTGTTACCCACCGTCACTTCAAGCTGTTCAACCACACTGAACACCAGCACGGTGCCGGCCGAACTGAAAAACCGCTGCTCGCCCTCCAGCCACTGCAATCGCGCGTGGTAACGGTCCGGCGCATAAATCAGGTTGAAATCGCGAATCGGTCCGCCGAGCAATGTGCAGGACACATGACTCTCGCCACTGAAAGCAAACGGGTCCAGCGGTAACAACGACCGCGTGTCCTGACCGTCGACGCGCAAGGTCATGCCCTCGCCTTGCAGCACGGTGATCACCCGCTCATAACCGGCAAAGGTGGAAAACCCGCCCGACTCACCGATATCGGCAATCGACAGGCGCCAGCCAAAACCATCAAGGCCCACACCGGTATCGCGGGTGATTTCTTCGGTACTGCCACCGCCGTTTTTCCACGGCATGCGCGGGTAATCTGCCGCGCGTAACACTTTCAACTGGCTCATTTATGGCTCTTTATTTATGGAACCGTCCTTCCAGACGATGACGGGAACCGGGGTGGATCAAACGGGCGGCGGTCACGGGCTGACGGCCGGACCAGGTGCGGCGACGAATCAGCAGGCAAGGTTCGCCCTTCTCAATCTGCAGCAACTTGCATTCGGACGGCTCGGCGAGAATCGCTTCGACCACGTGCTCGCCTTCGGTCAACGGCGCGACCTGATTCAGATAGGCGTAGGGCGTTTGCAGGGTGAAGTCTTGCTTGAGGTAGTCCGGTGCCACCAGCGCGTTGACGAAACGATCTTCGATTTGCACCGGAATATCGTTTTCGAAATGCACGATCAGCGAGTGGAAAACCCTCTGGCCTTCGCGCATGTCCAGGGCCAGAGCCCGCTCGGAACCTGCGGCCTCTTCTTCGAGGGTGATCACCTTGCAGGTGTGACGATGGCCACGGGAGGCGATCTCATCGGCGATGTTGTGCACTTCAAACAGCGCTGACTGACTTTTCGGCTCGGCGACGAACGTACCGACACCCTGCATGCGCACCAGTAAGCCGTCAGCGGTCATCTCGCGCAGTGCGCGGTTGATGGTCATGCGGCTGAAACCCAGCTGGCTGACCAACTCGCTTTCCGACGGAACGCGGTAGTGCGGCGGCCAGTTTCCACTGTCGATTTGCTGGGTGATCATCTGTTTGACGCGGGCGTACAAGGGCGCCGGACTGTCGCCCAGATTGGCGCTCAGATTGG
Organism: Pseudomonas sp. BF-R-26; assembly: GCF_019947395.1. Lineage (NCBI taxonomy): Bacteria > Pseudomonadati > Pseudomonadota > Gammaproteobacteria > Pseudomonadales > Pseudomonadaceae > Pseudomonas > Pseudomonas sp. BF-R-26. The sequence goes on along the minus strand of NZ_JAGYGK010000003.1, from coordinate 261,784 downwards.
CATTCGGCGGCAATGTGGCAGACGGAGTTGGCACGGTTAATCCTTGTTCATTTGTTGAGGGCTACTAGCTTGCCGGAGTTTACCGAGCAGGCAAACGTCTGTATATGTATATACAAATAACACACGATGGGGTGCTGAACCATGTCCGCCTTCTTTGCCGAACGCGCGCTGCTGCCTAGTGGATGGGCCAACAATGTACGTCTTGAGGTCAGCGCCGATGGCGTACTGACCCATATCCAGGCCGATTCTCATGCAGATGACGCCGAACGGCTGAGCGGTCCGCTACTGCCGGGAATGCCGAATTTGCACTCTCACGCCTTCCAGCGGGCCATGGCCGGGTTGGCGGAAGTGGCGGGTAATCCGAATGACAGTTTCTGGACCTGGCGCGATTTGATGTACCGGCTCGTCGGAAAAATCAGCCCGGACCAACTCGGCGTCATCGCCCGTCAGCTGTACATCGAAATGCTCAAGGCCGGTTACACCTCGGTCGCGGAATTTCATTACGTACACCACGACACAAGCGGCCAACCGTACGCAGACCCAGCCGAACTGGCGCTGCGCATCAGTCAGGCCGCCAGCTCTGCCGGTATCGGTTTGACCCTGCTGCCGGTGCTCTACAGCCACTCCGGTTTCGGCGGCCAGACCCCGAACGAAGGTCAGCGCCGCTTTATCAACAGCACTGAAAACTACCTGAAACTTCAGTCGCGCTTGCAGCCGATCCTGGCACAGCAACCGGCGCAGGCCCTGGGTTTGTGTTTCCACTCGTTGCGCGCGGTCACCCCGCAGCAGATCAGTGAAGTGCTGGCAGCCAGCGACAAGCAGTGCCCGGTACACATTCACATTGCCGAACAGCAGAAGGAAGTCGATGACTGCCTGAGCTGGAGCGGTCGCCGTCCGCTGCAATGGCTGTACGAAAACACTGAAGTCGATCAGCGCTGGTGCCTGGTCCACGCAACTCACGCCAACCCGGAAGAAGTCACGCTCATGGCCAAGAGCCGCGCCATCGCCGGCCTGTGCCTGACCACCGAAGCTAACCTCGGCGACGGGATTTTTCCGGCGGTGGATTTCCTGGCACAGGGCGGGCGCATGGGCATCGGTTCCGACAGTCACGTGTCGTTAAGCGTGGTGGAAGAATTGCGCTGGCTGGAATACGGCCAACGTCTGCGTGATCAGCGGCGTAATCGTTTGTATGGCGCGGATCAGCCGATGGTCGGCCGCACACTGTACGACGCCGCGCTGGATGGCGGCGCCCAGGCGCTGGGGCAGCCGATTGGCGCCCTGGAAGTCGGCAAGCGTGCGGATTGGTTAGTGCTCGATGGCAACGATCCGTACCTGGCGACGGCCAGTGGCGACGGGATTCTCAATCGTTGGCTGTTTGCCGGCGGTGATCGCCAGGTACGGGATGTGCTGGTCAACGGCCAGTGGGTTGTGCGTGACGGGCGGCATGCCGGGGAAGAAGAGAGTAATCGGGCGTTTACCCAGGTTCTGCGCGAACTGCTCGGTTAACCGAAAAAGCAAAAGATCGCAGCCTTCGGCAGCTCCTACCTTGGTCCGGTTGGCCGCAATAATGCGGATCAACACGGACTCTGTAGGAGCTGCCGCAGGCTGCGATCTTTTTCGGCCGCGCCGCTAGTTCGAAGTCTTGGCCATCTTGGTATCCGACGTGCGCCAGATCAGTCGCGTCGTGTCATAACCCTGCTGACGCGCCTTGCTCAGCAGTTCTTCTCGCACTACACCATTGACCGCCGGGGTGCGTGACAACAGCCAGAGGTGACGGCGGCTCGGGTCGCCGACAATCGCGGTCTTGTAATCATCGCTGACGTACAACACCCAGTACTCTCCCTTCGCCACACCAGGTATCAGTCGCGAGAACCAGGTATCGAACTCGACCCACAGCTTGTCGGCCTTGCCGGGCACCTGTGGATAAGCCGTGCCTTTGGCCTCTTCCCATTGCCAGTCCGACGTCAGACAGCGGTTCAGCACCGCCATGTCACCTTCAGGCTTGAGGCTGTAATGGGCTTCGGATTGCGCGCAGTTGCGCTGGAAATACACCGGCAGACGCGCCAGTTCGTACCAGGTTCCCTGGTAGCGCTTGAGGTTGACCGTGTTGACGGTCTTGGGTGCCAATGGATCTACGCTAGAAGTGGCGCAGCCGGCCAATACCAGGCCGGCAAAAAGAACAATCAGTAACCGCTTCATTATTTTTTTCTCCCGCGGGCGCATAGCCCCGGTTTACTTCAGGCCTTGGCCAGAAAACATCAGCACTTTGTCACCGGCATACTGCACGCTGATAAAGCTGTTTTTGTCGCCCCAGGTGCAACTGGACATGCCGAGCGCGCCCGAGCAATCGGTCGGTTTGCCCAGCAAGGTTTCAACCTCGGCCTTGGGCATGCCGGTCGACAGCTTCGAGTAATTTTCCTGATTGATCTTGCCGCACGCTGCCAACAACACGCAGAACGAGAGCAAGGCGATAGATCGCAGCGACATGGTGTAACTCCTGGGGCGAAGGGAATGGCATGGCTGCCAAGCTGAAGCTTAGAAGAGAAAACCTCTCTCTGGTTCCCTGAGCATTCGGCTATTTGTTTGGCCACCCGTCAGCCTTTTGTCGATAAATCAGCCACTTTTTCACGCCGCTGAGTATTTCGTCGGTTTCCGCAGAAGCCGCCTAATCTTTGGCGCTGGCCAGTCGACATAGAAGCAGCGCAAAGCCTTCCACTGTGGCAAATTGACACCCCTTGTTGACCAGCCCCTTCGCGGTAGCTCATTTAATGACCAGAAACATGAAGTTCAGCCACAAAATACTGTTGGCAGCCGCTCTTGTGGTGGCCGTTGCATTCGCCTGCTTCATCCTGTTCAACGATTACCGCCAGCGGCAGACCCTGCGCAGCAGTACCGAGTCCTCGATGCAGGAACTCGGCAGCCTGACCACCAGCAATATCCAGACCTGGCTGGAAAGCCGCATCCAGTTGCTGCAATCGCTGTCCCAGCAGATCGCCGTGGACGGCAGCGCACAAGCCAACCTCAAGCGCGCCATCGACCTGCCGGCCTATACCAGCAACTTCCAGCTGAGCTACTTCGGCGGCACCGATGGCGTTATGTTCTCGGTCCCGGCCGGCAACCGCGCCGCAGACTACGACCCGCGCGCGCGTGGCTGGTACAAGGCGGCCAACAATGCGCAACAGACCATTGTCACTGAACCCTACATTGCGGCATCGTCGGGAAAACTGGTGATTACCGTTGCCACGCCAGTGAAGCATCAGAATCAAATGATTGGCGTCGCCGGCGCAGACATTGATCTGTCCAGCGTCAGCGCGATCATCAACTTGCTGAATTTCGGCGGTCATGGCCATGCATTTATTGTCAGCGCCGACGGCAAGATCCTGATCCACCCGGACAGCAAACTGGTGCTCAAGAACCTGGCCGACGCCTATCCCAACGGCGCGCCGAAAATCAGCCCGGGCCTGAAGGAAGTCGAGCTGGACGGCAAAACCCAGTTCATCTCCTTCACTCACGTCAATGGTGTGCCGTCTGCCGACTGGTACGTGGCGCTGGTGCTGGATAAAGACACCGCGTTCTCGATGCTCAGCGAATTCCGCACCTCGGCAATCATTGCCATGGTCATCGCCGTGGTGATCATCATCGCACTGCTGAGCATGTTGATCCGCGTGCTGATGCAACCGCTGCTGACCATGGGCCGCGCCATGCATGACATCGCCGAGGGCGAAGGTGACCTGACCAAGCGTCTGACCATTCACGGCCAGGATGAATTCGGCGCACTGGGCACCTCCTTCAACCGTTTCGTGGAACGTATTCATACCTCGATCCGCGAAGTGTCCTCGGCTACCGGCCAGGTCAACGAAGTCGCCTTGCGAGTCGTCGCGGCCTCCAACTCGTCGATGTTCAACTCCGATCAGCAAGCCTCACGCACCAGCAGCGTGGCTGCAGCAATCAACGAACTGGGCGCCGCCGCCCAGGAGATCGCCCAGAACGCCGCCCTCGCCTCGCAGCATTCGAGCGACGCCCGCGCCTTGGCCGAAGACGGTCAGCAAGTGGTGGATAAAACCATTGCTGCCATGCAGCAGCTGTCGGCAAAAATCAGCGATTCGTGCGGCAACATCGAAACCCTGAACAGCAACACGGTAAACATCGGCCAGATTCTGGAAGTGATCACCAGCATCTCGCAGCAAACCAACCTGCTGGCGCTCAACGCGGCCATCGAAGCAGCCCGTGCCGGTGAAGCCGGCCGTGGTTTTGCCGTGGTCGCGGATGAGGTGCGCAACCTCGCCCACCGCACTCAGGATTCGGCGCAGCAAGTGCAGAAGATGATCGAAGAACTGCAAGTCGGCGCCCGGGAAGCGGTCAGCACCATGACCGACAGCCAGCGCCAGAGCGAAAGCAGCGTCGGCATCGCCAACCAGGCGGGCGAACGCCTGGGCAGCGTGACGCAGCGCATCGGTGAGATCGACGGGATGAACCAGTCCGTGGCGACCGCGACCGAGGAGCAAACCGCTGTGGTGGAGTCGATCAACGTCGACATCACCGAGATCAACACGCTGAACCAGGAAGGTGTGGAGAACTTGCAGTCGACCTTGCGTGCGTGTGCTGATCTTGAACAGCAGGCGGCGCGGTTGAAGCAGTTGGTTGGCAGTTTCAGGATCTAAGGCGCTTTCACCAGCCTCATCGCGTGCAAGCCCGCTCCCACAATAATCCTCGGTGGACACAAATTTTGTGTACGACAGAGATCACTGTGGGAGCGGGCTTGCACGCGATGGCGTCATCAGCGACAACGAAAAACTAGAAGCGGGATCCAGGCCCTGAAAGAAACTCAATTTCTTCAGCCGTAGATTCGCGCCCCAACACCGCATTGCGATGGGGAAACCGCCCAAACCGCGCAATGATCTTCTGATGCCGCTCGGCATAATCCAGGTTGTCAGCAAACACCGCCCGATCCGCCTCCGGTTGCTGTTCAACCAGATCAAGAAACCGCGAAACCGCTTCGTTCTGTACTGCCAGATTTTCGCAGTGCTCGAACACCAGATAGATAAACACCCGCTGGATCGGTCGCAGTTGCCGATCGAAATCCGCAGCAATGCCTTGCGCTACCAGTGCCTGAGCCCTGAGGTCGCCTGAAAAGGATTTGGGGGTATCGCGAAAAATCATTCGCGGAAGTTGATCGAGTAGCAGCACCAGGGCCAGCCAACCTTCAGGGTGTTGCACCCATTCGGTCAATCCGCCGGCCAGTGCCTGCTCGACCTGGTCCCCGAAACGCTCGCGCGCTTCGAGGTCCTGGCTGTCGCGCTTGCCGAACCATAACTTGCCCTTGTCAGCCGATATCTCGTTGGGTGATTCGAAAGATCCGAACCACCATTCGAGCAACGGCTGCCAGGGCGCGGTCATGGTTTATTCCTTGTGGTAAGCCGTGACGCGGGCAACTTCTTCTTTCGAACCGAGGAACACCGCAACACGCTGGTGCAGGCCTTCCGGCTGGATGTCGAGGATGCGCTGGTGGCCGTCAGTGGATGCGCCACCCGCTTGTTCAACCAGGAACGACATCGGATTGGCTTCGTACATCAGGCGCAGTTTGCCCGGCTTCGACGGCTCGCGGCTGTCGCGTGGGTACATGAACAGACCGCCGCGGGTCAGGATGCGGTGCACGTCAGCCACCATCGCGGCAACCCAACGCATGTTGTAGTTCTTTTTCAGCGGGCCTTCTTCGCCTGCCAGTAATTCGCCCACGTAGCGCTGTACCGGAGCTTCCCAGTGACGCTGGTTGGATGCGTTGATGGCGAATTCCTGAGTGGTTTCAGGAATGGTGATGTCTTCATGGGTCAGGACGAAGCTGCCCATTTCACGGTCCAGGGTGAAGCCTTTCACGCCGTCGCCCAGGGTCAGCACCAGCATGGTCTGCGGGCCGTAGATGGCATAACCGGCGGCTACCTGCTCGGTGCCTGGCTGCAGGAAAGCCTTTTCGTTCAGAGGTTCGTTCTGGCTCAGGTATTCGTTCGGGCAACGCAGCACCGAGAAGATAGTACCGACCGGTGCGTTGATATCGATGTTCGACGAACCGTCCAGTGGGTCGAATACCAGCAGGTAGGCGCCTTTCGGGTATTTGCCCGGGATCTGGTAGGCATTGTCCATTTCTTCGGACGCCATGCCGGCCAGGTGACCGCCCCACTCGTTGGCTTCAAGCAGGATCTCGTTGGACAGCACGTCGAGTTTCTTCTGCACTTCGCCCTGGACGTTTTCAGTGCCCATGCTGCCCAGGACACCACCCAGGGCGCCTTTGGACACGGCGTGGCTGATTTCCTTGCAGGCACGCGCCACCACTTCGATCAGGAAGCGCAGATCGGCAGGAGTGTTGTTGCTACGGGTCTGCTCAATCAAATAGCGACTCAAGGTAACGCGGGACATGGAAGGCTCCGGTGGAATGGGGGGGCTAAAAACCCGCGCAGTTTAGCGCGAGTCGGGGCGCATTTCCTCCTATCAGACGTGATACACCCAATAGAGTTCATGTGCGGGGTTGAGCGTAGTTCGAAATGGGCATTTTTACCGACCGATAAATCGCTATCGCGAGCAGGCTCGCTCCCACACTGATCGCAATCCTCTGTGGGAGCGAGCCTGCTCGCGATTGGGTGCAAAGCACCCGCTTTCAGGATTTGATGGGGGGCTTGCGCAGCAAGCTGAAGGCCATGCCCCCCAAAACCAGCACACTGAGCAACAGCACCGCCCACAACCCGAATTTCTTCCAGTTTGTGTCCGCCACCGTTGGCACGGTCGCCGCAGGAGTCACCACAACCCCACCCTCCACCGTCGCCTTGCCCAACGCCGCCAGCTTCGCAGCGCTGTAATCCGGAATCAGCGTCGACAATGGCAAGCTCGCCGCCTTCACCGTCGCACTCCCCAGCGCCAGCGTATAAGGCCCGGCCCCGCGCGCCAGGAACACCAGTTGCGTGGAGCGCACGGCAAATCGGACGGTCGGCGCTTCGGCGCCCAGGCCACCGCCGCGCTCATCCACCGTCAGCTTCAATTGCTGCACGGTCTGGCCCGGCAGCTGCAATTCGTTCTGCACCACGTCCTGGCCGTTCTGGGTCAAGCGGTAGAGCAAACCGCTGGTCAACGTTTGCCACGGCAGGCTGGTTTCCCGGCGCCCCGACAACGTCACCGGTGCCAGGCTGTTGGGTTGATTCAGCTCGATCTGCAAACGCTGGACGTTCAATCCCATCGGCAATTGCCAGATGTACTCACCGGCTTTCACGCTGGTGCCAGCCAACGGTTGCGACCAGACCAACGGCAGCGGCAAGGTGCGAGGGTTAGCGCTTTCCAGTTGCGCCGACGTCAGCACTGGCGCCGACTGCGGTGAACTCCACAGCAAGCGCAGGTAGCGCGCCGATTGCCCCGGTAGGCCGACTTCATGTTGCTCGACCCGTTCGTCAGCAAACGTCAGACGCGCCACTTGCCCTTCGCCCCACGACTGCCAATGCTGCAAATCGTCGCTGGCTTCAATGCTGAAACGCTGGAAACCATCGCGATCGCTGGTCCAGTCAAGGATCAATTGCTGTAACGGCGCCTTGATTCGACTGGCATCGAGTAACCAGCCGCGCAGCTCTTCTTCGCCCGCCTCCAGCTGGCTGGACGGTTGCACTTCGATCAACGTGCCGTTGGTGTTCGATTGCACGCGCACACTCGGCGCGCGTTCGGTGGCATCCGCCGAGTTGTACAACGGGAACCACTTCACGTCGTTCAGCGTGCGGTTTTCACGGGTCTGCGCGGGTTCTCGGGCCAAAGCATAAGCCTGAGGCTCACCGGCGGCATTGAACACGCGTAGATCGCTGAGATCGGTTTGCCGCGCTTTCAGTTGCACACCCAAGGGTAATTCCAGGCGATACCACGGCCCCTCGCCACTCACCGACAACGGTACCTGCGTGGCAAAATCCGCCGGTTTTTCCTGCGCGCCGGCCGACAGTGTCACACCCAACACCACAGCCCCCCACCAGCCCAGGTTCAGATTCTGACTCAAGACGACACTCCTTCGGTTTCAGGGGCCGGTTTTTCAACATCCGGCACAGCTTCGGCACGTTTGGGCGGCAACGGAGCGAAATAGCCCACCACCAACAGCAACACGCCAACGCCGATAAACGACACGATCCGCGCCAGCCCGCCGCGGTTACTCAATTCAACGAAGAACAGCTTGGCGACCACCAGCGCGATCAGTGCCGCGCCGATCAGCCAGACTTCGCGGCGATGACGCAGATGCCCACCGATCATCAGACTCAGGGCCATCAGGGTCCAGATGATGGACAGGCCGGCCTGCACCAACATCGACCCAAGCAGCAGATCCAGCGCGTACGGCACACCACCCCAATGGTGAGCCGCGCGCATCACCAGTGCGGTGAAGAAGACGAACAGCGAAACACCGGCAATCACTTGCGTGGCGTTATCGGCGTAATCCTTGCGAATCGCCATTTGCGCCACGGCGCTGCGAGACCAGACGTAAACGCCGAACAAAGCAAACAACAGGCCCAACTCCAGCGGGTTAATCAGCGGCACATACGGCAGTGGTTCGGCGGTACCGTCACTGGCGATGTTCGCCAACCAGAACCAGCCGAGCATCAACAAGGCTAACGGCGCAGCGGCATAGACCCGGTACTCGCGGGGATACTCCGATACCGGCCATGGCCATGCACGCGGTGCAGCCATCAGCACCAGATACAGGCTCGGCAGAATCGCCCAGCCCAACCAGCGCCAGGCGTTGTACTGCTCCGACAACAGCAGCAGACCGTAACGCAGCTCCAGGGCCAGCACTCCGATCAACAGCCAGCAGCCGAGCACATGGGCGGTGCTCAGGGCTGTTGCGGGCAGCGTCGGCGCCAGACGCCGCAGCGAGATGAAATGCACGACGAACACCGCAGTCCAAACCAGCCAGCCGAAGTTGGCGGCCGGGTGATAACGCGAATGCCAGGCTGCGAGCAGCACCAGACCTGCTGCGAGAATCAGCAAGGTGCAGAGCAAGCCCAGCGACGACCACTTCAGGCGCAGTGCCAATACCGTCCACAGCGCGACACTCACGGCGGCGACGACCAGCAACAAGGTGGCTTGCAGATTCAAAGGCGCAAAGCGCAGCACTTCGCTGACCCACGCCAGCGCCCACCAACCCGCGCCCCACACCAGCAACACTTCGGACAAGCGTTGCAGGCTCAACCCATCGAAGGCCGAAGCATGGTTGCCGAGCTGCAGACGCCAGGCCCCGACGAATGCGGCCAGCCCCAGCACCAGCGGTGTCCAGAAACCGCTATGCGCCAGCGGTCGCAACCCTTCGCTGAGCAGCGGGCCAAGCAGATCCGGTCCGGCGAACAGGAACGCAGCGCCACCGATCACCTGCAACAGCAGACCAAAGACAAAACTCACGCGCTGCTTCAGGTACAGGCTCAGCCAGATGATGAACAAACCACTGGCGGCCCACACCGCGCTCGCGGTTTGCCATGGCAACACGAACAGCACCGCGAGGTTGATCAGCACCAGACCGGCCAGCAACACCACTGACAGGCCGCGCAGCAAACGCACGTCACTGCGCACCATTTCGTCGCGGGCCGCCAGCAACATCCCGACGATCAATGCCAACCCGATCAGGGACGCGCTGAGCAAACCGCTCCAACCGGCGCTGAACACCGCAGTCGACTCACCGCCCGCCCCTTGTAGCCGCAACAGGAACAACGCACCGCCGAGCAGCTGCACGGCGAACGCGGTGAACAGGAACGTCCTCGATTGCAGGCGCAGGCCGACGAACAGCGTCGCCAACCCGGCCAGCGCCCAACTGATCGCCGTGCCATGAGTGAAGAAGAACAGCGGTGCCAGCAGATAAAGGAACGTCAGCCCCAGACAGGCCAATACCGGCAGTGCTTGGCGCTCCCACTTTGAGGCCTGTTCGGGCAACGATTTGCGCAATTGGTAGAAGCTGAACAGTAGCGACACGCCGAGCATCAACGCTCCCAATGGGGCGCCATCGAGCAGGCTGCTCTCGCCGATCCGCAGCTCACTGAGAAACGCCAGTGCCGAGCCCAGTTGCAGCAGCAAGGCAAAGGCTCGCGCCAGCGGTCGCTGTTGGCGCAGGCCGAGCCAGAAAATCCCCGCACCTTCCACTGCCCAGGCGGCTGCGGTCCAACGCGCGTCGAGCCCCAAAGGAATCGCCAGGCTGGCGAAGATCACCCCGAGCGCCAGACAGGTTTCCGCCAACAACAATGCTCGACCGCCCATCAGCAACCGGGCCAGCCCCATGTAAATCATGCCCAGCGCCAAGGCGCTGAAGGCCGCGGCAAATTCCAGATGCTCCACCAGCGCGAACTGCAAACCGAAACCCACCAGCGGTGGCGCGAACAACATGGTGCCGTCGACGTAATCGCCCTTGCGCGCGGACCAGTGCAGCAGTGCCTCGCGGCTGTCGTCCTCGGGTGCATCGCTCATTTCCAGCAGCTTGCGCCGGGCGAACAACAGGCCGATGGCCAGGTACATCAGGAAAAACAGGATCAGGAATGGCTCGGTGCTCCACAGCAATTCCGGTGTATAGGAACGCAGCCCCCACGCCAACCCGATGCCGAAGGTGCCGACAAAACCGATCAGGTTGAGCAACCGCCAGGCCTTGAACCACGCGATGGCGAGGATGCCGGCATTGAGCAAGGCGAAGTAGCTGAACAGCGCGACATGGTTGCCGGCGCCGGTGGAGGTCAGGATCGGCGCCGCGAAACCACCCAGGGCGGCTGCGGCGGCCAAGCCCAAGGCGTTTTGGGTAATGGCAAGAATCGCCGAGAACACTGTTACTACCACCAGCAAGCCCAGCGCCGCCGTGGGGTCGAGCAATGGATGCAGACGCATCGCGGCAAATACTGTCAGGTACAACACCGCAATCCCGGTGCCTTGCAGCATCAGCGCGTAATTGCTGTTGCGCAGGCGCAACCACCAGCCCAGCGCGAGCAAGCCCAAGGCCGACGCCGCGACACCGGCGTAACGCAACTCGACCGGCACCACCATGCCTTCGGTGGCGTAGCGCAACAGGAAGGCCAGACCGAGGAACAACAGCACCACGCCGACCCGCAGCACGGTATTGCCGCCGAACAACCAGTTGCGCGCGCCACTGATAGCCCGATCGATGAAGTTCGGGCCGCGCGGCTCAGCCGGTTGCTGTGGTTCGCGGGTGACCGGCTCGGGTTTCCAGAGATCATCGGGCAGCGGACGACTGGCTTCGGTGGCGGCCGCCGTGATGGGTTCGAGTTCGGGCGGCAACTCCCAGATCAGCTCCGGGGCTGCGACAGGGGTTTGCTCAAGAATGATTTCAGTGGATGGAACCGGTTCGCTGACCGCAGGTTCACTGGCTTCAGGTGTTTTGACGCCCGACACTTCCAGCAATGCCAGTCGCTGCTCGACCGCATTCAGCGCAACCTGCGACTGATCGAGCAAGCGCCGCTGCTCGGCGGTTTGAGTACTCAAGCGGCCGATGCGGATTCCCTGGCCGATACCCAGCCCGAGCAAAGCGCCCAACAGCGCATCGCTGAACGACTCGTCAAATAACCAGCCCAGCAGCAGCCCAATCAGCATGAACATCCATTGCATGGTCGATATCCCTAAGCGGCCCATTGCCTTGTGGCGTTTGCACTGACGTCAATCGCGGGCAAGCCTCGCTCCCACAGGTTTTGCACAAGCCGCAAGAACGACATATGACCTGTGGGAGCGAGGCTTGCCCGCGATTGACCGCGCAGCGGTCACCGAAACATCCGGAGAACCTGGCGCTTAGTATATCGGTCCGGCCCAACAACCGTCGGGCCTGACTCGCAATTATTGCTAAAAGTTACTCCAACGCCTTCCAGATATCCGTGGCGTACTCGCGAATGGTCCGGTCGGACGAGAACCAGCCCATCCGTGCGCTGGTCAATACCGCCGAGCGCCACCACTCTTTGGAGTCGTGCCAATGAGCCTCGACGCGCATCTGAGCGTGCCAGTAGGAGTCGAAATCGGCGCAGACCAGGAAGCGGTCGTAGTCCACCAGCGAATCGATCAGTGTGGTGTAGCGGGACGGATCGTCCGGTGAGAACACTCCGCCGCGAATCGCTTGCAGCACGTCGTTGAGTCGATGGGAGGCGGCAATGTCCGGTGCCGCGCTGAATTCATGGTTGAACTTGCGCGCCTCCACTTGCTCGGCGCTCAGGCCGAAGATGAACATGTGTTCGACACCAATGCGCTCGCTCATCTCCACGTTGGCCCCATCCATGGTGCCAATGGTCAGCGCGCCGTTGAGGCCGAACTTCATGTTGCTGGTGCCCGATGCTTCGAAGCCTGCGGTGGAAATCTGCTCCGACAAGTCCGCCGCCGGAATGATGCTTTCGGCCAGGCTGACGTTGTAGTTAGGCAAGAACACCACTTTGAGCAAACCACGCACGGTCGGGTCATTGTTGACCACCCGAGCGATGTCGTTGGTCAGTTTGATGATCAACTTGGCCTGGTGATAACTGGCCGCCGCCTTGCCGGCGAAGATTTTCACCCGCGGCACCCAGTCGATTTCCGGTTCGGCACGAATCGCCTGATACAGCGCGACGGTGTGCAGCAGGTTGAGCAACTGACGTTTGTATTCGTGGATCCGCTTGACCTGCACGTCGAACATCGCCGCCGGGTTGATCGCGATTCCCAACCGTTCATGAATCAGGTACGCCAGGGCTTTTTTACTGTGCAGCCGCTGCTCGGCGAACTGTTTACGGAATGCAGACTTCTCGGCAAACGGTTCCAGCCCTATCAGGCTTTCTTCGGGGTTATCCAGCATATCCGGGCCGAGGGCGTCGACCATCATCGAGGTCAACTCGGGGTTGGCCTGATAGAGCCAGCGGCGGAAGGTAATGCCATTGGTCTTGTTGTTGATCCGCTCCGGATAGAGTTTATGCAACTCGGAAAACACTGTGCTGCGCATCAGCTGCGTATGCAGGCCGGAAACGCCGTTGACGCTATGAGAACCAAGGAATGCCAGGTTACCCATGCGCACGCGTCGACCGTTGTCTTCCTCGATCAACGACACCGCACGCAACACATCGAAATCGTGAACGCCCTTGGCCCGCAATGAGTCGATGTGCTGGGCGTTGATCAAATAAATGATCTGCATGTGCCGTGGCAGCATCCGCTCCATCAAACCGACCGGCCAGGTTTCCAGCGCTTCCGGTAACAATGTGTGGTTGGTGTACGACAGCGTGTCGACGGTGACCTGCCACGCCGCATCCCACGCCACGTCATAAACGTCGACCAACTGACGCATCAACTCGGCCACGGCGATCGAGGGGTGAGTGTCGTTGAGTTGAATGGCCGCGTGATCGCCCAGGGTCAGTACCGAAGTGTGCATGTTGCGATGGCGGCGCAACAAATCCTGCAGGGATGCGGCGACGAAGAAGTACTCCTGGCGCAGGCGCAGTTCCTGGCCGGCATCGGTGCTGTCCGCCGGGTAGAGCACGCGGGAAATACTTTCGGCCCGGGCCACTTCGGCTACCGCGCCCAAGTGGTCGCCAGCGTTAAAGCGCTCCAGGTGCAAATCTTCCATGGCCCGGGCACGCCACAGTCGCAGCGTGTTGACACTCGCGCCGCGCCAACCGACCACCGGGGTGTCATAGGCAATGGCCCGCACGGTTTCCGCTGGGGACCAGACTTGCCTGGATTTGCCGTTTTCATCGGTCACGGTTTCGACACTGCCGCCGAAGCCGATCGGGTAGGCGACCTCCGGCCGTTCGAACTCCCACGGGTTACCGAAATCCAGCCAGTGTTCGGTCTGCTCCTGCTGCCAGCCGTCGACGATGGCCTGGCGGAACAAACCGTGTTCGTAACGAATGCCATAACCATGGCCGGCGATGCCCAGGGTCGACATGCTTTCCATGAAGCACGCCGCCAGACGCCCAAGGCCTCCATTACCCAGCGCCGCATCGGGTTCCAGCAGGCGGATGCGTTCGATGTCGACGCCAAGTTCGGTCATGGCTTCGCGGGCCACATCGAGCAGGCCGAGATTGCTCAAGCTGTCGTAGAGCAAGCGGCCGATAAGGAATTCAAGGGAGAGGTAATAGACCCGTTTCTGGCCTTTGCGGTAGATCTGCCGGGTGTGGTCCATCCAGTGCTCGACCATGTGATCGCGCGCCGCCAGGGCGATGGCTTCGAACCAGTCGTGGTCGAAGGCGTGATCCGGGTCTTTGCCCACCGCGTAGGTAAGCTTGGTCAAGACGGCGTCGCGGAATGCGGCCACCTCTGCTTCGCGAACAAGTGGTTCTTGAGTCATCGATAAGACCTCGAGCGAGCGTGAAGTTGTCTGAGCCTAGTCGGTCTGACAGACCATTGAGACTCTGGTTCGGCAGTTTTCCCTGTTAGTGCGAGATAGATCGACATTACGTTGTCGCGTGCCAGAAACAATGCAGGGGCCGTGCCGGACACAGGGATTATTTTGCGCCAAGCGAAAAAATCTGGCGAAAGGTTGTTCAAAAATCCACCAGTCCCGGTATGATCGCGCGCCCTGATGCACACGCTGGTAACAACCGATGATGAAGTCCAACCTGATCGCCGCCGCGGAGATCGATCGCCTCGATACCTGGGCCAAGTACTCTGCCCCGATGTGCGGTTCCTGCGTGTCCAGCTGCTGCACCTTGCCGGTCGAGGTCAAGATCAAGGATCTGATCCGTATCGGCATCGTCGACGAATTCGAGCGTGGCGATCCGCCGAAGAACATCGCCAAGCGTTTGCAGAAGGAAGGGATCGTCGAGCGCTATAACCAGAAGTCCGAGATCTTCACCCTTCAGCGCATGAGCAACAACGATTGCCTGTACCTGGATCGTAAGAGCCGTCTGTGCACTATTTATGATAAGCGCCCGGACACCTGCCGCAACCACCCGAAGATCGGACCGCGGCCGGGGTATTGCGCGTACAAGCCTAAAGAAGTGGTGCGCGAGAACAATCCGCGGACGCTGGATAAGTTCTGATCCAGAATCCCGCTGTCTGACGGGCCTCATCGCGGGCAAGCCCGCTCCCACAGGGTTCGGCGCCGAACACAGATTATGTAAACACCACAAATCACTGCGGGAGCGGGCTTGCCCGCGATGGGGCCGAACTGACACCGCACAAACCCCAGACAAAAAAAACGCCCCCGACCTTGCGGTCGGGGGCGTTTTTTTAAGCGCTAACTAAGTCGAAACTCAGTTACCAGCTTTCTTGGCAGCGCGGGTACGCTCGCTTTCGCCCAGGATCTTCTTACGAAGACGGATGGACTTAGGAGTGACTTCGCACAATTCGTCTTCTTGAACGAATTCCAGAGCCTGCTCCAGGGTGAAGCGGATAGGCGGAACCAGAGCGATGGTTTCGTCTTTACCCGAAGCACGCATGTTGTCGAGCTTCTTGCCTTTGGTTGGGTTGACGCCCAGGTCGTTGTCGCGGCTGTTGATGCCGACGATTTGACCTTCGTACACGTCTTCACCGTGACCCAGGAACAGTTTGCCGCGAGCTTGCAGGGTTTCCAGCGAGTAAGTCAGAGCCTTACCGGTAGCAACCGAAACCAGCACGCCGTTCTGACGGCCGGACATGTCGCCGGACTTCATCACGTCGTAACGGTCGAAGATCGAGGTCAGGATGCCTGCACCGGAGGTCAGGGTCAGGAACTCGTTACGGAAACCGATCAAGCCACGAGCCGGGATGTTGTACTCAAGGCGCACACGGCCCTTGCCATCCGGAACCATGTTGGTCAGGTCGCCTTTACGGATACCGATCTGTTCCATGATCGAACCTTGCGATTCTTCTGGCAGGTCGATGGTCACGTTTTCGTACGGTTCGTGCTTGACGCCGTCAACCATGCGGATGATCACTTCCGGACGACCAACACCCATTTCGAAGCCTTCGCGACGCATGGTTTCGATCAGTACCGAGAGGTGCAGCTCACCACGGCCGGAGACTTTGAACTTGTCGGCGGTGTCGCCTTCTTCAACGCGCAGAGCAACGTTGTAGAGCAGTTCTTTGTCCAGACGTTCCTTGATGTTACGGCTGGTGACGAACTTGCCTTCTTTACCGCAGAAAGGCGAGTCGTTTACCTGGAAGGTCATGGAAACGGTTGGTTCGTCAACGGTCAGCGGCTTCATCGCTTCGACGTTCAGTGGGTCACACAGAGTGTCGGAGATGAACAGCTGGTCGAAGCCGCTGATGCAGACGATGTCGCCGGCAGCTGCTTCTTCAACGTCGATGCGGTGCAGGCCGTGGTGACCCATCAGCTTCAGGATACGACCGTTACGCTTCTTGCCGTCGGCGTCGATAGCGACAACCGGAGTGTTCGGCTTGATGCGACCACGAGCGATACGGCCAACGCCGATAACACCCAGGAAGCTGTTGTAGTCCAGAGCGGAGATTTGCATCTGGAACGGACCGTCACGGTCGACTTTCGGCGCAGGTACGTTGTCGACGATCGACTGGTACAGCGGGGTCATGTCTTCAGCCATGTCGGTGTGTTCCAGACCGGCAATGCCGTTCAGGGCCGAGGCGTAGACGACTTTGAAGTCCAGCTGTTCTTCGGTAGCACCGAGGTTGTCGAACAGGTCGAAGATCTGGTCCAGAACCCAGTCCGGACGCGCGCCTGGACGGTCAACCTTGTTGATGACCACGATTGGACGCAGGCCGGCTTCGAAAGCCTTCTTGGTCACGAAACGGGTTTGCGGCATAGGGCCGTCTTGAGCGTCAACCAGCAGCAGAACGGAGTCAACCATCGACATTACGCGTTCAACTTCGCCGCCGAAGTCGGCGTGGCCCGGGGTGTCCACGATGTTGATGTGGTAGCCGTTCCAGTTGATGGCGGTGTTTTTCGCCAGAATGGTAATACCGCGCTCTTTCTCCTGGTCGTTGGAGTCCATCACGCGCTCGTCGTTGAGCTCGTTGCGCTCCAGGGTGCCGGATTGACGCAAGAGTTTGTCTACCAGGGTGGTTTTACCATGGTCAACGTGAGCAATGATGGCGATGTTGCGTAGATTTTCGATCACTTGTGTATCTCGATCAGAGGATTCGGTGTGCTGACAGGTCGTGGCAGCGATTAACTTTAGAGTCCGTCAAAGCCGTTACAGCTTGACGGCGGCGTCGGGGGGCCGGTGACGCAGGCCACAGGCAAACAGCCCCGGGCACTTAGCTCGGTCGATAAACGCGCACATTGGCATGCCCCTCACTGAGCAAATGGTGGGCATGCAGGCGACTCATCACGCCTTTGTCGCAATACAACAGGTACTGGCGAGTAGGGTCCAGTTCCTTGAAACGAGCGTTCAATGCATAAAACGGCATCGTCTGCACCTCAATGCCAGCGAGTTCCAGCGGCTCGTCTTCAGCGGCATCCGGGTGACGGATGTCGATGATGATCTGGCCCGCCAGTGCTTCGCTGACTTCTTCGATCTGCAAATCCTGGCCCAATTCGTCGATCACGCGATCGATCGGCACCAGTTTGGCGTTCTCGAGCGCACGCTCAAGTACTGCCATGTCGAATTCTTTCTCTTCATGCTCCACGCGCGGACGCTTGGCGTGGGTCTTTGGGTTCACCGAGATGACCCCGCAGTATTCCGGCATGTGCTTGGCGAAATCGGCAGTACCGATTTCGTTGGCCAGATCGATGATGTCCTGCTTGTGACTGGCGATCAGCGGTCGCAAGACCAGCTTGTCAGTCACGCAGTCGATCACGGACAGGTTCGGCAACGTCTGGCTCGACACCTGGGAAATCGCTTCGCCGGTGACCAGCGCTTCGATCTCCAGCCGATCGGCAATACGGGAAGCAGCGCGCAACATCATACGCTTCAAAACTACACCCATATGACTGTTATCGACTTTCCCGAGAATTTCTCCCAGTACTTCCTCGAACGGCACACTGACAAATAACACGCGTTGGGAGCTGCCGTACTTCTTCCAGATGAAGTGCGCGACTTCCATGACGCCCAGTTCGTGGGCACGTCCGCCCAGATTGAAGAAGCAGAAATGGCTCATCAGCCCGCGGCGCATGATCTGGTAGGCGGCGACGGTGGAATCGAAGCCACCGGACATCAATACAAGCGTCTGTTCCAGGGCACCCAGCGGATAACCGCCGATGCTGTTGTGCTGGCTGTGGATCACGAACAACCGTTTGTCGCGAATTTCGATGCGAACTTCGATTTCCGGCTCTTTGAGCGAGATTCCAGCGGCGCCGCACTGACGACGCAGTTGGCTGCCGACATATTTCTCGACGTCCATGGAGCTGAATTCGTGCTTGCCGGCACGCTTGCAGCGCACCGAAAAGATCTTCCCGGCCAGGGCGTCACCGAAATGCTGCTTGCACTTGGCGACGATGTCGTCGAAGTCGCCCAACGGGTATTCATCGACCTGCAGGAAATGCGCGATACCCGGCATGCAGCTCAGGCGCTCGGTCATCTCCTTCAGGGCTTTCGGCTCGCTGACGCGGGTTTCCAGCTCGAGATTGTCCCACACACCGTTCACCACCACAGCCGGGTCCAGATCGCGGAGCACGGTACGGATGTTTTTGGCCAACTGGCGGATGAAACGCATCCGTACCGGGCGGCTCTTGATGGTGATCTCGGGGAAGACTTTTACGATTAGTTTCATGAAAACAGCGCGCGCTGGGCCAGCCGAAAAAGGGGGGCGCGGATTATAGCGGAAATTGCTCAAGGTTTAACCAGTTAATGTGCAGAAGGTTTTGCGCGCACCAAAACAGGTCATTTATGGAATTCGACGCTACATTACAGGGCGAGGTTTGGCGCTTTTCGAGGCTTTGCACCTTTATAAGCGTGATATTGGGGCAAAAAACCCATGGTGGGGCACTGGCATGCAATTTGCTCCCTTGTGAGGCAGGTTGCCATGGCAGAGTATTCGCGCCGGCATCACCCACATTCTAAGGGCATCCACTACTAAGCCCGAAGCCACCCGGAGGACACTATGTCGAAGTCGGTTCAACTCATCAAAGATCATGACGTCAAGTGGATTGATCTGCGCTTCACGGACACCAAAGGCACTCAGCACCACGTGACCATGCCGGCTCGCGATGGGCTGGATGAAGCTTTCTTCGAAGAAGGCAAAATGTTCGACGGTTCCTCCATCGCTGGCTGGAAAGGCATCGAAGCTTCCGACATGATCCTGATGCCGGACGACAGCACTGCCGTTCTCGACCCGTTCACCGAAGAGCCGACCCTGATCCTGGTTTGCGACGTGATCGAGCCTTCGACCATGCAAGGCTACGACCGTGACCCACGTGCGATCGCCAAGCGTGCCGAGGAATACCTGAAGTCGACCGGTATCGGCGACACCGTATTCGTGGGTCCAGAGCCTGAATTCTTCATCTTCGACGAAGTGAAGTTCAAGTCCGACATCTCCGGCTCGATGTTCAAAATCTTCTCCGAACAAGGTTCGTGGATGTCCGACCAGGACGTGGAAGGCGGCAACAAAGGCCACCGTCCAGGCGTCAAAGGCGGCTACTTCCCTGTTCCGCCGTTCGACCACGACCACGAAATCCGTACCTCCATGTGCAACGCCATGGAAGAAATGGGCCTGGTCATCGAAGTTCACCACCACGAAGTGGCGACTGCCGGTCAGAACGAAATCGGCGTGAAGTTCAACACCCTGGTTGCCAAGGCTGACGAAGTTCAAACCCTGAAGTACTGCGTACACAACGTTGCTGACGCATACGGCCGCACCGCGACCTTCATGCCTAAGCCTCTGTACGGCGACAACGGTTCGGGTATGCACGTTCACCTGTCCATCGCCAAAGATGGCAAGAACACCTTCGCTGGCGAAGGCTATGCCGGCCTGTCCGATACCGCTCTGTACTTCATCGGCGGCATCATCAAGCACGGTAAGGCTCTGAACGGCTTCACCAACCCGTCGACCAACTCCTACAAGCGTCTGGTCCCAGGTTTCGAAGCTCCAGTGATGCTGGCCTACTCGGCTCGTAACCGTTCGGCTTCGATCCGTATTCCTTACGTGTCCAGCCCTCGCGCTCGCCGTATCGAAGCTCGCTTCCCGGATCCAGCAGCTAACCCGTACCTGGGCTTCGCTGCACTGTTGATGGCTGGCCTGGACGGCATCCAGAACAAGATCCACCCTGGCGACGCAGCTGACAAAAACCTGTACGACCTGCCGCCTGAAGAGGCGAAAGAGATCCCACAAGTTTGCGGCAGCCTGAAGGAAGCCCTGGAAGAGCTGGACAAAGGTCGTGCGTTCCTGACCAAAGGCGGCGTTTTCAGCGACGACTTCATCGACGCTTACATCGCCCTGAAAAGCGAAGAAGAAATCAAGGTTCGTACCTTCGTACACCCACTGGAATATGAGCTGTACTACAGCTGCTGATCCGGTAGCGCCGCGCTACGCGGCGTGACAAAAGAGAGGCCTCCTTCGGGAGGCCTTTTTTATGGGCGACCGTCTGTCATCGGATGCCCGGTTGCGTGCATCATGGCCTTCATCCGACAAAGCCGAGATGCCCAATGCGCCTACGCCCATGCCTTGCCCTGCTCACCACCCTGCTGGTCAACAGCGCTTTTGCCAGCCCAGCCCCCGCCGCCCTCGCCCCCTTGCTTGGCACCATCGAAGAACGCCTGGCAATTGCCGATCAGGTCGCGCTGAGCAAATGGGACAGCGGTAAACCAGTCGAAGACCGTCAGCGCGAGCGCGAAGTCATTGCCGGCGCCGTCGCCCTGGCACCTGCCTATAAATTGAGCAATGAAGCCGTCGAACAGTTCTTCTCGGCGCAGATCGAGGCCAACAAACTGGTGCAATACGCGCACCTGTCTGACTGGCATGCGCAAGGCAAGGCGCCCAACGATCCCCGCCCCGATCTCGTCGGGCAGATCCGCCCACAACTTGATCAGTTACAAAAACGCCTGCTGCAACAACTGGCCGATTTCAGCCCTTATCGCAACGACCCGCAGTGCCCGTCCTGGCTGGCCAAGGCCAATAAAACCGGCACCCACGCGCCATTGCGTAAGCTTGCCCAGATACGCGCCACCGCGGAGTTGTGCAGCGCCAGCCGCTGAGCCGGTCTGCCGGCGTGCGCTGAAGTGCTCTATGCTGTCGCCATGAACGGAACAGGGCCGGACACTTGCCCAACGGCCAATGGAAGCCTGCAATGCGCTCATTGTTGTTATGCCTGCTTGTGCTGATCGCCCTGCCCGCCGCCGCGCAGATCTACAAGTACACCGACGCAAACGGCAACACCGCGTACAGCAATCAACCGCCTTATGGCGTAAAAGCTCAACCCGTGGAGTTGCCGCCGCTTAACAGCGTCGAGCTTCAACCGCCACGCGAGCCAGTAGCGCCTGCGCAATCCAGTAGCCGTGAACAGCCCAACAGCGCCTACCAGGTGCTGGAACTGACTGGTTTGCCCACTGAAGAAGCACTGCGCGCCAACAACGGCACGTTCACGGTTAGCGTATTGATCCAACCGCGCTTGCAAGGCGCTCATCGATTGAGGCTGTTACTGGACGATCAACCCTACGGCCAACCGAGCAACGTCCCGATTCTGCAACTGGTGAACATCGACCGTGGCGAACACCGCCTCGCGGTTCAGGTGATCGATGGGCAAAACGTCGTGCAGCAGAGCCCTACCGTGACTCTCACCGTACAACGGGTGCATAAGCCTTGAGGTTCTGGCTGCTGGTCGCATGGCTGATCAGCCTGCCGGTAATGGCCGAGGTTTTTACCTACATAGACGCCCAGGGCAATCGGGTCTTCACCGATCAGCCGGGCACCCGTAATGCCAAGCGTGTACCACTGGCGACCAGCAATCGAATGTCGGCCAAGCCGAGCGGCGCCGCGCCAATGACGGCCACGAAAGCCAAACCACTGTTTCATTACGACATGCTTCGTGTGCTGGTGCCGGAGCCGGATGCCACGATCCGTAGCACTGCCGGTGAATTGATCGTCAGCATTACCAGCGAACCCGGCTTGCAACAGGGTCATCGCTATCGTCTGCTGCTGGACGGCCAACCCACCGCCGAGCCCGGCCCGAGCCCGGTGTTCGCCCTGAGCAACATCGACCGCGGCAGTCATCACCTGTCGGTGGAAATCCTCGACGAACAGGGCCGCACCGTCGAACGCACAGCCAATCAACCGTTCCACATGCAGCGCATTTCCCTCGCGCAGAAACGTCAGGTCAAACCCTGCGTCCTCACCGACTACGGCCAACGGCCGGAATGCCCCCTCAAAGACAAACCCGAAGAAGAAAGCTCCTTCTGGCGCTGATGCCGGTCAGTTAAGCGAACACGCGTCAGACACAAGACCTGTGGCGAGGGGGCTTGCCCCCGTTGGACTGCGAAGCAGTCCTGAAACCTGCAACCTCGTTCTGCCAGGCACACCGCATGCACCGGATTTGCGACTGCTTCGCAGCCGAGCGGGGGCAAGCCCCCTCGCCACAGGTTCTGCACTTGGCGCACAGACTGGAATTACCTCCCGAGCTTCTTTTACTTCGTTCAGGTTTGCGCACTATATTGGTGCAATAGAGTGCACAGTACTCACATCACAACCCATTTTGGTTCGAAAGTACCCGCGAAAGCTGGCAGAACGCCACGCAAATGAGCGTCAAACGCCTGTTTCAGGCTCTAAACGCTTCTTTTCGGAGCCTTGGTTTGGTTTTTGCATTTTCCCCGTATCGGCGCGTTATTCATGCGCATGCCCTGCTCCAAAAGAGGTCCTGATGACCATTAGCGACGCACTACACCGCTTGCTACTCGACAACCTGACCACCGCCACCATTCTGCTCGACGCCGAACTGCGCCTTGAGTACATGAACCCTGCGGCGGAAATGCTGCTGGCCATCAGCGGCCAGCGTAGCCATGGGCAATTCATCAGTGAGTTGTTCACCGAATCCACCGAGGCGCTGAATTCCCTGCGTCAGGCAGTCGAACAGGCGCACCCGTTCACCAAGCGCGAAGCGATGCTCACCGCCCTCACCGGCCAGACCCTGACCGTCGACTACGCCGTGACACCGATCCTGAGCAATGGCGCCACACTGCTGTTGCTGGAGGTTCACCCGCGTGACCGCTTGCTGCGGATCACCAAGGAAGAGGCGCAGCTGTCGAAGCAGGAGACCAGCAAGATGCTGGTACGCGGCCTCGCCCACGAAATCAAAAACCCTCTCGGCGGGATTCGCGGCGCGGCGCAGTTACTCGCCCGTGAATTGCCGGAAGAAAGCCTGCGCGATTACACCAACGTCATCATTGAAGAAGCCGATCGCCTGCGCAATCTGGTGGATCGCATGCTCGGCTCCAACAAATTGCCGTCATTGGCCATGTGCAACGTCCATGAAGTGCTGGAGCGCGTGGGTCAGTTGGTGGAGGCCGAGAGTCAGGGCTGCATCACTTTGGTGCGCGACTACGACCCAAGCATTCCGGATGTGTTGATTGATCGCGAACAGATGATTCAGGCCGTCCTGAACATCGTGCGCAACGCGATGCAGGCCATCAGCAGCCAGAACGAACTGCGCCTTGGCCGCATCAGCTTGCGTACCCGCGCCATGCGCCAGTTCACCATCGGCCACGTGCGCCATCGCCTGGTGACCAAGATCGAAATCATCGACAACGGCCCGGGGATCCCCGCAGAGCTACAAGAAACCATCTTCTTCCCTATGGTCAGCGGCCGCCCGGACGGTACCGGGCTGGGCCTGGCCATTACCCAGAACATCATCAGCCAGCACCAGGGCCTGATCGAATGTGACAGCCATCCAGGCCACACCACGTTCTCGATCTTTCTGCCACTGGAACAAGGAGCCACATCGACATGAGCCGTAGTGAAACCGTGTGGATCGTCGATGACGACCGTTCTATCCGTTGGGTCCTGGAAAAAGCCTTGCAGCAGGAAGGCATGACCACGCAAAGCTTCGACAGCGCCGATGGCGTGATGAGCCGCCTGGCGCGCCAGCAGCCGGACGTGATCATCTCCGACATCCGCATGCCGGGTGCCAGCGGTCTGGACCTTCTGGCGCGGATTCGCGAACAACACCCACGGCTGCCAGTGATCATCATGACCGCGCACTCCGACCTGGACAGCGCTGTCGCGTCCTATCAGGGTGGCGCGTTCGAATACCTGCCCAAGCCGTTCGATGTCGATGAAGCGGTTTCACTGGTCAAGCGCGCCAACCAGCACGCTCAGGAACAACAAGGCCTGGAAGTCCCGGTCGCCCTGACCCGTACGCCAGAAATCATCGGCGAAGCGCCGGCGATGCAGGAAGTGTTTCGCGCCATCGGGCGCTTGAGCCACTCCAACATCACCGTGTTGATCAATGGCGAATCCGGTACCGGTAAAGAATTGGTGGCCCACGCCCTGCACCGTCACAGCCCACGGGCGGCCTCGCCGTTCATTGCGCTGAACATGGCGGCGATCCCCAAGGATCTGATGGAGTCCGAACTGTTCGGCCATGAAAAAGGCGCATTCACCGGCGCGGCCAACCTGCGTCGCGGGCGTTTTGAGCAGGCGGACGGCGGCACACTGTTCCTCGATGAAATCGGCGACATGCCGGCGGATACCCAGACGCGCTTGCTGCGAGTATTGGCGGACGGTGAGTTCTACCGCGTCGGCGGTCATGTGCCGGTGAAGGTCGATGTGCGAATCATTGCCGCGACTCACCAGAATCTGGAAACCCTGGTGCATGCCGGAAAATTCCGTGAGGACTTGTTCCACCGCCTCAACGTAATCCGCATCCACATTCCACGGCTGTCGGACCGTCGCGAAGACATCCCGACCCTGGCCAAGCACTTCCTCAGCCGCGCCGCGCAAGAACTGGCGGTGGAACCGAAGCTGCTGAAAAGCGAAACCGAGGAATACCTGAAGAACCTGCCGTGGCCAGGCAACGTGCGTCAGCTGGAAAACACCTGCCGCTGGATCACTGTGATGGCTTCGGGTCGCGAAGTGCACATCAGCGATCTGCCGCCAGAGCTGCTGAGCCTGCCGCAGGATTCGGCGCCGGTGACCAACTGGGAGCAAGCGTTGCGTCAGTGGGCTGATCAGGCGCTGGCTCGCGGTCAGTCGAGCCTGCTCGACAGTGCCGTGCCGGCTTTCGAGCGGATCATGATCGAGACCGCCCTCAAACACACCGCCGGCCGCCGCCGCGATGCTGCCGTTTTGCTGGGTTGGGGCCGCAATACCTTGACGCGCAAGATCAAGGAATTGGGGATGAAGGTTGATGGTGGGGATGATGATGAGGGGGATGAGGGTTAAACACCCTTTAGCTCTTCGTTGACCGCAAGATCC
This sequence comes from Pseudomonas sp. BF-R-26, assembly GCF_019947395.1. Classification (NCBI taxonomy): domain Bacteria; kingdom Pseudomonadati; phylum Pseudomonadota; class Gammaproteobacteria; order Pseudomonadales; family Pseudomonadaceae; genus Pseudomonas; species Pseudomonas sp. BF-R-26. The sequence goes on along the minus strand of NZ_JAGYGK010000003.1, from coordinate 236,545 downwards.
AATCGCGGGCAAGCCCGCTCCCACAGGATTTGTGCCAAGCCCGTCTTTTTGTGGCTGACATCAAATCCATGTGGGAGCGGGCTTGCCCGCGAAGAGGCCATCACATTCAACATTGATGTTGAATGACACTCCGCTTTCGCGAGCAAGCCCGCTCCCACATTTTGGGCTCAATGCACCGCACCAATGCACCATGACCCGCAATCGCGCACGACAACCGATCCAAAATCCCGCCTCTACTTGCAAGAAAACCCATATCGCAGAAACACAAAAGCCCCGAATTACGGGGCTCTCAGCGCTGCTCAGCGGCTTTCTGTTTCAACTTGTTAAAAACTGGCACGCCCCCTGCAGTAGTCCAATCAGTGATTCGATTCACTACCCAGTTTCGGGGACCTTGGTACAGGCAGGCCGGGGATTCCCCTCTTTACACCGGGCTCATACCGCAATTGCGACGAGCCCATCCCGTTTTGGGGTCCTTGGTACAGGCAGGCCGGGGATTCCCTCTTTACACCGGGCTCACGCCGCAATGCGCGAGCCCTCCCGTTTTGGGGACCTTGGTACAGGCAGGCCGGGGATTCCCTCTTTACACCGGGCTCACGCCGCGATGCGCGAGCCCTCCTGTTTTGGGGACCTTGGTACAGGCAGGCCGGGGATTCCCTCTTTTATTGCTCTCGGAGATGGATCTCCAGCCGCCAGCGGTCATCGACCTCGCTACCGGCCCACTCGCCCTGCAGCGGCCGGGCCGCCACCACCGTCAGCAACAATCCCCCGTCACTCAATCGCGTTCGCCAGTTCACGTCTCTGCCGTTGAGCTTGAGCTGACCTTTCTGTGCCTTCCCTTCAGCCTCGAACAACAGCGCCACGCTGCCGTCGACTATCTCGCCGTGGGTTTTGGGTTCGTTGTTGAACCACACCACCAGCCCATCGTCCGTCACCTCGACCTGCTGCAAAACGCTGGGGTCGGGCGCGGTCAGGCGACCGATCATCAGGCCCACCATCATCCCGACAATCGCCAGCGAAGCCATCACTCGCGGGAATAGTTTCGAACGAGGGTCCTTTGGCGGCGTAGAATGCCCGTCATCTTTACCTTCGGAGCCGTGCATGTTTCACGTCATCCTTTTCCAACCAGAAATTCCGCCGAATACCGGCAACGTTATCAGGCTGTGCGCCAACAGTGGCTGCCACCTGCATTTGATCGAACCGCTGGGCTTCGAGATGGACGACAAGCGTCTGCGCCGGGCCGGCCTCGATTACCACGAGTATGCCACCCTGCAACGCCACGCAGACCTCGCCAGCTGCCTGGAAAGCCTCGGTCATCCACGGCTGTTCGCCTTTACCACCAAGGGCTCGCGGCCATTTCACGACGCCAGCTTCGCCGAGGGCGATGCCTTCCTGTTCGGCCCGGAAAGCCGCGGCTTGCCGGCCGAGGTGCTCGACGCTCTGCCCGGCGAACAACGCCTGCGGTTGCCGATGCGCGAAGGCTGCCGCAGCCTGAACCTCTCCAACACCGTGGCCGTCGCGGTGTATGAAGGCTGGCGCCAGCTCGGGTTCAAGTAAGGGACACGCCCCCGTAGGAGCTGCCGAAGGCTGCGATCTTTTGATCTTAAAAATCAAAATCAAAAGATCGCAGCCTTCGGCAGCTCCTACTCGAAGGTTTCGTTTGCTCCACGAAAAAAGCGCCTTCAACGGCGCTTTTTTCATGGAGCAAACGAAGCTTCTTTTTACTGAACGGTTGGAGTCTCGCCAGCCGCCTGCATACGTTGCAGCTCTTGTGCGTACAGCGCGTCGAAGTTCACCGGGGCCAGCATCAGGGCCGGGAAGGAACCGCGGGTCACCAGGCTGTCCAGGGTTTCGCGAGCGTACGGGAACAGGATGTTCGGGCAGAACGCGCCCAGGGTGTGGCTCATCGAAGCATCGTCCAGGTTCTTGATCAGGAAGATCCCGGCCTGTTGCACTTCAGCAATGAACGCCACTTCCTCACCGTTTTTCACGGTGACCGACAGGGTCAGCACGACTTCGTGGAAGTCGCCTTCCAGAGCCTTCTGACGGGTGTTCAGATCCAGACCAACGCTTGGCTCCCACTGCTGGCGAAAGATCGCCGGGCTTTTCGGGGCTTCGAAGGACAAGTCACGTACGTAGATGCGCTGCAAGGAGAATTGCGGTGCGGTTTCTTCTTCGCTAGCTGCAGTGTTCTGTTGGTCAGTCATCTCAGATCCTTTCTGATCTCGGGTCTTGTAGGGTTGGCTATTTCAAGTAAGGCAGTCAGGCCTTGAGCATGGCGTCGAGCTTGCCGGCGCGCTCCAGGGCAAACAAATCATCACAGCCGCCAACGTGGGTGCTGCCGATCCAGATCTGCGGCACGGACGTACGCCCGGCCTTCTGAGCCATCGCGGCACGCACCTGCGGCTTGCCATCGACCTTGATCTCTTCGAAGGCTACGCCTTTGTTCTCGAGCAGGTACTTGGCTCGCGAGCAATAAGGGCAGTAATCGCTGGAATAGACGACGACGTTGTTCATATCACTTCACCAGCGGCAGATTGTCGGCTTTCCAGCTGGAAATACCGCCGGACAGCTTGGCGGCGGTGAAGCCGGCTTTCATCAATTCGCGGGCATGAGTGCCGGCAGTCTGGCCCATGGCGTCAACCAGGATAATGGTCTTGGCCTTGTGCTTTTCCAGTTCGCCGACGCGAGCGGTCAGTTTGTCGTGAGGAATATTCAACGCGCCAACAATGTGACCGGCGGTGAAATCCTTGATCGGACGGATGTCGATCACCACGCCTGCGTCCTTGTTAACCAGCCCGGTCAGTTCACCGGTGCTCAGGCTGCGGCCGCCGCCCTGCATCTGATAAGCGATCAGCAACGCCAGCAGTACGACGAAGATACCGACGAGCAAATAGTGGTTAGTGGCAAATTCAATCAGGTGAGCAACCATCGAAGGAGGTTCCAGGGCGTTAAAATGTCGGCCAGTATACACAGCCACTATGGTGGGCCAAACCCCGTCCGGCGGTGACGGCGCCGGAACTTCGCTTTAAACTGCCACTCCCTTTTCCATCGCCTCTTTTAATTCAGCCACGAGTGGAATCCATGACTACGACGCCTAAACCTTTGGTCCTGATTATTCTCGACGGCTTCGGTCACAGTGAGAGCCCTGAATCCAACGCCATCTTTGCGGCGAAGAAGCCCGTACTGGACCGCCTGTGGGCCACTGTGCCAAATGGCCTGATCTCGGGCAGCGGCATGGACGTCGGCTTGCCGGACGGCCAGATGGGCAACTCCGAAGTCGGTCACATGAACCTTGGCGCCGGCCGCGTGGTGTACCAGGACTTCACGCGTGTGACCAAAGCGATCCGCGACGGCGAGTTCTTCGAGAACCCGACCATCTGCGCCGCGGTGGATAAAGCCGTTGCTGCCGGCAAAGCCGTGCACTTCATGGGCCTGCTGTCCGATGGCGGCGTTCACAGCCACCAGGACCACCTGGTCGCCATGGCTGAACTGGCCTACAAGCGCGGCGCCGAGAAAATTTACCTGCACGCCTTCCTTGATGGCCGCGATACGCCACCGAAAAGCGCCCAGTCGTCGATCGAGTTGCTGGACGCGACCTTCGAAGCCCTCGGCAAAGGCCGGATCGCCAGCATCATTGGCCGTTACTACGCCATGGACCGCGACAACCGTTGGGATCGCGTGTCCCAGGCCTACAACCTGATTGTCGATGGCAGCAGCGAATTCAATGCCGCCACCGCACAGGAAGGCCTGCAAGCCGCTTACGAGCGTGGCGAGAGCGACGAATTCGTCAAAGCCACCTCCATCGGCGAACCGGTGAAAGTCGAAGACGGCGACGCCGTAGTCTTCATGAACTTCCGCGCCGACCGTGCCCGCGAACTGACCCGCGTGTTCGTCGAAGACGATTTCAAGGAATTCGAACGTGCTCGCCAGCCAAAACTGGCCGGTTTCGTCATGCTGACCCAATACGCCGCCAGCATCCCCGCGCCGTCGGCCTTCGCCGCGAGCAGCCTGGACAACGTGCTGGGCGACTACCTGGCGAAAAACGGCAAGACGCAGCTGCGCATCGCCGAAACCGAGAAGTACGCCCACGTGACTTTCTTCTTCTCTGGCGGTCGCGAAGAACCGTTCCCGGGCGAAGAACGCATCCTGATCCCGTCGCCGAAAGTCGCCACTTATGACTTGCAGCCCGAGATGAGTGCCCCGGAAGTCACCGACCGCATCGTCGAAGCCATTGAAAACCAGCGTTACGACGTGATCGTGGTCAACTACGCCAACGGCGACATGGTCGGCCACAGCGGTGTGTTCGACGCGGCAGTTAAAGCGGTTGAATGCCTGGACCTGTGTGTCGGCCGTATTGTCGATGCGCTGGAAAAAGTCGGCGGTGAAGCCCTGATTACTGCTGACCACGGCAACGTCGAGCAAATGTCCGACGCATCCACTGGCCAGGCGCACACCGCGCATACCACCGAGCCAGTGCCGTTCATCTATGTCGGCAAGCGTGACTTCAAGGTCCGCGGCGGTGGCGTGCTGGCGGATGTCGCGCCGACCATGCTGATGTTGCTGGGGCTTGAGAAGCCGGCGGAGATGACCGGGACTTCGATTCTGGTCTGATCAGATCCATCTGACGACGCCACACCCTGTGGGAGCGGGCTTGCCCGCGATAGCAATCTGACAGCCAACTTCTATGTTGAATGTCAGGACGCCATCGCGGGCAAGCCCGCTCCCACAGTGGTTTGTGGTGGTTTCGAAGACTAATTACCCCTGAACCCCACTCCAGTTATCACACAACCCCAATTGGGCATTTTTTTTGCTGCGCTTGGCGGGCATACTAGGCCGTCCCTTTCCCTGGTGTCGCCCGCCTCTATGCTTCGCGTCCTGATAGCCCTTGCCCTGACTTGCCTGCTTCAACCGGCCTTTGCCGACGAGCGCACGCAAACCCAACAACAGTTGGACGCCACGCGTCAGGACATTGCCGAGCTGAAGAAACTGCTGGGTAAACTCCAGGAAGAAAAATCCGGGGTGCAGAAAGACCTCAAGGGCACCGAAACCGAGATGGGCAAGCTCGAGAAGCAGGTCGAAGCCCTGCAAAAAGAGCTGAAGAAAAGCGAATCCGAGCTGCAGCGACTCGATGGTGAGAAAAAAAAACTCCAGAGCGCGCGCATTGAACAGCAACGACTGATCGCCATCCAGGCCCGCGCGGCCTATCAGAATGGCCGTCAGGAGTACCTCAAGCTGCTGCTCAACCAGCAGAACCCGGAAAAATTCGCCCGCACCCTCACCTATTACGACTACCTGAGCCAGGCCCGCCTGGAGCAGCTGAAGAATTTCAATGAAACCCTGCGCCAACTGGCCAATGTCGAGAAAGACATCGGCCTGCAGCAAGCGCAATTGCTGGTGCAGAAAAGCAGCCTCGACAGCCAGCGCGACGAACTCGACAAGGTCCGCCAGGAGCGTCAGCAAGTCCTGGCCAAGCTCAACGACGATGTGAAAGCCCGCGACCAGAAACTGGCGGCGCGCGAGCAGGATCAGGCAGATCTGTCTAAAGTCCTTAAAACCATTGAAGAAACCCTGGCCCGTCAGGCCCGAGAGGCAGAAGAAGCGCGGCAAAAAGCGCTGATCGCCCAGCAGGAAGCCGAAAAAAAGCGTTTACGTGAGGCTCAGGCTGCTGCAGATGCAGAGACAACCGACGCCCCACGCAAACCCGTTAAATCGACACCCGGCGCACTGGTTTCAAGTTCAGGCGAAACCTTTGGCGGCCCCTTTGCTTCCACTCGCGGCAAACTTCCATGGCCGGTTGATGGTCGACTGCTGGCGCGCTTCGGTGAAAGCCGTGGCGACGATGCCCGCACCAAATGGGACGGCGTGATGATCAGCGCCTCCGCCGGCAGCCAGGTGCATGCCGTTCACGGCGGCCGCGTGGTGTTTGCCGACTGGCTGAGGGGCGCCGGGTTGTTGGTGATTCTCGACCACGGCAACGGTTTTTTGAGTCTTTACGGTCACAACCAGACGCTGCTCAAGTCTGCGGGTGACGTGGTAAAAGCCGGTGAGTCCATCTCCACTGTCGGTAGCAGTGGGGGGCAGGACACACCAGCGCTGTATTTTGCTATTCGTCAGCAGGGTCACCCGAGTGATCCGGCGCAATGGTGCCGTGCGCAAGGATAAGCACGCCATCTACTTCAGGAGTTCGTTCGACATGCTGTATTTGTCCCGCCTTACCTCGCTGGCCCTGACGATTGCCCTGGTGATCGGCGCTCCGTTGGCGTTTGCCGCTCAACCGGCTCCGGTGGTCGCACCTGCCGGCACCGCTGCGACCACCAAGGCGCCATTGCCGCTGGACGAGTTGCGCACCTTTGCCGAAGTCATGGACCGGATCAAGGCAGCCTATGTAGAGCCGGTGGACGACAAGACCCTGCTGGAAAACGCCATCAAAGGCATGCTCAGCAACCTCGACCCGCACTCCGCCTACCTGGGCCCGGAAGACTTCGCTGAATTGCAGGAAAGCACCAGCGGCGAATTCGGCGGCCTGGGCATCGAAGTCGGCGCCGAAGATGGCTTCATCAAAGTGGTTTCGCCCATCGATGACACCCCGGCCTCCAAGGCTGGAATTCAAGCCGGCGACTTCATCGTCAAGATCAACGGCCAGCCGACTCGCGGCCAGAGCATGACCGAAGCCATCGACAAGATGCGCGGCAAGATCGGCCAGAAAATCACCCTGACCCTGGTACGCGATGGCGGTGCACCATTCGACGTGACCCTGGTCCGCGCCATCATTCAAGTGAAAAGCGTGAAGAGCCAGCTGCTGGAGTCCGGCTACGGTTACATCCGCATTACCCAGTTCCAGGTCAAGACCGGTGAAGAGGTCTCCAAGGCCCTGGCCAAGCTGCGCAAGGACAACGGCAAGAAGCTCAGCGGCATCGTCCTCGACTTGCGTAACAACCCGGGCGGCGTGCTGCAATCGGCGGTGGAAGTGGTCGACCACTTCATCACCAAAGGCCTGATTGTCTACACCAAGGGCCGTATCGCCAACTCCGAACTGCGCTTCTCCGCCACCGGCAAGGACGAAAGCGAAGCCGTGCCATTGGTCGTACTGATCAACGGCGGCAGCGCCTCGGCCTCGGAAATTGTTGCTGGCGCCCTGCAGGATCAGAAACGCGCAGTGGTCATGGGCACCACCAGTTTCGGCAAAGGCTCGGTCCAGACCGTGTTGCCGCTGAACAACGAACGTGCACTGAAAATCACCACGGCGCTGTACTACACGCCGAACGGCCGCTCGATTCAGGCGCAGGGCATCGTCCCGGACATCGAAGTGCGCAAGGCCAAGATCACCAACGAGCAGGACGGCGAATACTTCAAGGAAGCCGATCTGCAAGGTCACCTGGGCAACGGTAACGGCGGCGCCGACAAACCGACCGGTTCCGCTGGCAAAGCCAAGGCCATGCCGCAGGATGACGATTACCAGTTGGCCCAGGCCCTGAGCCTGCTCAAAGGGCTGAGCATCACCTCCGGCCGCTGAGATGCGCCTGCGGTTGCTCCTCTGTCTGCTGTGCTGTCTGGCGGGTGTCGCTCACGCGGCGCCAGCCACAACAGCGGCCACACCTCACAAGGCTTATCTGAGCCTGATCATCGATGACCTGGGGCAGAACCTGCCCCGGGATCGCCGCGTGCTGGCCCTGCCCGGCCCGGTCACCGCGGCAATCATGCCCGACACACCCCATGCCACCGAATTCGCCCACGAAGCCCATCGCGCCGGCAAGATCGTCATCCTTCACATGCCCATGGACCCTGCCACCGGGCCGTTTGCCTGGCATCCCGAGTTGCCCATCGAAGAGCTCGAAAAGCGCCTGAACGCGGCGTTCCAGGCTGTGCCGTATACCGCTGGCATCAACAACCACATGGGCAGCCGCATGACCGTTCAGCAACCGGCCATGGCTTGGCTGATGGCGGACTTGCAACGTCGGCACAAGTTCTTCGTCGACAGCCGCACCAGCGCGCAAACCGTGGCGGCCGCCGAAGCGCAGAAGATTGGTCTGGCGAGCGTTTCGCGGGATGTGTTCCTGGATGACGAGCCCACTGAAGCCGCGATTTTTACTCAGCTACAGACGGCTATCAGCCTGGCGCGAAAGCAAGGTTCTGCGGTGATGATCGGGCATCCGTATCCGCAGACATTGGCGGTGCTTGAACGTGAATTGCCCAAACTCAAGGCTCAGGGCATTGACTGGATCGATATCAAACAGATGATCAGCGTGCGCGGCAATCGTGCAACGGCAGCGCACGGCAAGGATGGTCAGTACCACCTCCCGACCGCCCGGTAATTTCTCGCGGCCCACTCCATTTCGCGATAACTATTTATACCTGTCGGCACACAGACGCGTGCCACGATAGCGCTCACCCCGAATTTCATCACCAAGGAATGGACATGAAATATCTCAGCTTCTTTTGCTTCGCCGGCCTGATTGGCCTGCTGGCTATTCCCGCGGTGCAAGCCCGCGATTTGGGCGAAGGAGCCATCAACGATTCCCCTTCAAGAGCCCTGCAAAACAGTGAGCATTTTTATGAAATCTGGAGCGGCGTGGGACGACTCAGTCTCCAATCGGGCGAGACCTGCAGCGCCGTTCTACTGGATACGCGAAACAGGCAAGGTCGAGCCACTGGCCCTGCTTACCTGCTCACCAGCGGTCATTGCGTGCTCTTTGAGTACGGTTCGGCGCGGACCAATCTGCCTTTGAAAGCCAGCGTCACCTTCCACTACTTTCATGACATGCCACAGCGTAAGCGCCGTTACGCCATACGGACTGCCCGATGGAGCAGCCTGGTCGGGACCGATCTTGCAGTACTCGAGGTCGACGCGACATTGGCGTCGCTGATACAGGCCGGGGTCAACCCGCTCAAGCTGGCGTCCCATCAAACCTACGAGAGTCAGGATGCGCTTAACATTGGCGCGCCGGGCGGCTTTACCGAACAGGGGCTTCGATTGAGCGCCTGTGCTGAACAAACCGCCGGAACGTTCATCGATCATCCCGGGGTGTTCCCTTTAGCCATGAAAAACAGCTGCGACCTTTACGCTGGCGGCTCCGGTAGCCCGATGCTGAATCGCCGCACCAACGAAATCACCGGCATCGTCAGTAAAGTCATGGCCTCCCGCAATACACCAGCGCTGTCCGATTGTGAGCACTCGACGTCTTGCAAGGCAGCCCGTTTCAACTACAGCTACTCGGCCAACTTTCTGCACAAGTGCTTTATTGACGGTGTCTTCACCAGCGATGGGGCGGACTGTTCGCTGGAGCCGGTCGAGCTGACTGTCACTGAGCCCTGGAAGCTCAAGTCATACGTTCATAGAACGCAAAATGCGGAGGGGCAGATCGTATTGCCTACGTGGGATTTCAGGTTTTCCCTCGAGGCACCCTTCTATCGCTATAAAACGGTCCATAACGCCAGGGACTGCGAGGCCCCCGACAATTACAGCGCCGCCACCAGCGCTGAAGATGCTTACATCAATACTGAAATCGGGCCACAAAGCGGCGCACATGCACTGTGCATTATCGGCGTCGCCTCAGGGGAACAGCAGCTGACAAGAGCGACGTTGAATAACGTGTTTACAAGTGCCGTGTACTTGAGCGCGACGCCGGACGCCACGCTTCAGACCACATCAAGGTAATTGCTACAGATAGCGCCCCATGATCTCGTCAACCACGCCTTCCTTGCGCAGTTGATCCAGTGCGGCTTGCAGCTTGGCGACGGTTTCGTCCGGTACGTCTTTATTCAGCGCCAGGTACAACTCGGCGCTGTTGAAACGCAGCACTGTCTTGAGCCCGTTCACGCCTTCCTGACGCGCCAAGTAGCGGCCTGCCGGGTCACCGGTGGCCCACAAATCGATCTGGCCATTGACCAGTTTTTTGGCGTTGTCCTGATCCCGCAGCACAACAATCGGTTTCAGTCCTTGCTTGGCCAGTGTCTCGGCAATCGCATCGCCCTTGTAAGCCCCAATCTTGTATTTGCGCGCCTGCTCCAGCGACTCGAGGGTGATCTTGCTATCGGCCTTGGCCAGCAGGATCCAGTCGTCCGGGCCGATAGGGCCGACCCACTTGAAGAGTTTCTCGCGGTCCGGCAACCGCGCCATCACGAACACGCCATAACCAGGCTTTTCCAGGGCGAGTTTGTAGATTCGCTCCCAAGGGAAACGCAGCGTCAGGCTGTAAGTGATATTGGCGCGTTTGAACATCTCACGGACAATGTCCACGGCAATGCCGTTGATGTTCTCGTCCTGAGCGAAATTTTTGCCGTTCTTGGCCATGTTGTACGGCGGGAAGTTTTCCGTCAGCAACACCAGACCAGTGCCGGGATTTTCTTCGGCGTGAGCTCCGTTGATGAGCAACAGAGAAGCGCTGGCGAGGACAAGAAGAAGACGTTTAAGCATGTCGGGCTACCGGAATCCATGGCGTGCCCAAGAGTGCCTTGAGCCCGCCATACTGTCCACTGGCCTGTACTGTTTAGCGCATCACGATGCCGCGATGAGCCATGTAAGCCTTGGCTTCCTGCACGGTGTATTCGCCGAAGTGGAAAATACTCGCCGCCAGCACCGCGCTGGCGTGGCCTTCGAGGATGCCGTCGGCCAAGTGCTGCAAGTTGCCAACACCGCCGGACGCGATCACCGGAATCCCCAGCGCATCGCTGATGGCGCGGGTGACGCCCAGGTCGAAGCCGTTTTTCATGCCGTCCTGGTCCATGCTGGTCAGCAGGATTTCACCAGCACCGAGGCCTTCCATCTTCTTCGCCCACTCAACGGCGTCGAGGCCGGTTGGCTTGCGACCACCGTGGGTGAAGATTTCCCAGCGCGGGGTTTCGCCCGGACCGGAAACCTTCTTCGCGTCGATGGCGACGACGATGCATTGCGAGCCGAAATGCTGGGCCGCTTCGCCGACGAATTCCGGGTTGAATACCGCAGCGGTGTTAATCGAGACCTTGTCCGCACCGGCATTGAGCAAGTTGCGAATGTCCTGCACGGTACGCACGCCGCCACCCACGGTCAGCGGGATGAACACCTGGCTGGCCATGCGCTCGACGGTATGCAGCGTGGTGTCGCGACCGTCGACGCTGGCGGTGATGTCGAGAAAGGTAATCTCGTCGGCACCTTGCTCGTCATAACGACGGGCGATTTCCACCGGGTCGCCGGCATCGCGAATGTTCTCGAACTTGACGCCCTTGACCACCCGGCCGTTATCCACGTCCAGGCAAGGGATGATGCGTTTGGCCAGCGCCATGGTGAGTCCTCAGCCTTTGTACGAATCGCAGAAAGCTTGCGCTTCGGCGACATCGAGGGTGCCTTCGTAAATCGCCCGGCCGGTGATGGCGCCGATGATGCCTGGCGCCTTGGCGTCGAGCAGCGACTTGATGTCACCCAGATTGTGGATACCGCCTGAAGCGATCACCGGAATCTTCGTCGCAGCAGCCAGGGCGGCGGTGTACGTAACGTTGCAGCCCTGCATCATGCCGTCTTTGGCGATGTCGGTATAAACGATCGCGGACACGCCGTCGGCTTCGAATTGCTTGGCCAGGTCAATCACCTGGATGGTGCTGATTTCAGCCCAGCCGTCGGTGGCGACAAAACCGTCTTTGGCATCCAGGCCGACGATCACTTTGCCCGGGAACGCGCGGCAGGCTTCAGCAACGAAAGCCGGATCTTTCACGGCTTTGGTGCCGATGATCACGTAGCTCACGCCCGCTTTCACGTAGTGTTCAATGGTTTCCAGGGAGCGGATACCGCCGCCGATCTGAATCGGCAGGTTCGGATAGCGCTTGGCAATGGCGGTGACCACTTCGCCGTTGACCGGCTGGCCTTCGAAAGCACCGTTCAGGTCGACCAGATGCAGACGGCGGCAACCGCCTTCCACCCACTTGGCAGCCATGCTCACCGGGTCATCGGAGAACACCGTGGAATCTTCCATGCGGCCCTGGCGCAGACGAACACAGGCACCGTCTTTGAGATCGATAGCGGGAATAATCAGCATCTGGCAAACCTTCAAATTCGAGTATTCAGCTTCGCTCGGAAATCAGTTTTTCTCGAGCGCCCACAGGTCGCTTTCGATGCTTTCGAACCTCTCTTTGAGGTGCGTCTGCACATCGAAAATCGCCCTGTTGTAATAGTGCGGAGCAATTTCGCGGGTAAACAGCTCAAGGATTTCAGCCGCTTCGAACGAACCCAGGTCCAGTTCGAAGCGATCTTCCATGAAGCGTTTGATCTTGTGATTGGCCTCGTTCTCCTGCTCGGGAGTGAGGGTCAGGATCGGCGGCTTCTTCTTGACGGCCATTTACCAGCGACCATCCCACGCGGCGAAGTTCTGCAGTAATTGCAGGCCATGGGTATGGCTCTTCTCCGGGTGGAACTGCACGGCGAAACGCGAGCCGTCGGCCAGCGCTGCGGCGAAATCGACACCGTAGTGACCGCTACCCACCACCTGCCGCGCATTGCCGGCAGCGATGTAGTAGCTGTGCACGAAGTAGAAACGCGCCAGGTCCGGAATGTTGTGCCACAGCGGGTGTTCTACCGTCTGCTTCACTTCGTTCCAGCCCATGTGCGGGACTTTCAGGTGTTCGCCGTCTTCGTGCAAATCTTTGCCGAAGAACTTCACCTGGCCCGGAAACAAGCCAATGCAGTCCACGCCGTTGTTCTCTTCACTGCTGTCGAGCAAGGCTTGCATGCCCACGCAGATGCCGAGGAACGGACGGTCCTGGCTGACTTCACGCACCAGCGAGTCGAAGCCCAGGCGACGGATCTCCGCCATGCAATCGCGAATCGCACCCACGCCGGGAAATACCACGCGATCGGCTTCGCGAATCACATCGGCATCGCTGGTGATCAGCACCTTGCCGGCACCGACGTGCTCGAGAGCCTTGGTCACCGAGTGCAGGTTGCCCATGCCGTAATCGATAACCGCGACCGTCTGCATTACAGAACGCCTTTGGTCGACGGCATCTGACCGGCCATGCGGTCATCCAGCTCTACGGCCATGCGCAGGGCGCGGCCGAAAGCCTTGAACACGGTCTCGATCTGGTGGTGGGTGTTGTGCCCACGCAGATTGTCGATGTGCAGGGTGACGTTGGCGTGATTGACGAAGCCCTGGAAAAATTCCTGGAACAGGTCAACGTCAAAACCGCCGACGGTAGCGCGGGTATAAGGAACATGCATCTGCAGGCCAGGACGGCCGGAGAAGTCGATCACCACACGCGACAGCGCTTCATCGAGCGGCACGTAGGCGTGGCCATAGCGACGGATGCCTTTCTTGTCGCCGATGGCTTTGGTGAAGGCTTGACCCAGGGTGATACCGACGTCTTCCACCGTGTGGTGGTCGTCGATATGCAGGTCGCCCTTGCTGACAATATCCAGGTCGATCAGCCCGTGACGGGCGATCTGGTCCAGCATGTGCTCAAGAAAAGGTACACCGATATCAAATCGGGCCTTTCCGGTGCCATCCAGGTTGATCGAGGCTTTGATCTGGGTTTCCAGAGTGTCGCGCTCGACAGACGCCATACGTTCGGCCATCACCAGCTCCGCAAAAATCATTGGGGCGAAAAAGGCAGCCATTATAGGGTCGCGGGCGCTAAACAGAAACACGAGAGGTGATATCACTGACGGAGTGAATCCCCTGCCGTCGGGGATAGACATGTCAGTACAAGCAAAAGATCGCAGCCTCCGGCAGCTCCTACACCGACGCGTCCACACAATGTGATGTGAACGCTGACCGTAGGAGCTGCCGAAGGCTGCGATCTTTTCGGGCATAAAACCAATGTGCCTGATACAACACATGCCAGGCACAAAGCGTCTCTTAGTGGAACAGCACTGCGGTTTTCTGCAGCGTCACCCAAACACCCCATGCCAACGGAATGCCCACCACCAACCACGCAGCCACCGCCAACGGCTTGGTGCCCGCATCCGCTTTCCACTCCAGCACGGTGCTGGCGTCAGCACCCTTGTCGTGGCCCAGCGCCTGTTCGGCCGCCAGTTCAGCGTCGGTCATGAAGTACTTGTCGGCCACCGGGCGAACCATCAGGTTGCACAGGAAACCCAGCACCAGCAGGCCCGCGAGGATGTACAGCGTGATGTCGTAAGCCGCGGCACGCTCAACGCCGATGCTCAGCTGATATTCACGCAGGTAGTTCACCAACACCGGCCCCAACACACCCGCCGCCGCCCACGCCGTCAGCAGACGACCGTGGATCGCGCCGACCATTTGCGTGCCGAACAAGTCAGCCAGGTAAGCCGGCACCGTCGCAAAACCACCGCCGTACATCGACAGAATGATGCAGAACGCCGCCACGAACAGCGCAACGTTGCCCAGGTGACCGAGATTCGGGATCAGCGCGTACAGCGCGAAACCGAGAGCGAAGAACACGAAATAAGTGTTTTTGCGACCCAGGTAGTCCGAGAACGAAGCCCAGAAGAACCGGCCACCAATATTGAACAGGCTCAGCAAACCGGTGAAACCGGCCGCAATCGCTGCGATCGAGGCCAGTTGCCCGGCATCCAGCTGACCAAATGTCTGGTCGGTGCCCAGCAATTTACCGGCGAAGACTTCCTGCAGCAGTGGCGAAGCCATGCCGAGGATGCCAATACCCGCCGAAACGTTCAGGCACAGCACCAGCCACACCAGACGGAATTGCGGGGTTTTCCACGCCACATTCACATGGACGTGACGGTGAGTGATCATCGAGTTCGAAGCTTTTTTCGCCGGAGCAGTCCAGCCTTCAGGCTTCCAGCCAGTTGGCGGAACGCGGTAGGACAACGCGCCACCGATCATGAACACGAAGTAGATCGCGGCCATTACCAGGAAGCTCTGCCATACGCCCACGCTGGTTGGCGAAGCGAAGTGGCCCATCAGCGCTGCAGCCAGTGGAGCACCAACCATCGCGCCACCGCCGAAGCCCATGATCGCCATGCCTGTGGCCATGCCGCGCTTGTCCGGGAACCACTTGATCAGGGTCGAGACCGGCGAGATGTAACCCAGGCCCAGGCCAATACCGCCAATGACTCCGGAGCCGATCCACATCAGCCAGATCTGGTGGGTATAGACCCCCAACGCCGAAATCAGCAGACCGCCACACCAGCACAGCGCCGACACCACACCGGCCTTGCGCGGACCTGCGTGTTCCAGCCAACCGCCCCAGATTGCTGCCGAGCAGCCAAGGAAGATGAAGAACAGGGTGTAGATCCAGCCGAGCATCGAGATCGGCCAGTCGCATTGAGACGAAAAGACCTGAGCGATGAAGCTCATGTCCGGCGCGCAAGTCACGGCCTTGGTGACGCCCAGGGCTTTGGACAACGGCAACCAGAACACCGAAAAGCCGTAGGCCATGCCGATGCACAGGTGGATGGCCAGAGCGGCCGGTGGTACCAGCCAACGGTTAAAACCGGGCTTGGCGATGATGCGTTCCTTGGACAGGAACGCGGGCTGGTCGGCAAAGCCGTCCGCCGTGATGCTCGTAGTCATGGTGTTTCCCCCAATTATTAGTATTGTTCGCCAGCCGTTCTTCACCCCCAGCCTTAATGCACGCAGGCATGACTGTTTTTTAGGTGAAGCTCCATTTTGGTGCGACATCACGCCGCAGAAGGGACGGACGAACGGGCAGAGGTTACCATTTGCACGTGACAGAAAAACCAAACTGATATCACCTTTTGTATGTCATCTGTTCTCGTACAACCGCAAGAACATGTTTTCACACGTAGGGGCCGGATTAACTTTTCAAAGGAAGCATCATGCCGATCATTGTCGAACTGCTGAACCAAGCCACATATCAGGATCAGCAAGATCTGCAGAAGATCTACCGCGACGCCCCGGACTGGCTGTTTGCGCCATTCACTGGGGAGATGCAGCTGATCGAAGACTGCCTGCAGGACGGTTCGCTGATCGCCGGACGTTTCAACGATCGGCTGTTGGGTGCGGCACGTTTGCAACAGCACAACGACGTCTGGCATCTGTCCCATTTATGCGTACGAAAAATCACCCGTCGTCGTGGGGTTGCCGAGCGCCTGGTGAACGAAGCGCAGAAAATGGCGTCGCAATCAGGCGCGACATTGCGGCTGTTGGCGCCTGCCGGGCACCTCGAAGCTCAAGCGCTGGCAGCTAAGCTGAAGGTGCCGCTGGATGAGCTCCCGATGTGATCGCTGACCGGTCAGCCACTTCGGAGCGCTATACTCCCCGGCTAAATTTCGAATTCGACTAATACAAGGACTCGCCCATGAAAGCGTTCGGCAAAATCCTGGGTCTGGTACTTCTCGGGCTGTTGCTGATCATTGTGGCGCTGGGCTTTGCCCTGACCCACCTCTTCGATCCCAACGACTATAAAGACGAGATTCGCCAGATTGCCCGCGACAAGGCCCACATCGAGCTGACGCTCAATGGCGATATCGGCTGGAGCCTGTTTCCCTGGCTGGGCCTGGAATTGCACGAAGCCAGTGTTGCAACCCTGGCCAAGCCTGCCGAACCGTTCGCAGACTTGCAGATGCTTGGCCTGTCAGTCCGCGTGATTCCGCTGCTGCGCCGCGAAGTGCAGATGAGCGATGTGCGCGTCGAAGGCCTGAGCCTGCGCCTGAACCGCGACAAGGACGGCCACGGTAACTGGGAAGACATCGGCAAGGTCCCGGCGCCTGCCACCTCGACGACCTCGGTCACGCCGCCCGCCACCGGCGAACCTGCACCAACCACTACCGCCCAGGCAGAAAAACCGGCCCAGCCGATCCGCCTGGACATCGACAGCCTGACCGTCAACAACGCCCGCGTTGAGTACAGCGACGAGAAAACCGGCAAGCAGTTCAGCGCCGAAAGCATCCAGCTGAGCACTGGCCCCGTGCACGACTCGACCAACATCCCGGTCAAACTCACCGCGTTCCTCGGTACCAACCAACCGGTGCTGCGGGTGCGGACCGAGCTGGCCGGCGAGTTGCGTTTCGAGCGTGCGCTGCAGCGCTACAAATTCGAAGACATGAAACTCTCCGGTGAAGTCGCTGGCGATCCGCTGCAAGGCAAAACCATGACCTTCGCCGCTCAAGGCCAGCTGCTGCTGGACAAGGCCGCCAACGTCGCCGAATGGACCGGCATCAAAATCTCCGCCAACCAGCTGCGCGCCTTGGGCGAACTGAAGGCCAACGACCTCGACAAGACCCCGCAAATCAGCGGTGGCCTGTCGATTGCCCAGTTCGATCTGGCGAAATTCGTCGACAGCATCGGCCAGAAACTCCCGGCGATGGCCGAAGGCAGCCTGAGCAAAGTCGAACTGGCCAGCCAGGTTGCCGGCACGCCGACCAGTTTGACCCTCGACAACCTCAACCTGAAGCTCGATGACAGCACTTTCAGCGGCCGCATCGCTGTCGAGGACTTCGCCAAGCAATCGCTGCGACTGAACCTCAAGGCTGACACCTTCAACGTCGATCGTTACTTGCCGCCAAAATCCGCCGAAGCCAACAGCGCGAAGCAGGTGCGTCAGGCCGAAGTGGCCAGCACCGAGAGCGAGGCCATGGCTGGCGCAGGCAGTTCACCGCTGCCGCCCTCACCGACCAAAGGCCCGTGGAGCACCGAGCGTCTGTTGCCGGTGGAACGCCTGAGCAAACTCGACGTGAACGCCGACCTGACCTTCGGCCAGCTGACCCTCGACAAACTGCCGATTCAGAATGCTGCACTCAAGGCCACCGGCCAAGGCGGCCTGCTGACGCTGGAGAACCTGCGCGGCGACCTGTACGACGGCAACTTCGAAGCCAAAGGTACCCTGGACGTGCGCCAGCAAGTGCCGGCGCTGAACATGCAGACGCGCATCAGCAAAGTGCCTGTAGAAAAAATCCTCGAAAGCCAGGGGAAAAATCCACCGGTCCAAGGCCTGGTTACGCTCGATAGCGCGCTGACCAGCAGCGGCAATAGCCAGAGCGTGCTGATCGATAACCTCAACGGCAATGCCAGTTTCGTCATCAACAACGGCGTGCTGCTCAATGCCAACCTTGAGCAGCAACTGTGCAAAGGCATCGCCACCCTGAATCGCAAAACCCTCACGGGCGAGCCACGGGGCAAGGACACACCGTTCGAAGAGCTCAAGGGCAACCTGACCTTCCACAACGGCGTGGCCAGCAACCCCGACCTGAAAGTGCGCATCCCGGGCATGACCGTCAACGGTAACGGCGACATCGACCTGCGGGTGCTGGGCATGGATTACCGCGTCGGCGTCATCGTCGAAGGCGACAAGAGCGACATGCCGGACCCGGCCTGCCAGGTCAGCGAGCGCTTCATCGGCATCGAGTGGCCACTGCGCTGCCGTGGCCCGCTGGAACTGGGTGCCAAGGCTTGCCGCGTCGACAACGAACGCATGGGACAAGTCGCGAGCAAACTGGCCGGTGAGCGGATCAGCGAAAAAATCGACGAGAAGCTTGGCGATAAAGTCAGCCCGGAACTGAAAAACGCGCTCAAGGGGCTGTTCAAGCGATGAGAGCCGAGCAGTTTTCAACGGCGGTGCTGGATTGGTACGACCGCCACGGCCGCCACGATTTGCCTTGGCAACAGGGCATCACCCCTTACCGGGTGTGGGTCTCGGAAATCATGTTGCAGCAGACCCAGGTCAGCACCGTGCTGAATTACTTCGACCGTTTCATGGCTTCGCTGCCAACGGTCGAAGCTCTGGCCGCCGCGCCGGAAGACGAAGTGCTGCACCTGTGGACCGGTCTCGGTTACTACACCCGCGCGCGCAATCTGCAGAAAACCGCGAAGATTGTCGTTGCCGAATATGGCGGCGAGTTTCCCCGTGATGTGGAAAAGCTCACAGGTCTGCCGGGTATCGGCCTGTCCACAGCCGGCGCGATTGCCAGCCTGAGCATGGGCCTGCGGGCGCCGATCCTCGATGGCAACGTCAAACGGGTGCTGGCGCGCTTTACCGCGCAAGAGGGTTATCCGGGCGAGCCCAAGGTTGCCAAACAGCTGTGGGCCAACGCTGAGCGCTTCACGCCACATGATCGGGTCAACGCCTACACCCAGGCGATGATGGATCTGGGCGCCACGCTCTGCACCCGTAGCAAACCGAGCTGTCTGCTCTGCCCGCTGGAAAAGGGCTGCGAGGCGCACATGCTTGGTCTGGAAACCCGCTACCCGATCCCCAAGCCGCGCAAAGCCGTGCCACAGAAGCGAACGCTGATGCCGATGCTCGCCAACGGCGAAGGGGCGATTCTGCTTTACCGTCGCCCTTCCACGGGCCTGTGGGGCGGTCTCTGGAGCCTGCCGGAACTCGACGACCTCGACGACCTGCAACATCTGGCTTCGCAGCATTCGCTGGAATTGGGCAACCAACAGGCACTGCCGAACCTGGTGCACACTTTCAGCCACTTTCAGTTATCCATCGAACCCTGGCTGGTTCAGGTCCAAGAGGCCGGCCATCACGTGGCCGAGGCCGACTGGCTCTGGTATAACCTCGCCACCCCGCCGCGCCTGGGCCTTGCCGCCCCGGTCAAAACCTTGCTCGAACGCGCGGCCGCCGTATTGAACGCAGGAGAGTCGTCATGACCCGCACCATCATGTGCCGCAAGTACAAAGAAGAATTGCCCGCCCTGGAGCGCGCTCCATTTCCGGGTGCAAAAGGTCAGGACATTTTTGACCACGTCTCGGCCAAGGCCTGGGCCGACTGGCAGAAACACCAGACCCTGCTGATCAACGAAAAACGCCTGAACATGATGAACGCCGAAGACCGCAAATATCTTCAAGGCGAGATGGACAAGTTCTTTTCCGGCGAGGAATACGCCAAGGCCGAAGGCTACGTTCCGCCCGCTGAATAATCCCGTTTTTTCGGGGGTCGGATCGTAAGCGACGGTAATAATTAAAATTTTTTTGAAAACTTTCTTGACGACCCCCTGAAAAACCAGTTTAATGCGCCCCGTTGCCCAGATAGCTCAGTCGGTAGAGCAGGGGATTGAAAATCCCCGTGTCGGCGGTTCGATTCCGTCTCTGGGCACCAAATACCGAAAACCCTGAATCGCAAGATTCAGGGTTTTTTTATGCCCGCGATTTGATCAGGCATCGTGCAAGCGTCTCTCTTGGGCTAGTTTTCAGTATTCCAGTGGAAGACAAGATTGCGAGCGGCGCCGCTTCCTACCTCCGCCGTATCACGCCGTTCCTCACCATTGCGTGTCGCGACGACGGTGTACTTGCCAGGTGGCAGCTGAACATAAACCAACGGGCCGGCTTCGCTCAGCGTCAGCACGGGTTGCCCCGGATCTTTCTTAATGACCAGATTCACATCCGGAACATATTTGCCCTCCGCCCCGATGGAGAAAGTCATGTGCAGGTTGTAGCCCTGCGCTTGTTGAATAGCTCGAGCCTCATCCTCTCCGATCCCCCCGGACAGGTAAGTAATCCCGTTTTGCTGTTGCTGCTGGACTTGCACGCCTGTGCTGTCGATCGGTTCAAGACTGGCCGCGTTAAGCATGACTGGAAACATCAGTACGCCGACGGCGGCGATGGGCAGCATGAATGAATGGACGTTCTTCATGATGGCGACTCCCGGGTTACGCAGAACCCAATCGTTACTCTTTTTAGATTTGTTACCGAATGTTCAAGTTTTAGATCGATTAGCACTTGGGCTCACTGCGAATCGGACTACATGATGTGCTCCTCATACATGGGCTGCCGTCGGCCCGGTCCTGCAAAGCAAATTCGCCTTTCCTTCCGATTTACCAGCAACGCCCGGCATCGCGGACTATCACTCTCTTGCCATCCTCTTCCGCCTGTTTCCTTAGCCGCGGAAAATGTCATGAGCTCCCTCAAACCCGGTAACACTCAAGATCCACAGATCACTTCACTGCTCGGCAATCTTGGCGAATTGATCCGTGACGCGCGTCAGAAGGTGCTGCGAGCGGTCGATACCGTTCAGGTGCAAACCTGTTGGCAGATCGGACGGCATATTGTGGAGTTTGAGCAGGAAGGCGCTCGGCGGGCGGTGTATGGCAAGCAGTTGCTATCGACGCTGGCGAAAGTACTGACGGAGCAGTTTGGGAAAGGTTTTGACGAACGCAACCTTCGATACATGCGGGACTTTTATCAGACCTTTCCAATTTGGAACGCAGTGCGTTCCGAATTGAGCTGGACCCATTACCGCAGACTGCTACGAGTCGACAACGACAACGCTCGCCACTGGTACATGAACGAATCCGCTCTGCAGAACTGGTCAAGTCGCGCCCTCGAGCGCCAGATCAATACCCTCTATTACGAACGCCTGCTGGCGAGCCGCGACCGGGCTGCCGTCAAACAGGAAGCCGCCACCAATATCCAGCAAATGAACGCCAGCCCTCGGGATTTCATCCGCGACCCAGTCCTATTGGAATTTCTCGGCCTGCCCAATGCGGGCTTGATCCAGGAAAGCGAACTTGAACAAGCATTGATCAATCAACTCCAGGGCTTCCTGCTCGAATTGGGCAAAGGCTTCGCCTTCATCGCTCGCCAGCAACGCATCAGTACCGAGAGCAAAGACTTCTACATCGACCTGGTGTTCTACAACTACCTGCTCAAGTGCTTCGTCATCTTCGACCTCAAGCGCGGCGTACTGACCCACCAGGATGTCGGCCAGATGGACATGTACGTGCGCATGTACGACGACCTCAAGCGCGGCCCGGAGGATAGCCCCACCGTCGGCCTTATTCTCTGCGCACAAAAAGATGAATCGGTGGTGCGCTATTCAGTGCTGCAAGGCAACGAACAACTGTTCGCCAGTACCTACAGACTGGTGCTGCCGAGCGAGGAGGAACTTCGCACAGAACTGGATCGGGAATGGGCGGTGCTTGAGGAGCGGTTACTCAAGCAAAGGCTCCGATAAGCACCGGTGGATTGTTCATAAACAGCGCGAAGACTATGGTGGTTGGCTAACCGCAAAGGTTCAACGCCGATGAATTTGCAGGACATGCCCTCACTGGCCCCGACGCAACTTGAATTGCCGTTACCCACCGGCACACCTGGTGAATCTTTCAACGAGCCCGCCGCCGATGGCTTCATCCTTGGCGGCTTCACCTGGCGGCATGCGAATCAAGACCCAACCCGTCCTGTGGTGATCATCAACGCCGCTACTTCAGTTCGTTGCCGACACTACTCGCGCTTCGCCGATTACCTGTTCGCCAACGGCTTCGACGTGATCACCTATGACTACCGCGGCATCGGCGAGTCGCGCCCTGCGTCGCTGAAGGGGCTTGAGGCCTCATGGTCCGACTGGGGCGCGCTGGATTTCGAGGCGATGCTGCAAAGGGCGCAACGCGAGTTTGCGGAACAACCCATCAATGTCGTCGGCCACAGCTTCGGCGGTTGCGCGGCCGGACTGGGAACCTCCGGGCATGTGATCCGACGCCTGGTGACAGTGGGTGCGCAGTTCGCTTACTGGCGCGACTACGCCCCTGCTCATCGCTGGCGAATGTTTGGCAAGTGGCATGTGGTGATGCCATTGATGACCATGCTGTACGGCTACTTTCCCGGCAAACGCCTCGGCTGGCTCGAAGACACCCCGGCTGGCGTAGTTCGCGACTGGAGCAAGCCCACCGCCCGATACGAGAAACGCCCCAGCGGTCGTGTGATCCACGTCAAAAACGGCCAGCTTCCCTTCGCTAACGTCACCGCCCAGACCCTGGCGATCAGCCTCAGCGACGATCCCTATGGCACGATTCCGGCCATCGAACGCCTGCTCGGCTACTTCACTGGCAGTACAAACACCCACCTGCGAATCGCCCCCGAAGACATCGGCGAAGAAGAAGTCGGACATTTCGCCTTTTTTCGCAGCGCATACCAAGCCACACTATGGCCCATTGCACTGTCCTGGCTGCAGACCGGCGAGCTGGCCCCCGATACACCCGGGCGGCGAGTGCCACGCAGTTGATGGATGCGCCCCCTCAATGAATTACGGAACGACGCCCATGGCCTCCGCCAACAAGCAGAACAAACGCGCCTCCCGCGCCAAAGCCAAAGCCAAGCAGAACCGCACCCAGCGGGCTGCCGCGCCGGTCGAGCTGGACCCGAACGACGATCGCATCGACTTCGAATCGGTGGACCTGACCGAACTGTTCAAGAAAATGATCGACGCTGAAAAAATCAGTCAGCAAGCGATGTGCGCAGCCTTCCTCGAAGACCCGCTGCTGGAACTGGTGTACGAGCAGGAAGGTGAAGAAGGCGCAATGGACTTCATCCTCGCGGCACTGATCGAATACCGCCAATGGTCCACCGAGACCGACGAAGCCGGCGCCCTGGCGTGGATCGAGTCTACGGCCTTCCAGGCTGACTACGTGGCGGCGTCCGACGCCATCGCGGCCCAAACCCAACAGAAACCAAACTGAGTTCCCATGGCATCCCTGAACAAGCAACAGAAACGCGCCAAACGCGCAAAGGCCAAAGCCAAGCAAATCCGCATGGTCGGCAGGAAACCCGCCGAGCTGGACGATGATCTGGGCGAACTCGGCGAGCCGATTCCGGAATACACCCTGGCGATGTTCAGCAAAATGCGTGACGCCGAGGCCACCAGCCGCAACGACATGCTGCTGACCCTGCTGTCGGACCTCGCCGAAATCATCAGCGACCATCCAGAATTGCTGGACATGGAAAACGCCGACAACGAAGCCATGGCCGCCACGCACCTGGCCGCCGACATGCTGATCGACTACCGCATGTGGGCCGATGGCATGGACCGCGACACCGCCCAGGCCTGGCTGACAGACCCGCAATTCATCACCGACTTTGGCGATGCGCTGGACAGTTATCGTCAGTCGCTGGACCTGCCGGTGGAAAAGGCCGAGTGAGGCCAACCCGGAAGTAAAAACGGCCGCTTGTCATCACTGACAGCGGCCGTTTTGCATTACCCAGCGTGAATCAGTTCAGCACCACCGCGCCCACTTTCTGCTGCTTGCGACGGCGAGCCACAAACAACCCGGCAGCCACTACCAACAAGCTCAACAGGCCGGTCGCGAGGATCTCCACGCGATGGGCTTCCTGGAACAGCATGATGGTCAGGGCCGCAACGATGAATATGATCACCGCGTAGGTCAGGCCCGGGAACAGCCACATGCTGAATGCGATTTTTTCCCCGCGAGCCATACGCTGTTTGCGCATACGCAGTTGCGAAATCGCGATCACCAGGTACACCAACAACGCGATGGCGCCAGAGCTGGCCAGCAGGAATTCGAATACAGCGGCCGGGGCCACATAGTTGGCGAAAACCGCGATAAACGCAGCACCGGTGGACAACATGACGGCCCAGTACGGCGTGCCGCTCTTGTTGGTGCGCTGGGAAACGGCAGGCGCATCACCGCGTTTGCCCAGAGAGAACATCATGCGCGAGGCGGTGTACAGCGCCGAGTTCAGGCAGCTGGTTACCGCAACCAGAACCACGATATCGACGATCAGCTTGGCATTCGGGATACCCATGCGTTCCAGCACGGTCTGGTAGGAACCGACGCTGGCGAGAATCGGGTCGTTCCATGGCACCAAGGCCACAACGATGAAGATGGACACGAGGTAGAACAAGCCAATCCGCCAGATGACCGAGTTGGTAGCCTTGGAAATCTGCTGGCCAGGGTTCTTCGATTCCGCGGCCGCGATGGTCACGATCTCGGTGCCCATGAAGGAAAACATGGTGGTCAGGATGGCACCCAGCACCGCGCCCATGCCGTTTGGCAGAAACCCTTGAGTGTCAAACAAATGCGACACGCCGCTGACCTGGCTGGTAGGCAGGAAGCCGAAGATCGCCAGAATGCCAAGACCGATAAAGCCGATGATCGCTACGACTTTGACCAGGGCGAACCAGAACTCGAACTCTCCGTAGTTCTTCACACTGAACAGGTTGGTCACCGTAAGCAGCAACGTGATAACCAGCGTGAAGGCCCAGATCGCCACATTCGGGAACCAGGCATGCAGGATGGTTGCGGCAGCGTTAGCCTCCAGCGGAATGACCAAAACCCAGAACCACCAGTAGAGCCAGCCGATGGTGAAACCGGCCCAGTGACCGATCGCGCGATCGGCGTACGTCGAGAAGGAGCCTGTGTCTGGCGATGCAACGGCCATCTCGCCGAGCATTCGCATTACCAGAACCACCAGAGCACCGGCGGCCGCGTAGGCCAACAGCACGGCCGGGCCTGCAGCAGCGATGGCGTGGCCGGAGCCGACAAACAGCCCGGCGCCGATAACCCCGGCGATCGACAGCATGGTCACATGACGCGGTTTTAGCCCCTGCTCGAGGCCGTTGGAGGAGCTTTGGCTACTACTCATTAAGACTACCTTTGCAAGTAAAGCGATGACGTCGGCCCGGTCTGACATTCCTTCTCGTAAAAAGAATCCAACAGGGCGTTTCTTATTCTGCACGCAATAATTGCGCCAAAATGTTTCATACGCCCGCTATACGGGGCCTGCGCGTGAATCGAGCAGTCATCGCAAGTCATTGAGATCAATGGCATTTCGCCAGAGCGTTACCCTGCCACCCACTTCAAGAACGAATCAGCGCACCGGAAACACACCAAAAAATTCGTGCTCGCACAATAAAAGTGCAGATCAGGAACGTTTGTCCGGTTAGCGCTTCCAACACCCCATCAAAGCTGGCAACATCGCGCCTTTTTTTGGAACAGCCACCCCGTCTCTTTATTCAAAGGCAGGGTTCAAACGACTGTTCGGTTGATAGCAGCGCGACAGTCTGCTGTGCCGATGCGACAACCTGCCACATGCCACCCGTTTACCGTCCGTAGCGCTGTTGGCTGCCATTCGAACGCTATGCTAGCTTGGCCGCCTCGCCAGGAAGGCCACCAACAGCAGGAGCGAAAACACTATGAGGAACGCACATGGCTGAGGCCACGCCCGCGCTTGAAATCCGCAACTTGCACAAACGCTACGGACAGCTTGAGGTGCTCAAAGGCATCTCGCTGACCGCCCGCGACGGCGACGTGATCTCGATCCTGGGCTCCTCCGGTTCCGGCAAGTCCACCTTTCTGCGTTGCATCAACCTGCTGGAAAACCCGCACCAGGGTCAGATCCTGGTAGCCGGCGAAGAACTCAAGCTCAAAGCCGCCAAGAACGGCGAACTGGTCGCTGCCGACGGCAAGCAGATCAATCGCCTGCGCAGCGAGATCGGTTTTGTATTTCAAAACTTTAATCTCTGGCCGCACATGAGCGTGCTCGACAACATCATCGAAGCCCCGCGTCGCGTGCTCGGCCAAAGCAAGGCCGAAGCCATCGAAGTCGCCGAAGCCTTGCTGGCCAAGGTCGGCATCGCTGACAAGCGTCACGCCTACCCGGCGCAACTTTCCGGCGGCCAGCAGCAACGCGCGGCCATCGCCCGCACCCTGGCGATGCAGCCCAAGGTGATCCTGTTCGACGAACCCACCTCCGCCCTTGACCCGGAAATGGTCCAGGAAGTACTTAATGTCATCCGCGCATTGGCCGAAGAAGGCCGCACCATGCTGCTCGTGACCCATGAAATGGGCTTCGCCCGTCAGGTTTCCAGCGAAGTGGTGTTCCTCCACCAAGGCTTGGTAGAAGAACAAGGATCGCCGCAGCAGGTGTTCGAAAACCCGCTTTCGGCACGCTGCAAACAATTCATGTCCAGCAACCGCTAACGGAGCTACCCGCATGCAGAACTACAAAAAAATCTTCCTGGCCGCTGCTGTCACCCTGGCCTTCAGCGCCGGTGCCGCCGCCGAGACCTTGAAGATGGGCATCGAAGCGGCCTACCCGCCGTTCAACAACAAAGATGCCAGTGGCAATGTCGTCGGCTTCGACAAAGATATCGGTGATGCCCTGTGCGCCAAGATGAAAGTCGAGTGCACGGTGGTTACATCCGACTGGGACGGCATCATCCCGGCACTGAACGCCAAGAAGTTCGACTTTCTGATCTCCTCGATGTCGATCACCGACGAGCGCAAGCAAGCGGTGGACTTCACCGCCCCGTACTACTCCAACAAGCTGCAGTTCATCGCGCCGAAAAACGTCGACTTCAAAACCGACAAGGAGTCGTTGCAAGGCAAGGTGATCGGCGCCCAACGCGCGACCCTGGCCGGCACCTGGCTGGAAGACAACATGGAAGGCGTTGAAGTCAAACTCTACGACACCCAGGAAAACGCCTACCTGGACCTGACTTCGGGTCGTCTGGACGGCATCCTGGCCGACAAGTACGTCAACTATGAGTGGCTGAAAAGCGACGCCGGCCGGGCTTACGAATTCAAGGGCGACCCGGTGGAAGAAAGCGACAAGATCGGTATCGCTGTTCGCAAGAACGACCCGATTCGCGAGAAGCTGAACGCCGCGCTGAAGGAAATCGTCGCTGACGGCACTTACAAAAGCATCAATGACAAGTACTTCCCGTTCAGCATCTATTGATTCTGACCTGCCTGACCGGCGCCGTTCGCTGACGGCGCCAGTCCCTGGCATTGCCTGCCGCGATTTGAAAAGAAATCCATGATTATCGACCTCTACGGATTCGGCCCGGCGCTCGCCGCTGGTGCGCTGATGACTGTGAAACTGGCACTCTCGGCCTTGTGCCTGGGGCTGGTGCTCGGTCTGCTCGGCGCCTTGGCCAAGACTTCCCCGTACAAGCCGCTGCAATGGCTTGGCGGCACTTATTCGACGCTGGTTCGCGGTATCCCGGAATTGCTTTGGGTGCTGTTGATCTACTTCGGCACGGTCAACCTGATGCGTGCCCTGGGCGAGTTCTTCGGCAACCCCGACCTCGAACTCAACGCCTTCGCCGCCGGCGTGATTGCGCTGGGGCTGTGCTTCGGCGCCTACGCCACGGAAGTGTTTCGCGGTGCGATTCTGGCGATCCCAAAGGGTCACCGTGAAGCCGGTGTGGCCCTGGGCCTGTCGAAATTTCGCATCTTTACCCGGCTGATCATGCCGCAGATGTGGCGCATCGCCCTTCCCGGCCTGGGCAACCTGTTCATGATCCTGATGAAAGACACCGCGCTGGTCTCCGTCATCGGCCTGGAAGAAATCATGCGCCACGCACAAATCGGTGTGACCGTGTCCAAGCAACCGTTCACCTTCTATATGGTGGCCGCCTTCATGTATCTGGGTCTGACCGTTCTGGCCATGACCGGCATGCACTTTATGGAACGACGCGCCGCTCGCGGCTTCGCGAGGAGCACCCAATGAACTGGGAAGTCATCATCAAGTGGCTGCCGAAACTGGCTCAGGGCGCGACACTGACCCTCGAACTGGTGGCTATCGCCGTGATCGCCGGGTTACTGCTGGCGATTCCGCTGGGCATCGCTCGTTCGTCACGACTCTGGTACGTGCGGGCATTCCCCTACGGCTACATCTTCTTTTTCCGTGGCACGCCGTTGCTGGTTCAGCTGTTTCTGGTCTACTACGGCCTGGCGCAGTTCGACGCGGTGCGTAACAGCTCGATGTGGCCGTATCTGCGCAGTCCGTTCTGGTGCGCCACCGTGACCATGACCCTGCACACCGCGGCCTACATCGCCGAGATCCTGCGCGGCGCGATCCAGGCGATTCCACCGGGCGAGATTGAAGCGGCGCGGGCGCTGGGCATGTCCCGGGCCAAAGCGCTGTTCTACATCATGCTGCCGCGTGCTGCGCGCATCGGCCTGCCGGCCTACAGCAACGAAGTGATCCTGATGCTCAAGGCCAGCGCCCTGGCCAGTACTGTGACCTTGCTGGAACTGACCGGCATGGCCCGCACCATCATTGCCCGCACCTACCTGCCGGTGGAGATCTTCTTCGCAGCAGGCATGTTCTATCTGCTGATGGCCTACGTGCTGGTTCGTGGCTTCAAGCTGCTGGAGCGCTGGTTGCGCGTCGATGCCTGCCAAGGGCGTTGATTCCTGCGTGCTGACGGGCGAGGCCTTGCTCGCCCGTTTCACCGCGCTGGATGCTTTTTTGATCGAGCATCAGTCGGTGTGGAAGCCTCGACCGTTTACACATCTGCAACTTCCTTGGGAAGCGTCCTACCCGGAGTTGGCGTTTGGGCTACGCGGGCGGTCGCTGGAGGATGCGGAAAGCAGTCATAACCAACCTTGCTTGCTCGATGCGCCGAAGCCGTTTGCTTCATTGGCGGCGATGTCTGCTGAACTGAGCGCGGTGGGTGAATTGCCGGCTCGTGCACTTGAAGCGGCAGGCCATCGCTTGAATGTGGATGTGCCAGGGCGCAAGTGGCAGCAGATCGAAGCCTTCGCCAGTCGGTTGGAGTTCGCTTCGGCACCGAAGCATTGGCTGGATTGGTGTTCGGGCAAGGGCCATTTGGGGCGACGCCTGCTGCAAACCGGGCAACAACTGACGTGCCTGGAGTTCGACCCGGCGCTGGTTGCCAGCGGCCAGACACTCAGCCAGCGTCATCAATTGCATGCGCTGCATGTCGAGCAGGATGTACTCGCGCCTGGCGCAGCCTCTTTATTGAACGCCGATCACACGCCGGTCGCTTTGCACGCCTGCGGTGATCTGCATGTACGGCTGATCCAGCTCGCCAGCGCCGCCGGTTGCAAACAACTGGCCATCGCACCCTGCTGCTACAACCGGATCAGTCTGAACACCTATCAGCCGCTTTCCTGTGCGGCTGAGCGCTCCGACCTACACCTTTCCCTCGATGATCTTGCGCTACCGATGAGCGAAACCGTCACCGCCGGTGCTCGCGTCCGACGTCAGCGTGACACCTCCATGGCCCGGCGCCTGGCGTTCGACCTTCTGCAACGACAACTGCGCGACGTCGACGAATACCTGCCAACCCCTTCCCTGCCCAGCGCCTGGCTGGACAAACCTTTCGCCGATTACTGCCGCGACCTGGCCGCGCTCAAAGACTTATCCACAGTCGGCGCGCCAGATTGGACTACACTGGAAGCCGCCGGTTGGCAGCGATTGGCTGAAGTCCGCAATCTGGAGCTGCTGCGAGGTCTTTTCCGACGGCCGCTGGAACTGTGGCTGGTACTTGATCGGGCACTTTTCCTCATTCAGCAGGGTTACACCGTTCGTCTCGGCACCTTCTGTGAAACTCCACTCACGCCGCGCAATTTTCTACTCCTTGCAGAACGTCCTTAAACAGCCACAGCCTGTGGATAACTCTGTTGATGGAATTATCGTGGATCCAATATCCACGCTGTTTTATGCCATAAACACTGCTGGTCATTTTTTGTTCACACAAATAAAAAACCCGCAAAACAGGCATTTGCGGACAAATGAGAACGAGTCTACAAAATCGTAATGAACAGGTAGTCGCCCCTAGTCCATTGTGCATAAGCATTTCATCAAAACGACATAACCGCCGAATACCGGACATCCATAGCGGAAAATTGCGCCTGCAATACACGTTCACAAGAACGCCGACAATACGGTCATGAACAAGAAAAAACTGACCGACAGGATGCGACCGTGACGTTCATTTCTTATGCACAGAATTTCGAAGACATCCGCCTGTGGCGCACTCAAACCCGCCTTCGACATCCCGCCGCGCAACCTGGACGACTTCCATTTCCGCAAAGCCCACAACTTCAGACCTCCATCCCCGACACCGAAAACCACCTCGCCGCCGCCCTGTAACGCGCCGAACACGCTGAAGCGCAGCTATGGACGATGCAAAACAGCCGAGCCTGGCGCACCCTTCAGAAACTCAAGAACGTGCTGGTTCACGCCAGATCAAACGCCTGCATAAAAATAGTCTGAATTCAGGGGTTTACAGAACCAACCCAATCGCTATAATCGTCGCCCTAACACGCCGGTATAGCTCAGTTGGTAGAGCAACTGACTTGTAATCAGTAGGTCCCGGGTTCGACTCCTGGTGCCGGCACCACATTAGGCTCCATTGCATTCCACCGAATACTCTGGAAGCCCCGAAAACCCGCCCTTTGGCGGGTTTTTTCGTTCCAGGACCCTCCGTCGGGATCCAACAAAATCCCCCTTCCCCGAGGGTATGTTAGGGGTACTGCGATTTCCCGGTCAGGAGCGCGTACCCCTATGCCACGTCTAGCGATCCCCCTCAGCGACCTGCAATGCCGCACGGCCAAAACCCGCGAACACGCCTACAAACTGTTCGACGGCGGCGGCATGTACCTTTTCGTCAAACCCAATGGCGTGAAGACCTGGCGCTTGAAATACACCAAGCCCAGTGGCAAGGAAGGTACGCTCATCATCGGCAATTACCCCATCGTTACCCTTTCCGTCGCACGACGTAAGCGCGATGAAGCCAAGGCGTTGTTGCTCGACAACCTCGACCCAATGGAAGAAAAGAAGAAGGCCAAGATCGTAGCCCAGCGGGCGGCACTGCTTTTCGAAACCGTTGCTCTGGAGTGGCACGCCGACATGTCCCGTCGCTGGACCGAAGGCCACGCAAAAACCGTAATGAGCCGACTGCGCACCCACGTCTTCCCGCTGATCGGCCAACGCCCCATCGCCGAACTCGATACCCACGACCTGCTAGAGATCACCCAGCGCATCAAGGAACGCGGCACCATGGATGTGGCGTTAAGGGTACAGAACTACTTATCCACCATCATGCGCGGGGCCAAAAGGGCTCGGCAGATCACCATGAATCCTGCACTGGATCTGGCAGGCTCGATTCACGCGCCGCGCACAATCCATCGCCCGGCCCTCTCCCTCAACCGTCTACCCGAGCTTCTACACCGTATCGACAACTACAACGGCCGCGAGCTGACGCGCCTCGCCGTCCTGTTGACGCTGCATGTATTTGTCCGCTCCAGCGAACTGCGCTTCGCGCGATGGAGTGAGTTCGACTTCCAACGCGCCATGTGGGAAATCCCCGATACCCGCGCACCGATTGAAGGGGTACGCAACTCCACACGCGGGACCAAAATGAACGGCGACATTCAAATGGTTCCGCTCTCGCCGCAGGTCATCGAAATACTGGAGCGCCTGCGCAGCCTCAGTCGTTTTTCAGAGTTAGTGCTACCGGGAGACCACAAGTACTGGAAGCCCATGTCCGAGAACACGGTGAACACCATGCTCCGCAACGTCGGCTATGACACCAGCAAGGACGTGTGCGGCCACGGCTTCAGGACCATGGCCTGTAGCGCCCTGCTGGAGTCCGGGTTATGGACCGACGCAGCCATCGAACGGCAAATGAGTCACAAGGAACGCAACCGCGTGCGCGCCGCTTATATCCACAAGGCCGAATTCCTCGAACAGCGTCGGCTGATCATGGCGTGGTGGAGCAACTACATCGACGCCAACCGCCATGGGCATGTGACGCCCCACGAATTCGCTCACCCGGTCGGCGACAACATTACAGCCCTACAAAATAGCCGTGGCGCATCCAAACGTGGGTAAGCCAAAGAGATCACCGCAGTCCGCCCTTCCACGCGGGTCCATCCAAGCGGGGCTGCAAAGCCGCCCTGCTTGGATGGACCTCATTTAAAAAATCTAAAGCCCACGCAAACTGTCTGTGGAAAACCACTGATTTCCACTGGTGGATAATTTCATCCACAGCCGCAGAACTCCCGGAAATTCGAGCCTTGACCCGAATTATCCACAGGCGTAGAAAAGATCTGGCAAAGCGCTGTCGTTGACAGCGACCCAGGTAGCCAGGACCTTTAAGGCTACGCCACACCGTGGTGGTTCTCCCCAAGTGCGTTTAGCGTCCGGCAGCACGCACGGTCACTACCCATGTGATGGATGCCACTTCTACTCATGGCCCTCGTGCGCCAGATGCCCCTTTACTTCGCTGCCCTGCAGCAACCTATCCGCTTGGCCATTTCATTGCGCCAACCTGCGCCCGTCTCTTTCTTCCGGAAAGAGACGGGCGCTACTACCACTGCTGCAGCCCAACTCGTACAAGGCTTTGCGGCATTCCCCCTCGTGACAATCGGCGTGACAAACACCGAAGTTACCAGCAACAGCGATGCCGATGATGGTGCCGCAGCCCACGGAATGGACTGCACCTGACTGACAGTCAGGTATGCCCCGGTCGTCGCCTCACTGCCTTCACCCGACTCAGGATCTCGCGGCGCTGGTCTCGTCAGCCAGTGCAGCCTCCACCCGCCCACTTCTGCGGAAGTGCTCAGGAGGCCAGATTATGAGATGCCTAAGCTCCCGGTCGTAAAGAGCCGCCAGTCCCGCGTTAGTGGACAACCCTCACAGGTCGCAGGGGCCTTGATCCCTGATAACACTCAGCATTCTTGGCGGGATGACGTGGGGAAGGTTTCGAAGGTTTGGCTTCGAGAGGAATATGGTCATGGGATTAGTAGCTAGACGAGATGGGCGCAATTTTGGCTATGGCCGGCAACTGAGCTTTGCAGGACCGCAGGCACTGAAAGACCTGTTTGGCGGCGGGCATTACGGCACGGTCAAGGCGCACAGTGATCGGTGGCAAGCGTTTGTACGCTGGTGTCGGTCGGAGGAAGGGCCGGGGTTTAACGATGCGCGGCAAATTAATTGGCAGACCTTGCTGGACTACGCCGGACATCTGCGTCAGCAAGTTGACCAAGGTGAGCTCGCCATCGCCACCGCGCTAAACCGGTTGTCCAGCGTCAACCGGACCATGGCCGCGCTTCGCGGTGATCAGTATGTGAAAGTGCCGAGTCCGAGCAAGGCGCTGGGAATGCGGCGCACCAGCGTTCGTTGCTCGGTGCCACAAGGCCAAGACCGCGAACACGTGAAGCGGATCGTAGAGGTACTTTGCAAACATCAGCAGCCGCGCACCGCGGCCATCGCTAAGTTAACGCGAGCCACTGGCATGCGTCTGCGCGAAGCGATTCTGGCCGACCTACCGCGACTCAAGCGTGAAGCCGAACACTACGACAAGATCAACATCCAGGACGGCACCAAAGGCGGCCGATCCGGTGCGTCAGCACCTCGCTGGATTACGGTAGATGACCATATTCGAGAAGCTCTGAGGTTTGCCGAACAGGTTTCGCCCGATGGTGGCCGCAACCTGCTGGCACCGAACGAAAGCTACCTCGATTTCTTGCAGGGGATCGTCCGCCCCGCCCGAGATATCCTCCATACGCACAACTTCAAAGGCTTCCACGAACTGCGCGCGGCTTATGCGTGCGAACGCTATGAGCAAATCACCCGCCATCCCGCCCCCATCAACGGAGGCCATTGCTATCAACTCGACCGACGCCTAGATCAGGATGCCCGAGTACAAATCAGCTATGAGCTGGGGCATGGCCGTATCGACGTGGTGTCGGCTTACATTGGTGGTCGAGCATGAGCAAGCCATTCGATATGGAGCTGTTCCTGTCAGGCGTCCTGACCGGGTCGCATACCACCCGCCAACGCCACCTACGTCAGGCGAAGGCTATCCAAACAGCAATCGCTGAGCGCTGGCAACGCGACAATCCATGGACTTGGCAAAGAAAACACCTGGCGTGGTTTTTGAATCACCACCTAAACCAGCACGCTGAATCGACGCGGTATTACTATTTGCTGACCATGCAATTACTCACTCATCGCTTAGGAAAACCCTTTCAGTTCAACCGCTAAACGAATGTCAGAAGACGGCCGAGGCTGTGTAAAAACGTTTTAGCGCAGGATTGAGGTTCAGAACCAGAACGGAAATCGCGTTCCTACGCAAATTTCAGGTCTGCTGATTAACCAAGGACTGCCAGATTTTACGTAGCGACGCAGACTTTAAAACGGTGCCTGCTTATTTACACAGCCTGGGCCAGAAGCGGACGTCCAGGAACGACTGCTTCCGGTCGATTCTGTTGAAAAAGTCGGCCATGGTTTGCGCAGCAGAAAAGTATGCGTCCGAGATTTAAATCTTTGCTTTCGGCAGAGGCTTCCGGACGCAGACTTTACGTAGCAGCGTGCAAAAAAGGCGATTTAACCAGTGAATGACCAGACTGTTTGGGCGAACCGACTTTTCAACAGAATCGGCCAAAAGCGGTCATCGAGTGACTACAAAAGCAGAGGCGATCCAGCATGGCCGGGGATGTCTACCGGAGCGGGGGTAGTCACTTCTTTCATGACGGACTGCAAAGAATCATGTACGGCGTATGGAGATGCCCTTGACGACAATACTCACCCATTGCGCCCACAACTGCTCCATTCCGTTTTGACTTATAGGAGTTGCATCCGCCCGCCAAGACAAGCTCAGGATGCCATTTGCAGCTGCCCATAACGAGGTGGCAGCCAGGCATGGGTCTATCGTGGGGTCAATGGTGCCGTCAGCTATGCCATCGCGTAAGGCTGCTTCCATCTTGCTGTTCTGGTGCCTTATCAAATCGCTCATTCGCGCGACCGCTTCAGGCTCATTGGGGGGATCTGCGAGCAGGCGGAACTCATTTGGCCGCTCACAAGCGAAGCGAAAATAACCCTGTGCAACGATCCAAAGTCGCTCCATGGGCGTCCCGGCAGCCGCATAAGCTGCGTCCATGTAAACCTTGTTTTCCTCAAAGGCCCGTTCAGCAACAGCCATAAGCAAAGCTGATCGCCCGCCAATCCTGTTGTAGATGGTCTGCACCGCAATATCTGCCCGTTCAGCTACGGCCTCGAGAGTAAAAGCGGCCGCTCCGCCCTCCAAAAGCAAGGCTTCGGCATTCTGGATTATCGCTAGCCGCGTGGCTTCAGCCTTGCGCTGGGTGCGAGTGGGAGCGGGAGCGGGAGTAGAGGGCGTGGAATTTGTCATGGCGCGAGTATACACGACGATTGGTTGTTGTATGTTCATCCAAAAGTGGAATAGCATCAAAAAAATAACAAAGGTACCCGCCATGTTCCAACGTCTCGATGTCTCTTTTCCATCCGGCGACGCAAGGTGCGCCGCTTGGCTGTACCTGCCAGAACAACCTAAGCCACATCCCGTCATCGTGATGGCTCACGGCCTGGGTGGCGTACGAGAAATGCGCCTAGAAGCGTTTGCCGAGCGCTTCTGTGAGGCCGGATACGCATGCCTGGTGTTCGACTACCGCAACTTTGGTGCAAGCCAAGGCGAACCTAGGCAACTGCTGGACATCAAGCGTCAGCAGGAGGATTGGCGATCAGCCGTTGCCTATGCTCGAACCCATGACGATTTGGATGCCGCAAAGGTAGTCCTATGGGGCACTTCGTTTAGCGGCGGGCACGTGATCTACACCGCAGCGGCTGATGCAAAGATCGCAGCTGTGATGGCCCAGTGCCCTTTTACTGATGGGTTGGCGTCATTACTAAAGGTCGACCTGTTCACTTCGCTCAAATTGACCGCATGGGGTGTCGCCGACGTGGCTTGCTCTCTAATTGGTGCCGGGCCTGTAACCGCCAAATTAGCTGGGCCAAAGTGGTCTGCGGCGCTTATGACCGCACCGGATGCGGAGTCTGGGTATCTTGGATTGGTACCCGCTAAATACCCTTTCAAGAATTACGTAGCGGCTCGATTTGCGCTGGCTATCGGGCTCTATAGGCCGGGGAAAAAGACCCCGAAGCTTCTTTGCCCAATTTTATTTTGCATCTGCGAAACAGATAGCGTCGCACCTACAGGCCCCACATTGCGCCATGCCAAAAGGGCTCCTGACGCTGAAATTCATATGTGCAAGGAAGGACATTTCGACATCTATGTCGGGGAGGCCTTCGAGCATGTCATCCAGAAGCAAATTTCCTTTCTAAAGCGTCGCGTCTCACGCGGAGCCGCACGCTTCCACGCTGCATGACTTAGCGCCATCGCTGTCTGCCCAACAATAACAATATCGAGATATGAACATGTTTCATTTGCAGGATAAGGTCGTATTAATTACTGGCGCGGGCGGAGGCATTGGTGCCGCAACCGCTCGAGCAATGCATGCCGTCGGCGCGAAGGTTGTACTGCTGGACGTAACAGAAAACGCTATCCAAGAGCTTGCAACGGAGCTTGGCCCACGAACTCTAGCGATATTCGCGAGCGTCACCTCCCGCGAAGATTTGGATCGAGCGGTTGCGAGGGCTGTAGAGACCTTTGGTGGAATCGACGTCGTGTTCGCTAATGCGGGTATCGCCTGTGATCCGCCCACGACCATCAGAAATATGGACGAGGCGACATTCGAACGAGTCGTTGAGGTCGACCTATTGGGTGTTTGGCGGACGGTGCGTGCGTGTCTGCCCCAGATTTGCGCCCGCAATGGTCATGTCCTAGTCACGTCATCCGTATATGCGTTCGTCAATGGGGTGGTGAATGCGCCCTACGCCATGTCCAAAGCTGGTGTAGAGATGTTCGGCCGCTCTCTTCGGGCTGAACTTGCAGGGACAGGTGCTACTGCAGGTGTTCTTTACCCAGGTTGGGTATCGACAGCGATCGCCAAGAGCGCTTTTGGGGGGAATGCAGAAGCCACTGAGCTTGTGAAGCTGGCGTACCCAAGTGTGTTGAGAGCGCCTATTCAGCCAGCGAGAATCGCGGAGGCAGTCGTCAAGGGGGTTCAGACTCGTTCTGCCCGAATTAACTGTCCGCGCCGGTGGATCCCCATTTCTATTCTTCGAGGGATCTTTAATCTGCTCACGGATTTGACTTTGGACCGTGATAAAAGAATTCATGCGCTGATTCGCAAGATGGAAAAATAACTGCCCTGTGCAGATAAACTGATTTATTACTCTCAGTGCCAAGCTCAGAGGGCAGTCAGCAAGTTTGCTCCGCTTAAGCGGCTTACACATGGACATTAAGATGAACAATAAACCTACTATATTCATCACAGGCGCGGGCAAAGGAATTGGTGCCGAAACGGCCTTGTTTTTTGCTAAGCAGGGATACCGAGTCGCAGCGACAGACATCAGTGAGACAGACCTTGTCATGCTGAAAAAGAAACTTGGTGGAAGTCATTTCTATCGTCGTCTAGATGTTACTCAATCTGATGAGTTTGCCGCCGTGTTAAGTGAGTTTGCGTCCGAGAGCGGCGGTGCCATTGATGTGCTGTTCAACAACGCAGGCATAGCCTTCATCGATGATTTTGAGAAAGTGACTCTTGAGAAACACCTCTCGGTCACCGATGTCAATGCTAAGGGGATACAGATTGGTGCCTTCCATGCGCTCCCGTACCTTAAGGAAAGCGCGGAGCCGGCGATGATTAACATGTGTTCCCTCAGTTCTGAATATGGCGTACCAAGCGAGGCATCATATTCAGCCAGCAAGTTTTGGGTAAAAGGATTTACTGAGGCCTTAAACATCGAGTGGGATCGATACGGGATTTATGTATGTGACGTGATGCCAAATTTTGTGGCTACGCCAATGATGGATGCGGCACATGGAAATATCGTCGACTCGGTAGGTATTCATCTAAAAGCCAGCGATGTTACTGCAACAGTATGGAAAGCCGTGCAGAACCGAAGGGGCGTTCATTGGGAAGTTGATACCTGGCGTCCTCGACTGATGCGTGCCGTGACTAAATTTCTGCCACAGCGCACGCGCAGAGCCATTATTAAGAATCTGTCGGGCTATTAGTTAAATACCTTCTAGTCTCCATCAACTTGGTATCCGTTACGGAGAAGGGGTCATCATATATAGCTTCTAGCCACCGAACAATCTAACTCTGGCAATAATAGTAGTAGGAGAACTGGATCAACGAACAGTTCTCCGGTGAGGCGCCCTTGCCTGCAATAAGTAAAGTGTTGCCGATCGGTAATAGAAACCTTGGAGCGGATTCAAGCCCCTTCTTATCTTCTGCCCGACCAATTACGCCCTTCTGGGCTACACGAGGAATGATCATGATCATCACCCTTCATGAACTTGAGGAGCTCAGCACTAAGGCAGAGAAAAAGCCTTTTGATGTCGGATTCGAGTCGGGACTTTCCGGCCGAACACTCTTCGACTGCCCTTATGGCCATGTCACGGATGAAGCCTACCGGCAGCGCCATGAGTGGCTAGAGGGATTTCTCACGGCTTTGGCGCATAACGGAACTTCAGGCGCGTTCTGATCGCCCGTGATCGGAGCTAGTTGCCGGCGTAGCTCCGCGCGCTCACCGCGCTATTTGTCATTACCTCGCAAGGCAGCATCTGCAGCAGAGCACGCCGGCGAATCGGGCTACAAGGTGCCTTCTACAGGGACCTTTTCACAACATCGATGAACGCCAACCGGCACTGCCAAGTGCACCGGAAGGTGAAGCTTTGCCTGCGCACCAATCAATAAAAACAATACGAGGTGGGAAATGAAACTGAGCAACCGTGCAATCATGTATCTCTCAGTCGTGGGAGAAGTGTCTGCCTGGACTAAATTCGCAGGTGTCGTGGCAATACTCAGCGCTTCCACAAGCGTCCTAGCCAATGGCATTGCCTTAAATGAACAAAGTGCAAGCAGTGCGGGTACTGCTTATGCGGGGAGATCGTCTTCTGCGCTGGACGCCAGCACTATCTTTGGAAATCCTGCAGGTTTGACCAAATTGAAACGTACCGAGATTTCCGGCGGAGCCGCGGTCGTCTCGGTGAGCGATGACATCAGTGACGCGCAGAGCAGTGCCCCGGGAACGAACAAAGGGGACTCGGTCCCTTTGGGGGTTGTGCCCTTTGCCTACATGTCGACGCCGCTTGACGATCGTTTTTCGATGGGTCTGGGCCTGTATGCTCCGAGTGGTCTGATCAATGATTACGAGAGCAGTTTTCAAGGCCGTTACCATGGTTCCTATAGCACGACCAAGGAGATCACCCTGCAGCCCACCATTGCCTGGCGGATCAATGATTACGTGTCCATTGGTGGCGGACCGACCATAAACCGCTTCAATGCAAAGCTTCAGAACTACCTGGCCACCGGCGCCCTGAACAACGGCGAAGACACGCTGGTCACCATCAAAGGCGATGACACCGCACTTGGCTACAACGTCGGCATCTTGATTGACTTTACCGAGGCCACCAGCTGGGGGATCAACTATCACTCGAAGGTGGACTATGAACTTGAAGGGCATACTGAGGTTTCCGGCTCCCCGAGCTTTATTTCGCTGGATGGAAAGTATGACAACAAGATAGATCTCACGATGCCCGAATCCGTGGATACGTCCATCACCCATCATTTCAACAGTCGCTGGACGGGTTACCTGGGAGCTACCTGGAAACGCTGGAGTCGGATCCAGAAGGTTGAGGCCCTCAACAGCGGTCTTTCCCCCCTGGGCCAGGCAGCTGGCCTGGGAAGTGTGACCGAAGAAATGAACTGGCGTGACACCTGGTCTGGTGCTCTGGGTGCCTCTTATCAATTGAACCAGCAATGGCTACTGCGCGCAGGCTACGCCTATGACCCGTCGCCCATCAGGAACGCCGATCGCAGCGTGCGCGTTCCGGTCGGGAATCGCCAAGCCGTGACCTTGGGCGGTGCTTATTCGCCGAATCCCGATCTGACGATCGACTTTGCTTACGGTTATCTCTGGGATTCCAAAGTCTCGGTAAAGCAATCGAACAACTCAGGTCTTCAACCGGAATACAGTGCCAACTACGACAACAGTGCGAATGGGGTTTCGGTTCAGGCCACTTATCGGTACTAACCGCCCTGATGACGCAACGCCCATTCCTGAACCTGTAAGGTGGTTCGTCACAGGGATCGTTGTTGACAGGCAGCAATTGGCCGTCTGCTGTCTGTCACCACGGCAGTTTTTGGCGGATTCCTGCCTATTCTCTACGGAGGGGATAATCGACAACGTTCGAGTTCAGGAGGCTTACCATTCCGTATGTGGCTCTGAATTACTTGCAGACTGACAACGTGCTGACCTCTAAAAAATCCCGAGTTCGATTCCACCGAACGCCATAACTAGCTGATTTATTTATAGTTACTAGTTGGGGTACGCCGAATTTTCCAGCGAATTCCAGATCCGCAGAAAACCTGGCCTCGCAGCAAGCTACCGTTCGTCTGGTGCCACCATACAAAACGAAGCCCTCGCAGAAATGCGAGGGCTTTGTTGTTTCTGGCGTACGTGAAATCCGAAACCCGTTCACGCGTCGCAAGCACTAAGCATTTAGCTGCTTTATCCAGTCAAGGCTCGCAACGGTAGAACCGGAAGGACGGTATTCACAACCGATCCATCCTGGATAGCCACGCTGCTCCAGCGCCGCGAACAAGGCAGCAAAGTCGATGCTCCCCGTTCCCGGTTCGTGACGACCCGGGCAGTCGGCAATCTGCACATGGACGGTTCTGTCATAAAACCGGTCCAGAACATCTGCTGCATCTGCGGTCAGAATCTGGGCATGGTAAAGATCGAGAATCAGCCCAACACTTGGAAAGGTCTCCAGCACCTGTTGTGCCTTGCTGAAGTCAGACATGTAGTAGCCCGGCATCGCCTGCGAACTGATCACTTCGATAAGCGGCCGCAAACCCTGATCTTCGAAATACTTGACTGCATATTCCAGGTTGCCCCCGAAGATGCGCCCAGCATCATCCTGCGTCGTAACGCCAGACATGATGTGGACATCCGAACACGCCAGCGCCTTTGCATAGCTGGCGGCCTGGAGCAGCCCGTTGCGAAACTCTTCTTCCTTGCCCTGCAAGGCAGCGATGCCTTTGGTAACGCCAGCCGGTGCAGCGAACTGAATCAGCGGCAGACTGTATTGAGCCAGGTGGTCGGCCAGGAGACTTGCGTCGAATTCGTATGGCGACGGGAACTCCACCGCCCG
Source organism: Pseudomonas sp. BF-R-26 (assembly GCF_019947395.1). Lineage (NCBI taxonomy): Bacteria > Pseudomonadati > Pseudomonadota > Gammaproteobacteria > Pseudomonadales > Pseudomonadaceae > Pseudomonas > Pseudomonas sp. BF-R-26. The sequence continues at coordinate 195,088 of NZ_JAGYGK010000003.1, read as the reverse complement.
AAAACCAGCTGCTGCGGCAGCTTCGATGCGCTGTAGAAAAGGCAACTCATTGAATTGGAAACCGAGATGAGCATTGAACTTGAGCATTGGTAAACATCCATGTAGTGATTTATGGCTTTCATATACATTGTAACTGCTTGATGAACCGCACATTCAAAGCGCCTATCTGATCCCGAATGTTGCGTTCCCGATTCCATCGGGAGCCATCGACTCCTGGTGCCCGCACCATACAAAACGAAGCCCTCGCAGAAATGCGAGGGCTTTGTTGTTTCCGGGGTTTGAAAAACCTGGTCTTAGTGCCCCGCACTCTGCCCACCATCGACATGCAAGATCTCGCCGGTGACAAAGTTGGCACTGTCCAGATAAACAACAGCCTGTGCAATGTCGCTGATCTCACCCATATGCCCAACCGGGTGCAAACTCCCCAGGGCTTCGTGAGTTTCCTCACCATGCATCGGCGTCTTGATGATGCCCGGGGAAACCGCGTTCACCCGAATCCCACGTTTGGCGTACTCGATGGCCAGGGATTTGGTCGCCGCGTTCAAGCCACCCTTTGTCAACGAAGCCAATACCGAGGGCACACCGTCAATGGCATGGTCCACCAGGCTGGTGGTGATGTTGACGACGTGGCCGCTGCCTTGTTTTTCCATCTCGGTGATCGCGAGTTGGGTGATGTAGAAGAAGCCGTTCAGGTTCACCGACAGCACAGCGGCGTAGTCTTCTTGGGTGTAGGCGGTGAACGGCTTGGCGACGAAGATCCCGGCGTTGTTGACCAGCGTATCGATACGGCCGAAACGTTCGATGGCTTCACGGATGACTTGCTGGGCGACTTCCGGGTTGCCGATGTCGCCCGCCACGGTGAGGATGTCCGGGTCGGTGGACGGTTTGATCGAACGCGAAGTGGCGACAACTTTGTAATCCAGATCACGGAAGGCCTTGACCATGCCTGCGCCGAGACCTTGGGAGGCGCCAGTAATAACGATGACTTTTTTAGAATTGCTCATGATGAACCTCTACTAAGTAAATGATGGTTTGAAAAGTGATCAATCAGGCTTCCGCGGGGGCTTGCGCCATTTGCCTCAGCATCTGTTCGTAGTACTCGACCGATTGCGAACCGGACACCAGGTGACGACCGTTAAGCACCATGGCCGGTACCGAATTGATGCCGCGCTCGCGGTAAAACGCTTCAAGCTCACGCACCTCGTTGGCGAACGTTCCGGAGGCCAGCACCTCGCTTGCACGCTCCGCATCCAGCCCCGCTTCAGCAGCCAAACGCACCAGCGTCTGGTGATCGCTCGGGTTCTGGCCGGCGGCGAAGTAAGCGCGCAGCAATGCTCGCTTGAGCGCGACCTGCCGCCCTTCCTGCAACGCCCAGAACAACAAACGGTGAGCATCAAACGTGTTGTAGAAATGGCTGCGCTTCTCCAGATCGAACTTGAACCCGATGGCCTCACCACAAGCGATCTGCATCGCTTTGCCAGCGGCGACTTCCTCGGCGCTGCGTCCGGACTTGCGCATCAAGTGCTCGACCGCGTTCTCGCCTTCCGCTGGCATGTCCGGGTTTAACTCAAAGGGCTTGAAGGTCAGCTCGACGGAGACTTCACTGGCCAGGTTCTCGATCGCTTGCTCCAGCGCCGTCGCACCCAAGGCGCACCATGGGCACACCACGTCGGAGACGAAATCGATGGTGACGGACGCGGTCATGACTGCCCCTGCTCCTCAGCGAGTTGTTTTCGGTACTGGGTGGTGGTGATCCCGGCATAGCCCCAGTTATCGGTGTCGACTTCTTCGATCACGATGTGGGTCAGGTCCGGGCGCTTGTTGAGGACGCGTTCCAGGGTTTCAGTGATTTCAGCGATCACCTGAGCTTTCTGCTCCGAGGTAACGCCATCGCGGGTGATGCGTACGCTTACGAAAGGCATGGGGAAATCTCCAGTGGTCTTCTCATCGGAATGATGAGGAGGCGTTGGAGATGAATGTATGAGGTTGGGTCAGAGGGATAAAGGTGGGGGCGGGAACATCATTAGTTACTTGGTGTAATGACTACGTCGATATCGATTGGAGACGCCACCGGAAAATATGGCCTAACTGTAAGGCCCGCCAGCGGTCAAAACGGGCTTCAATCCGTGCTGACAAACCTCATCGTATTTTCGAAGAAGGCACCGCGGCAAGTGGCCGTTAATTTTGCCGGTGATCGACAAGCACAAAAAACGTTTGCATCAAAAATGATCAATCGGCTAATCTCCATTTATCGTAAATTTTAGATACCGCCTAAAACGGGATAAATGCTCATGGCACTTCAATTCTTTGATAGTCCGTTCCATGTCACGCATGACGAGGAAGTCGCCAGCAAAATGGCGTTGAAAATGGAGCTATCGATATTCATCACTGATTGCATCAAAAAACTGGGCCTCAAACAGAGTGAGGCTGCAGTCAGGTTAAATGTGACCCAATCACGCGTTTCCGAGCTAACCACTGGCAAGATCGAGAAATTTACGATCGATGCAATGATGGACATGCTGGATAGACTCGGATTTCGCACTACTTTTACGTTGCCGTCCAACGATGCCGGGGCCTTGCCTCAGATCGTCATTTCACAAGCTCACGCCTGCTAGACGTTGTAACCCATCTTTCGAAGCTCCCTTTTCAGTTCCTTCAACCGGTCTTGCGCAACAGCCATTGCATGACGATCGGTTCCATTCGTCGTCTTCACGAATGAATGAAGGACGAAAATGGTGTCCGCATACTTCGCAATGTAGATGCATCGGTATGCCGGGCTGCCATTGATAATCAACTCAATAGCCCCCGCACCTACTGAACTCAGTTGCTTTATTGCCAGCTCTGGATCGCCGCTGTACTGCACACGCATCAGGTCTTTCCCGAACTCATCCTGTACCCACTCAGGCAAATCCTTGTACTCACGTGTTGCCGCCTCACTTACAAATGCAAATCTCTTCAAATGATGGATTCCTACCTGGAACAGTGGATGCCCTCCGAACATCTCAGTAGACGATTTAAGGGATGCTGTTTAGTAGTCATCGCAGGCTATTTCCGCAGTAGGACTTAGCCCCTTTTGATGTAGTCCATTTAGATACGTGCGCAGTTTTTCCATTTATGCGACGCGTGTTCGTCCAGCGACGCGGAAGCCCCCGAACCCATCGGGGCTTTTTGCGCTTCGTTGAGCTCACATCTCACTAACTTCAAACACAAACGAGATCTTCCGACTGCTCGCACTCCACACATAACGAATGTGCTTCCCTTGCTTCGGAATGGACACAGCGGGCGGTCGAAACGCGGCAACACATTCATGACCCGGCAAACGAACGCTGTTGTAAAGCAATCCCCAGGACAAGGTTTCACGCAGTTGGCGGGCGAAGGCCTGGGCCGGGCCGTAGGCGTTGGGATCTGGGTCGTGCAGGTGTGGGTAGTCGCCACGGATGTCATGCAGCGGTTTGACGACCCGGTTGACGTAGGTGCGCATGGTCAACTCGAGGTCCGGTTCGTTGGTCGCGGCGAGGAAGCGTTCCTGGTGATAGCTCGTCTCGGCGATGGCGGCGGCCTGGCTGCTGGCGGCGTAGTAGACGCCGAAGGTGCCATCGGTGAAGCGGCTGGTTTTGCCGATGTGGGTGAACGCGGCCATGACCGGTGTGGAGCCAGGGCCGGAGACGCGGTCTTCGGGGCGCACGCGGGCGAGTACGCCGGCTTCTTCCATCAGCCGATCGTTGGTCAGGGCTTCCAGCGCGTAGGCAGTGGGCAGGTCTTCGGGGTCGAGCACGTCTTCGAACAACGAGATCGGCGGGAAGCAGCTGTTAACGATCCGATAAGCCCGCGGCCATTGCGGGTCGGCCACCTCTGGCGCCATCAACCGCGCACTCCGTCGAGGTAGCGGCGCACGTCAGCGATGTCGACTACGCGGCCGGCCAGCATGTAGGACAGCGCCGACTGGCCATTGAACGGCGCGGCGGTGTTGGGGCTGCTGACCCAGGTGTAGGCGCGCTCGTGGCTGTTGCTGAAGATGATGCTCAACGCTTTGTGGATGCCCATCAAATACGAGATGCGCTCCAGGGTGTCGTGGGGCAGACGCACGTTGGGCGGCAGGTGTTTGTACTTGTAGAAAGTGGTGTTGCCGACTTTGCCCAAAAGGGTGCGTTGTTGCTCGGCGGTGCAGCCCCAGCGTTCCATTAGATTGAAGAAAAATTTGAGCGCGACTCGACCGGCTTCGGGAGTCTCGAGTTGTTGCTGTGGGCTGAGGACGATGGTTGAGGCAGGCATGGGGATAGCCTCCTTGAATGTGCGATATCTTGATTTCAGACTAGTACAGATACGAACAAATATGAAATTTTAATTCGTAAACGTATCGACCTATTCCCCTTTTCCGAAAAGAACTTCGCGCAGCTTTTCCCAGACTAAAAAACTCCGACACACGGTCAAAGACACCCGTTGACACCCGCCATACAGGGGCAGACAATTTAATCGAGAGCGCGAAACCGACTGCCTTCAGGTGGCGATAGTCGATGTAGGAGCCCCGTTGATGACCTGAAAATCAGCGCTCGGGTAAACCTCTCCTCCCCTGCTTGAGGGAGCACAATATCAAGCACCTATTCATGAAAGCAGCCTGATCAGGCTGCTTTTTTTTGCCTTGGAAAAAGGTTTCGCTGATATCCAGAAAACACCCACACATCCCCCTTCCGGGCCATTTTCTGACCCCGATCACCTACGCCCCACCAAAAACCCCAATCCTGTGTAAGCCTCCAGCCATCGGACGCAGAATCATTTCGCTACTAAACTCGGGACAAGCATGCTCAGGTGCAGGATCATAGCCAGCACGCGACCGACGCCCACCGGGGCGATCAGTACACAACAATAGCCAGCCCACTTTAGAGGGCATTACCCAAATGGATAGCAGAACCTTACGTAACCTCATGCGCATTGTGCAGACCGGCTCATTGTCGGCGGCGGCAGAGCATTCCTGTTTGACCGTGCAGGCATTGGCCGCGCAGTTGAACAAGGTCGAAGAGCAGTTCGGTTTTCGGTTGTTTCGTCGCTCCAACAAGGGGCTGACTCTGACAACGCAGGGCACGGAGCTCACGCCCTACATGGACAAAGTGTTGGTCGCTACGCGGCAACTGGAAGAAAAAGCCGCCGCGCTCAAGGTGCCGGGGCAGCGCACGCTCAAGGTTGCACTTAACACCACGCTCTCGGCCGACTTCAACCGGCGCATGATCGGACGCCTCATTGAGGTTTTTCCTGATTATCAACTGGAATTCAGCTACGCCGAGTCGATGGAAAACCTCAGCAAGTTGAAGAATGAGGACTTCGACCTGGCCGTGCTGATCGGGCCGCAGCAGCCGGGGTTACCCAGCATTGCCCTGCCCCATGTCCAGGTGCAGGTGGTTGGTGCTCATTGCGGTGAGGAAAACGATCCGCTGATGCTGCTCGGCAATAAGTTTCAGGTTCGTCCTGCCGACGATTGTCCGTATTCCCACAGTTTCTTGCGCTTTCTCGACGCTGGCCTTGGTAATTACGAGTCAGGCAAGCGGATGATCTATTCCTGCAGCGAGACCCTGACCCTGTCGTTGATCACGCAAATGGACGGCCTCGGCATGGTTTCCCGTGAGGCGGCCCTGCGTAATGGCTTGACCATTTTCCCGGGTTTCGAGGACTCCCTCGAAGTGCGGCTGGCGGTCAATAACTCCGAGTTGTCGGGCCAGGCCCTGAACGACGTAGTCGCTCTGTCGCTACATGAACGACCCGAGCGCGATGTACGCAGCCGTTCCCACCGCTACGCTGAGAAAGAGGTTTTTGCTGAAATACGCACATAACAACGTCGGAATGGCTGCATAAAATTCCGGGCGATCGAGCTGCACCTGCTGATCCTTGATCAACAGCGGCGTGAGGCTGATTGCAGCGACGATCGCCACCGGCAGGTATTCCAGCGCCCGGGCGACCAGGGGAGGCCAATGATCGGTGCTCACCTGCAGCGGCAACGCGCGCGGCAGGAACGTCACGGCCATCATCAGCACGACGACCAGGATCAGGAACGTTTGGTCAGGCATACACCCACCCCGCAGCCCACAAATGTGGCGATGAACACGTTGAAGGGTGAGCTGCCGATAAGGCTCAGGGCCCCCATGCAGGCAACCGCGGCCAGTGCGGCGATCAGTTTATTGCGGGTGTTGCACAGCGATACCAGCACGTAGAGCATCATCGCGGTCAGCGCATAGTCGAGCTGATATTTGATCAGGTGCGCCGCGTACTGCGCGCAAATTGCTCCCAGCAAACCGCCCAGCACCCACGACGTGTGGCAATACAGATTGAAGCCGATCAGGTAACGCACATTGACCGGCGTGCCCTTGCCCAGTTTGACGCTGTGGAAGGCGAACGATTCATCGGTCAGCCCGCCGGCATAACACCAGCGCTCGAGACGACTGAGCCCCATCGCCTGCAAGGCCTTGGCCATGTAGACCGACATCAGCATGTGCCGCGCGTTGATCAGAAACGTGGTGAGGATGATGGTGGTCAGTGACGCGCCGCTGGAGATCAGCGCCAGGGCGGCGAACTGCGAGGCACCGGCGTAGACGAACAGGCACATCGCGACCGGCAGCCACACTGGCAATCCGGCATTGACGGCCATCAAACCGAACACAAACGACACCGTGAAGTAGCCCGCAATAACCGGGCTGGCTTCAGCGAACGTGCGCGAGGGCTGGGGCTCGACCATCAGCGGCTGGCTGCTGGACGTCTCATTCATAGGTCCCTCTCAAAGGTAGTTTCGCCGCTCGGCTCGCAAAAGCCCTGAGCACTCCAAAAACGTTTGCCGGCAAGGTTAGCATCGTCGACGAACAGGAACATCCGCAGCACACCGACTCGTTTCATGTCTGCCGAAGCCGCTTCCACCAGGCGCTGACCAACGCCCTGGCTGCGATACACCGGGCTCACCGCCAGGTGATTGATGGTGCCGCGGCTGCCGAGCATGCCACCCAACACCGCGCCGACCACTTCGCCGCAGACATCGAGCGCGAGGAACGCGGTGGTGGTTTTCTGCTCCAACACACCGCGCAGGCATTTGGCGTCCTGCCATTCACAGAATGACACTTCTTCGAATTGCCGAAAGAAGCGTTCCAGACGTTGGGCATCCTTGGCCATCGCGCGCTGCAACATCACCGGTGCAGCGCACTCGGCGATGTGCATCATGGGATCTAGCTGTTCAGCGAACAATGTCGAAAGCGGTCCCGGGCCGCGAGAAGGAAATTGCCAGAATCTGCCGATAGGCCATTTCGTGAGCGTGGGTGTTGCGTGCCGGTGTCACGTAGTGACGCATGTCGCGATCGAGGAAGTAGGTGGTGTCGAGGATTTCCAGATAGGTCGTCGCCGCCAATGGTTCCTCTTGGGCCGAATACAAACGGCTCTCGGCCCCATCCACGTTGTTGCGGCCCCAGAAATGCACACCGCTGAACGGATAACCGTCGCAGTGAATACCTTCAGGGGTAATTTCCAGTTGCTTGCCTGGCTTGATCTCGATGCGGATCTGATGGATCTGGCATTGCCAGATTTCGTCGTGCAACTCCGGCGGCAATACGTTTTTGTACACCTCGAAATCCGCATCGATGAGGCTGCGCATCACCGGCGAATTGATGACTTCATTGGAGAAGTCCTGGAAGTGCCGCTCCAGCCCGCCGACATAGCTGTTGTTGGCCTTCGATTGCACGTAGGCGCGGTGTTCCAGCTGCGTCAAGTCACGGGTGACCGGGTTGTATTCGAAATCGCTGTAACGACGGAAACGCATGCCCGCATCGGCCTGGCCGTAATAACTGTCCGGCTCCATGCTTTCCCAACTTTTGGTCAATCTGACGAAGTCGGAAAAATGACCGAAGAGATTGAAGTCGGCTCCCTGGACGTTGACATACTTGTCGCGCCGTAGCGATTCGCCAACTTCTCTGTTCAAAACGATCATTACTAGGTCTCCACTGCATTTAGCGGCTTAATCTAGTAGGTGCAGGATTTGCGGCCCATGAGAAAGAATTTCAGGCATATCAAGCGTTGATTGAAACGCAGTATGAAGTTGCTTTAATTCGACTTTTTGCGATCGAAAACAGCCATTTTTCGTATGTTCTTACGGTCACAAGGCGGAAAAAAACCCCGAACCAGTCGGGGTTTTTATCGAGTCTGAACAACTCAGACGATCATCAGAAGATGTTGATCGGGTAATCCACGAACACGCGCAGTTCGTTGCCGCTGACGTTGTACTCGCTGGATTTCTGCGACACGCGCAGGATCGAGCTGCGTACCTTCACGCTCAGGTCTTTGGCCGGGCCACTTTGCACGACGTACTTGAACTGGTTGAAGATCTCGCGCTCGGTGCCGCCTTCGCTGGTGGAGGTGGTGATGTTGTCACCGCGAACATAGGCGAAGTTGTAGCTCAGGCCAGGAATGCCGAAAGCGCGGAAGTCCAGACCGTAGCCCAACTGCCAGCTGCGTTCGTCTTCGGCGTTGAAGTCGGACCAGTAGGAGTTCGCCAGGTAGATGGTGTTACCGCCGTCGCCGACGCGACCTTGATCCTTCTGGTAGCCGCCGTAGGCGTAGCCCAGGTTGCTGTCGCCGGTGCTGCGTTGGTGAGCGAGAGTGAACGAGTGCGGGCCCGTGGCGAAGGTCGCTGCCAGGCTCCAGATCTTGTTGTCGTCGCCGGTAGCACCGCTTTCGCGGACGTAGGAATCGTCCAGCTTGGTGCGGTAGCCGTTGAAGTCCAGGGTCAGGGACTGATCCTTGTCGATCGGGAACACGTAGTTGGCGTTCACGTATTGCTTCTTCAGCACATCTTCGACGTCGGACGCGTACAGCGCAGCCTTGAACTGTTCGGTGAACTGGTAGCTACCGCCCAACACGTTGATCGACTTCAAGCCACCGCTGTCACGGCCTTCAGCACTTTTACGCGATTCGGCGGTGAAGCGACCTGCGTTCAGCTCCAGGCCTTTGATCTCCTTGGATGTGATCAGGGTGCCGGTGTAGCTTTCCGGCAGCAGGCGCGAGTTGTCGTAGTTCAGCACCGGCAGGGCCGGCATCTGGTCGCCATAGGTCAGCGTGGTGCTGGAGAGGCGGAACTTGACTGCCGCGCCCCCCTTCGACAGGTCGTCAGCTGCGTTGCCGCTATCGCCCTGCTTGAAGAAGTCGATACCACCGGCGCCGCTGCGGCCCTTGCCGCCGTCCAGACGCAGTGCGTACAGACCGAAGGCGTCCACACCCACACCGACGGTGCCTTGGGTGAAACCGGACGAGAAAGTACCGATGGCCGCTTGGCCCCATTCGGCTTTGTCCGGGTTGCCGTCTTTATAGTCACGATTGATATAGGCGTTGCGCAGCAGCACTTTGAGGCTGCTGTCTTCAACAAAACCCTTGGACTCGGCCTGGTCGTTAGCCATGGCCTGTGTGGCGCTCAACATCCCCAGTGCGATCAGGCTGATTCGCTTGTTCAACATGTTATTTTCCTTATTACGGGTTGATACGCGCTGTGTCGAACAACTGAAATGGCGCTATCGCGCTCTTTTTTCACTCAAAAACAAAAAGGCCCGCCCACGAAAATTCGCGGCGGGCCTTTTATTGTTTTGTGAGTCATGGCGGTTAGCCACAGGCGTGCGGCGCATCCTATCCGTGCCCTTAATAAGGTGTCAATTTCATGAATCGTCTGTGAATAGGCGAAAATCGTCTAAGAAATCACTTGTCAGCGATAGCCAATTGCACGGTGTGGCTGTCGACGAATTGTTCGAAATGCGTGACTTTGCCGTCAGCCAGGGTCCACAAGTGAGCGACCCGAGCATTCATCGGGCGGCCAGTGGCTTTGTAGATTCCGCTGTAGTTGCCATAGGCAAACACCTTGTCGCCCTGTGCGACGTAGTTCTCGACCTTGAACTGAAAATCTTCCCACTCGGTGGCCAGGCGCTTGAAGACATTTTCGACGATAGCGTCGAAACCGACATAGGTCCCGGCGTAGGGAAAACCCGCCGCTTCGGTCCAGCGGGCGTCATCGGCCAGCGCCGCGGCGGTATTGCGCGCATTCTCCTGGGAGTTGGCGCCTTCGTACGTGCTTTTGATCAGGCTCAGGTTATCCATGGTGACTCCAGCTGAATTCAATGGGCGCAGCCGTCGAGGCCACAGGTTTGAAACGCGGATGAAGACTCCTTCGCCGCAAACGACTGACCCAGCCATTGGGCGAAAGCTTGCGGCTTGCCGAGCCACGGGCCGATGTCGACCAGGGTGAACTGGCCATCCTGTTCCAGCGCGAAGGTCGGGAAACCCTGACCGCCAACATTGGCCAAGAGTGCGCGACTGTCCTTGATATGGCGCTCGGTGTCGGCTTCATTAAATGCCTGTTGGAACGCCTCAGGTTCAAGGCCGGTCTTTGTGGCGAGTTCCAGCAGAACAGCTTCGTCAGCGATGCGTCGACCTTCCACGTAATGAGCCGTCTGCAAACGCCCCAACAACGCTAGACCACGTCCAGCGATCTGCTCGGCTGCCAGCACGGCGGCAATCGGCGGCGCGGAATCGAACACCGCGGTTTCATCGCGCAGCAAACCCTCAAAATACGCCTCGCCAAACGGCTGGCCGGTGTACTCGGCGATGCGTCGGTCGTGGGGCATGACGTAATTGCGCAGTTGTGGCGAAACGGTCTGGCGGTTGGCGCCGGTCATCATGCCACCACCGTGGGCGATCACCGGCAACACGCTTTGGGCGGCCTGCACCAGTGGCTTGGCGCCGTAACACCAGCCACACAATGGGTCGTAAATGTAGTGAAGGATCATGGGAGGACTCCGGCAACAAAGTAGGAAAACTCAATGCCTGCAGGTTAATCCCCAGACAGTTTCGGAAAAACGCTGGAATGGCTTTCAGTCTGTTTCATGAATCGGTCGAATGCTTTTTTCTTCCGCCAGGTGATGGCCTTGGCAAGATCAAAAGATCGCAGCCTGCGGCAGCTCCTACGCCGATCTATGTAGGAGCTGCCGAAGGCTGCGATCTTGACGTCCTGACAAGCGCCAATTTTTCAACAGGCATAAAAAAAGCGCCGCCTTCCCGGCAGCGCTTTTATCAATCCTTTGTTTTTCTTCTTATCCTTCCATCACATCCCACAGTGCTTCCAGTTCCGCCTCGCTGAATAAACCAGCGGGGTAGCGCTCGATCATCATCCGGCGCGGATCAGGTTCCCTGATCTGACGCGTTCCATTGGACTTCAACCACTGCGCCAAGACCTGGAGCGATTCGCTGTTAACTGCCAGGGGATGCATTGCCCGCTCGCTCACGACGTTCATTTCGGCGTTCATCTCAGCGCTCTCTCCTGGTTTGTGAGCGGCTAACTTATCCAAGGTTTATGACAGAACATCGAAGTTCTCTCCCTCCCCATGTTGCGCCATCGAAGATACAAGAGCTGTGCCAATGTTTTCGAAGTGTCGACAAGTGGATACAAAAAAGCCCGCAGTCCTGATGGGCTGCGGGCTTTCTGTGAAATAACGAGGTTAAATCGTTGCTCAATCGATTCTTCAATCAACTCCGGCTGTTACAACCTCACTCACTCCTTGTGCGGCGCGGGCTGTTGTTGGGTAAGGCAGTGGATGTTACCGCCCCCCAGTAACAGTTCGCGACCCGGCACCATGACCACTTCGTGCTGCGGGAACAAAGCCTGCAAAATCTCTTTGGCCGGACCGTCCAACGGGTCGTCGAAGCTCGGCGCGATGATGCCGCCGTTGACGATCAGGAAGTTCACGTAAGAGCCAGCCAGACGAACGGTCGGATTTCGCTCCTGAGTGCCGTCAACCGGATCCACGCCAGCGCACTCGTCTTCGGTCGCGTACAGCGGCCCGGGAATCGGCATCTTGTGCACCGTGAATGGGCGCCCCTTGGCATCGGTGCTGTTTTGCAGCACGTTCATCGCCGCCTGGCAGCGCGGGTAGTTCGGGTCCTGCGGGTCGTCGGTCCAGGCCAGCAGCACTTCGCCCGGACGCACGTAGCAGCAGAAGTTATCCACATGGCCGTCGGTTTCGTCGTTGAACAAACCGTCCGGCAACCAGATGATCTTATCCACAGCCAGATTTGCACTGAGCACCGCTTCGATTTGTGCACGGTCCATGTGCGGATTGCGATTGCGGTTGAGCAGGCACTCTTCGGTGGTGATCAGGGTGCCTTCGCCATCGACATGGATCGAGCCGCCTTCGAGCACAAAACCTTCGGTGCGGTAGCGCGGGCTGCGTTCGATTTCGAGGATCTTGCTCGCCACCTGCGAGTCACGGTTCCACGGCGAATACAGACCACCGTCGAAACCGCCCCAGGCATTGAAGTCCCAATCCACACCACGGACTTCGCCACGGTTGTTGATGACGAACGTCGGGCCAGTATCCCGAACCCAAGCATCATCGCTGGACATCTCCACCAAACGAATATTCGGCACGTCGAGACGGGCACGAGCATTTTCGTACTGGCCGGCGGAAACCGCCACGGTCACCGGTTCGAAACGCGCGATGGCCTTGGCCACCGCCACATGCGCGGCTTGTGCCGGTTTGCCGCCCAGGCGCCAGTTGTCCGGGCGCTCGGGCCAGACCATCCAGGTCTGGGTCTGTGGTGCCCATTCGGCGGGCATGTAAAAGCCGTCGGTGCGAGGGGTGCTGTTCAAAGTGGTCATGGTTCAGGACTCCAGGGAACCGTCGAGGGTTTTGATCGCGCCGTACAGGTTCGGGCGACGGTCACGGAACGAGCCCCATGCGCTGCGGATGTGCTCCAGCTCATCGAGGTCGAAACTGTGAACCAGAATGCCTTCTTCTGTTTCATTCAGCTCTTGGACTTTCTCGCCAAACTGGTTGGCAATGAACGACGAGCCGTAGAAGGTAATGTCGTAGCCGTCCTGCTCTTCGTTGCCGATGCGGTTGCTGGCAATCAGCGGCATCAGGTTGGCGCCGGCATGGCCTTGTTGTACGCGCTGCCAGTGGTCGCGGGACGAAATGGTCTTGTCGTGTGGCTCGCTGCCAATGGCGGTCGGGTAGAACAGGATTTCCGCACCTTGCAGCGCCATGCTGCGGGCGCACTCAGGGAACCACTGATCCCAGCAGATGCCCACGCCGATTTTCGCGTAACGGGTGTTCCAGACTTTGAAGCCGGTATCGCCCGGGTTGAAGTAGTACTTTTCGTGGTAGCCAGGGCCGTCCGGGATGTGGCTTTTACGATAAATCCCGAGGTTGCTGCCGTCGGCATCGATGATTGCGATGCTGTTGAATCGCGCGCGGCCGGCCAGCTCGTAGAAGCTGATTGGCAGAACAACCTGCAGTTCTTTGGCGACTTTCTGAAAGTGCTTGATGGCGACGTTGTCTTCAACGGTCGTGGCCAGCTGCAGGTAATCCGGGTTCGGTTTCTGGCAGAAGTACGGCGCCTCGAACAGCTCCTGGATCAGGATGATTTGCGCGCCTTTCGCCGCAGCCTCACGGACCAGCTTCTCAGCGGTCTCGATGTTGGCTTCAAGGTCCCAGGAACAGGCCATCTGGGTAGCGGCGACGGTAACGATACGGCTCATGAATCATCTCCTGGGCAAGTGCTTGAGGGTCGAGGGTGGCATCGACCGATGACAGAAAGAGGCAGCACCGGGCGTGGTTCATCCACACCGTGGGCAATGGCGACTTTATAGCCGATAAAAATCGGCTTTTAAAGCGGTAAATATTCTTTCCGTCTGAAATTTCTCACTTAATCCAGATAATAATCGAATTTAACGCGATCCCTTGTGGGAGCGAGCCTGCTCGCGATAGCGGAGGGTCAGTCGACATCAATATTGCATGTTCGACCGCTTTCGCGAGCAGGCTCGCTCCCACAGGGGTATGTATTTACAACCCTTCTTCGAGAACCTTCGACAGCATGTCGACAAAGAAATCCACGCTCTGACGCGACGTAACCATCGGCGGCTTGATCTTGAGAATGTTCAGGTAATCTCCAGTCGGCTGCATGAAGATTCCCAACTCACGAAGGCGATCGCACAACGCCGTGGTTTCTTCAGTCGCAGGCTCCAGGGTTTCGCGATTGCGGATCAACTCCACGCCCAGATAGAAGCCGGAACCATGCACTGCGCCCACCAACGGATGCCGATCAATCAACGCTTCAAGACGTTCCTTGAAATACCCGCCCACAACCTGGGCGTTTTCCCAGAGTTTTTCTTCTTCCATCACATCCAGCACTGCCATGCCGATCCGGCAACTGACCGGGCTGCCACCGGCCGACGAGAAGAAGTAACCCTCGGCCTCCAGCGCTTCAGCAATTTCCCGGCGGGTAATGACTGCGCCCAACGGCTGGCCGTTACCCATGCCTTTGGCCATGGTGATGATGTCCGGGACCACGCCCTGTTCTTCGAAACCCCAGAAGAATTTGCCCATGCGGCCGTAACCGACCTGCACTTCGTCGGCGATGCACACTCCGCCCTGAGCGCGAACCAGCGCATAGACCTGCTTCAGATAGCCCGGCGGCAGCGAGATACCGCCGGCATTGCCGTACACCGGCTCGCAGATGAAACCGGCTAACTGGCGTTTCTGCTCGGCGATTTTCGCCAGGTTGTGCTCGACGCTGCGCACGTAGTCCGGCGCGCTGTCGACGCCACGAAACTCACCGCGATAGGTGTTCGGCGCGGTCACCGGATGCACCCAGTCCGGACGGCTGCTCAAGGCCTTGGGGTTGTCGGCAATCGAAGTCGAAACCGCATCCGCCGCCACTGACCAGCCGTGATAAGCCTCCAACACACTGAGCATGTCGCGACCGCCGCTATAAGCCCAGGCCAGACGGATCGCCAGGTCATTGGCCTCAGTGCCGCTGTTGACCAGAAATACGCGATCCATGTTGTCCGGTGCCAGCTTCAGCAAACGCTCGGAAAACTCGGCAATCGCCGCGTAGTGAAAACGCGAGTTGGTGTTGAGCAACGACCACTGCCGGCTGGCGACGGCAGCCATGCGCGGATGGCCGTGACCCAAGACCGCGACGTTGTTGAGCATGTCGAGGTAAGAACGACCCTGCATGTCGATCAGGTGATTGCGCCAGCCACGCTCGATGCGCGGCGGGTCGACGTAATAGTGCTTCTGGGAGCGAGCGAAACTCGCGTCACGACGGGCCAGCAATGTCTGCGGGTCGAGCTCTTCTTCCGCATCGCAGGCCAGGCCCAACAACACGGCAGGTGACGGACACAGTGCCTGCCAGGCTGCCGCGCGCGAAGGCGTACAAAACAATGGCGCGTCTAGCTGAGCGCTTCGACACAACTGCACGATCAACGGCCCGCTGACCGAACCCAGCACCTGACCTTTGACCAGCGCCGCGCCGGTGTGCAGCGATGGAGTCACGCCCCACAGACGAACGCTCAGTTGCGGGCCATCCAGTTGCAGCACACCCTCTGTCGGCTGATGAACCACCCCGGCAAACGGTGACTCAACCGCCGTGCCATGGGGCACTCGCAACTCTACGTGCAATGGGCATGTGTCCGGTTCGCTGGCACAGTCTGGCCGGGTGCGAGACAGCCGGTATTGCCCGTAACGACTGGCCGCTAGACCGTGAGCTGCGGCGGCCTCAGTCAGCAGACGCTGGTCGATCCCCTCTTGCTCCCAATTACCCGCCTCGAAATGCGGACTGAGCACGCCCAGATCGATCAACGCAAATTCACGCCCAACCAGACTCGGCAACAATGGCGCGAAGCTTTCACTGCCGATGCTCGGCAGGCTTTGACCGACTGCGGTAAGAATCGCCGCCTCCATCAATTCCAACGACACCGATGTGGCAACACGGAAAATTTCCCACTCATGGGTCAGGTTGTCGCGACTGTACTCATTGCCCGGATCGATGCTGACCTGCTGCTCGCCACTCAACACCAGCACTGCCGAGCGGGCGACGATCAGCGGCCATAACGCCCGCAACTCTTCTTGCTGCAACGGATTGACCGCGTGATAAGCCCGAACAGCCGGCAAAATGCAGAACGGATCGCCATCGGCATGGTGCAGCAGCGCGGCGCAGGTCACCGACAGATCGGTGATCCGCCAGGTTCGGACCAGATCGCCGAAATCGATGACACCCTGCAACTGCCATTGGCGCTGCGAATCCCGCTGCCAGACCACGTTATCGTCGGTGATGTCCATGTGAATCGCCTGCACCGGCAGCTTTTCCACCAAGGGCTGCAAATGGCGCTCGGCCTGTTCGGCCGCTTCAGCAATCAACGCTCGTTGCCGCTCATCCTTGATCACCGGCAGCAGATGCGCGATCAACGCATTGGCGTGGCGGGCGTCCCATTGAAGGGTGCGCTCAAGGCCAGGATGATCGAAACCGGCCAGCGCCAGGTCCATTTCGCCGCAGAGCCGACCGAAACCGGCAACCACTGAATGGCTTAGATGATCGAGGTGCGTCAGGGATTGGCCGTCGATGTAATCAAGCAGGCGCACGTGCACCGCCTGCCCCCCAACCTCCAGAGAGAGAAGGTCTGCGCCGTTCCTGGCCGGGATAACTCGCGGCACCTGCACACCGGGATGTTCAGCCAGATGCTTGAGCCCTGCATGCTGGGCTTGCAGCTCCAGCGTCGAATAATCGCCACGGCAGATTTTCAGGACGAAACGCCCCTGCTCGCTGTCGACCCGGAAATTGAGATCCTGCTGGCTCCCAAGCGTCTGTAATCGTCCGCTCAACCCGTAATGCTCTTTCAACAGCTCAAGCGCTTGCGCCGCAGACACCTGCGGGCTGGGCAGACTGGCGCGGTGAATCAACGTGGCGAGCGGCATACAACGATCCCCTGAAATTTTATTAGGCGCTTATATCGCCACTGCTTCGGGCGATACGCAACCCCCCTTCCTGGTTGGCGCGAATCAAATGCCCGCGCAACTCTCTTCACCACACCACTCGCACCAACCACCACTTTGCGTAAGAATGTCGGCCATCACGCCTATTGCTGGAGAAACACCATGAATGTAGTCACCACCGACCTGCCCGGTGTTCTGATCATCGAACCCAAGGTATTTGGTGACGAGCGCGGTTTCTTCTATGAGAGCTTCAACGCCAAGGCTTTCGAAGAAGCAACCGGCCTGAACACCCAGTTCGTTCAGGACAACCATTCCCGCTCGCAAAAAGGTGTACTGCGCGGTCTGCATTACCAACTGGAAAACACTCAGGGCAAACTGGTGCGCGTCACTTCCGGTGAGGTGCTAGATGTGGCGGTGGATATTCGCCGCAGCTCGCCGCATTTCGGCAAATGGGTGGCGGTGCGCCTGTCCGCCGACAACCATCGCCAACTCTGGGTGCCGGAAGGTTTTGCCCATGGTTTCGTGGTGCTGAGCGATTTCGCCGAGTTCCTCTACAAAACCACCGACTACTACACCCCGTCGGCCGAGCGCAGCATTCGCTGGGACGATCCGGACCTGGGCATTGACTGGCAGCTGAACGAAGCACCGAAACTGTCGGCCAAGGATCAGTCCGCCGCGTTCTTCAAGGACGCCGAAGTCTTTTCCTGAATTCCTGTGTGAATTTTCACCGCCAGCGCGCACTTGATCCCAGGTGCGCAGACTGCGCCCGCAAGCCTAGGCATAATGCATCTGTACCCACAGGCGCCTGATGCTCATGACACCAACTCTCCCCCGCAGACCCCGCTGGCGCAGCCTGGCGTTGCTCGCGCTGTGCCTGGCGCCCTTGCTTTGGCCGCTGGAGCATCTGGCCGAGCGTTACTACCGCAGCGAACTGGCCGGGCAGAACCGTCAGACCCTCGATCTCTACGTCGCCAACCTGCTGGGTACCCTGCACCGATATGAAGTGTTGCCACAGATCCTCGGCGAGTTGCCCGCGCTGCGTGCGACATTGTCCGCACCCGACGAGGGCGTGGTTCAAGGCAATGCCAATCGCCTGCTGAAAAACATCAGCGCCCAGACCGGTGCCGAAGTGATGTACCTGATGGACACCACCGGCAAGACGCTGGCGGCCTCCAATTGGGACAAACATGACAGCTTCGTCGGCCGTAATTTCGCTTTCCGTCCTTATTTCAGTGAAGCCATGGCCGGGCGTCTGGGGCGTTTCTTCGGCTTGGGCACCACTTCGGCCAAACGCGGTTACTTCTTTGCGGCGGCGATACGTGATCGCGAAAAAATCATCGGCGTGCTGGTGGTCAAGGTCGACCTCGACCACACCGAAAGCCTCTGGGGCAAAACCCCGGAACAACTGTTGGTGACCGACCACAATGGCGTGGTCATCCTCACGTCACGGCCCGAGTGGCGTTTCCGCTCGACCCGTCCATTGAGCGATGCGGAACGCGAGGCCATTACCGCGATTCAACCCTACCCGACCCGCGATCCCAAGCCGTTGAATCTCGACGCCAACGCCTGGCTGCCCCAAACGCAACAGATCGAAGAAACCGGCTGGAGCGTCAGTATCCTTGCACCGCGTACCCTGATCGATCGCCCGGTACGCACGGTCGTGGCCATCGGCGGCGCAACACTGTTGGTTTTGATGTTGCTGCTCGGCCTGATGATGCAGCGCCGACGCCATTACCTGGAGCGGATCGCCTTCGAAGGCAAGGCCCGCCAGGAACTGGAAGGCCGGGTCGCCGAACGGACCAGCGATCTCGAAGGCCTCAACCGTCGACTGAAGCAGGAAGTGCTGGAGCGCGAACACGCTCAGCAGGAGCTGGTGCGCGCGCAGGATGACCTGGTGCAGGCCGGCAAGCTCTCAGCGCTGGGGACGATGTCGGCAAGCATCAGCCATGAACTCAACCAACCGCTGGCAGCGATCCGCAGCTACGCGGAAAACGCCGAAGTACTGCTCGATCATCAGCGCACCGAAGATGCTCGCGGCAACCTCAAGCTGATCAGCGAATTGACCGGGCGCATGGCCTCGATCATCGCCCACCTGCGCGCCTTCGCCCGGCGTGATCGCCACGCCCCGGAAAGCGTGGCCCTGCAACCGGCACTGGACGACGCGCTGGCGTTATTGGCCAAGCGTCGGCGCAGCATGGAAGTCGAGCTGATCCGTGACCTGCCAGCCGCCACCCTGTGGGTCGAGGCTGGGGAAACCCGCCTGCGCCAAGTACTCGGTAATCTGCTGGCCAATGCCCTCGATGCCCTGACGGAAAAAGGCCCGCCGCGTAAACTCTGGTTGAGTGCCGAGTCCACCGCCGACGGCGTCAATCTGTACATTCGCGACAACGGCCCCGGGTTCTGCCTGGAAGCGCTGGGTCGTGCCGGCGAGCCCTTTTACACCACCAAGACCCGCACTCAGGGGCTTGGGTTGGGGCTGGCGATCTGCGACACCCTGATGCGCGCCTTCGGTGGTGAACTGTCGTTCTCCAACCACAAAGAAGGCGGCGCCCTGATTACCCTGAAGTTGCGCGCAGGCGCACCGGGTGTGAGCCTGCAACCGTCCGAGGACCGAAGTGCATGACCATCGACAACCGCATTCAGGTCGTGTTGATCGACGACGATCCCCACCTGCGCCAGGCCCTGAGCCAGACCCTGGACCTGGCAGGCCTGAAAATCCTGCCGCTGGCTGAAGCCAAAGGCCTGGCCGGGCAACTGGAACGCGACTGGCCGGGGGTGGTGGTCAGCGACATCCGCATGCCGGGCATGGACGGTCTCGAACTGCTGACCGAACTCCACGCCCAGGACCCGGAGCTTCCGGTGTTGCTGATCACCGGCCACGGCGATGTGCCGTTGGCGGTACAAGCCATGCGCGCCGGGGCCTATGACTTTCTGGAAAAACCTTTCGCCAGCGACTCCCTTCTCGACAGCGTACGTCGTGCCCTGGACCTGCGCCGGCTGGTGCTGGACAACCGCAGCCTGCGCCTGGCCCTGAGCGATCGCAACGAACTGAGCGCTCGACTGGTCGGGCAATCGGCGCCGATGCTGCGCCTGCGTGAGCAGATCGGTGCACTGGCGGCGACCAAGGCCGATGTGCTGATCCTCGGCGAAACCGGTGCGGGTAAGGAGGTCGTGGCCCGCGCACTGCACGATCTGTCGAGTCGGCGTAACGGCCCGTTCGTGGCGATCAACGCCGGGGCCCTCGCTGAGTCGGTGGTGGAAAGCGAGCTGTTCGGTCACGAGCCCGGTGCGTTTACCGGCGCGCAGAAGCGCCGCATCGGCAAGTTCGAATTCGCCAACGGCGGCACGTTGTTCCTCGATGAAATCGAAAGCATGAGCCTGGACGTGCAGGTGAAACTGCTGCGCTTGCTGCAAGAGCGGGTCGTCGAGCGCTTGGGTGGCAACCAGCTGATCCCGCTGGACATCCGCATCATCGCCGCGACCAAGGAAGACCTGCGTCAATCCGCCGATCAGGGCCGTTTCCGTGCCGACTTGTATTACCGCCTGAACGTCGCGCCGCTGCGCATTCCGCCGCTGCGCGAACGGGGCGAAGATGCGCTGATGCTGTTCCAGCATTTCGCTGATGAAGCCAGCGCCCGCCATGGTTTACCACCCCACGAATTGCAACCGGGGCACCGGGCGCTGCTGCTGCGTCACACCTGGCCAGGCAATGTGCGTGAACTGCAGAACGCCGCCGAACGCTTTGCCCTGGGCCTGGAACTGGCGCTGGACAACAGCGCGACGGATGGCGGCGTCGGCACCACGGTTGAAGTGGTCAGCGGCGGTCTGAGCGAGCAAGTGGAGAACTTCGAGAAAAGCCTGATTGCCGCCGAACTGACGCGCTCTCACAGCTCCGTGCGCAGCCTCGCCGAAGCACTCGGGATTCCGCGCAAAACCTTGCATGACAAACTGCGCAAGCATGGTCTGAACTTCGCCGACGCCGGCGCCAGCAACCCCACCGACGACCTTGATTGAGCTACCGTAAAATCATCCCCTTCAAACAAAAGGCCCGTGAATGAACCGCGACAGTCGTCACCTGGAATCGATCCTCCATCACGACATTCCCCTCACGCGGAAGATGGGCCTCAAAGTGCTCGACTGGCACGACCAACAACTGCGCCTGCATCTGCCGTTGGAGGCCAACGTCAATCACAAGAGCACCATGTTCGGTGGCAGCCTGTATTGCGGCGCGGTGTTGGCCGGCTGGGGCTGGTTGCATTTGCGTTTGCACGAAGCAGGCATTGAAGACGGGCACATCGTGATTCAGGAAGGGCAGATCAGCTACCCGCTGCCGGTCACCATGGACGCGACGGCGATTTGCCAGGCACCGAGTGCGGCGGTGTGGAAGAAGTTTCTGACGATGTATGAACGGTATGGGCGGGCGCGGTTGACGCTGCATTCGCGGATTGTGAATACCGGGAGTGAAGAGGATGCGGTGAAGTTCGTGGGACAGTACGTGCTGCACCGCTAGGAACCAGAACCAAATACAGAACCTGTGGCGAGGGGGCTTGCCCCCGTCCGACTGCGCAGCAGTCGCCATTCAGACAACGGGGGTTAACTGATATTTCGCGGTGGCTGGATTTGGGGCCGCTGCGCAGCCCAACGGGGGCAAGCCCCCTCGCCACAGAGGTACGGCGTACTCAGGAGCGTGCGAGTTTCAGCAGCTTTTCCCGCCATGCCGCCTTAGCCGGCAGCGCCAGGAAAAACTCATTCAACAACGACTCCCGCGCCGGATAGCAGAACGGCTCACCGCTCAAATCCAGCACCTCCCCCCCCGCACCTTCCAGCACGCCTTGAGCCGCGGCGGTGTCCCATTGAGACGTCGGCGCCAACCGCGGATAACAATCCGCCGCCCCTTCCGCCAGCAGGCAAAATTTCAGCGAGCTGCCGATATTCGCCAGTTGCAGCTCACCCAGGCTGTCGCTCAACCCCGCGAGTAACCGCTCCTGCTCAGGGCTCGAATGCCGACGACTGGCGACCACCGTAAAGGCTTCACCCGTAGCCGGAATCTCGCGAACCTGAATCGGCAACGGCTCGGCACCTTTATCGCCACGCCAGGCACCCAATCCGGCACCGCCGACATAAAAGCGCCCGTTGGTCGGCATCGACACCACGCCAAACACCACACGTCCCTGCTCGATCAGCGCAATGTTGACGGTGAACTCTTCGCTGCCAGAGATAAACTCCTTGGTCCCGTCCAACGGATCGACCAGCCACCAGCGCTGCCAGCCGGCGCGCACGCTCTGGGGGATATTGGCGTCCTCTTCGGACAGCACCGGAATGCTCGGATCCAGCGTCGTCAGCCCGGCCAGAATCAGATGATGAGCGGCCATGTCAGCGGCGGTGACCGGAGAATCATCGGACTTTGCAGTCACTGCAACGTTGACGCGCCAGAACGGCAGGATCGCCTCGCCAGCCTTCAAAGCCAGTTCAACGACTGGCGCCATCAACGGATGGGGAAAATTCAAGTTCACGGCAAAAACACCCCACGTTGAGTCAGTAAGTCCCGGGCCAGATATAGCGCCGCCAAGGCACGGCCTTCGGTGAACCGAGGGTTTTGCGCCAAAGACGACAACTCACGCAGGTTGATTTTTTCCACTCCCATCGGCTCGGGCTCGTCGCCTTCCAGGCGTTCTTCGTACAGGTCGGTGGCCAGCACCACCTGGATCCTCTGGCTCATGTAGCCGGGTGACAAAGACAACTCGGTCAGATGTTCCAGCTGCCGCGCGCCATACCCGGCCTCTTCCATGAGCTCCCGCTCGGCCGCTGCCAACACGTCTTCGCCCGGCTCGATCAAGCCTTTGGGCAGGGACAATTCGTATGCATCGGTGCCGCCGCAGTACTCCTCCACCAATACCGCGTGTTCCGCGTCCAGCATCGCCACAATCATTACTGCGCC
This sequence comes from Pseudomonas sp. BF-R-26, assembly GCF_019947395.1. Taxonomy (NCBI): domain Bacteria; kingdom Pseudomonadati; phylum Pseudomonadota; class Gammaproteobacteria; order Pseudomonadales; family Pseudomonadaceae; genus Pseudomonas; species Pseudomonas sp. BF-R-26. The sequence continues at coordinate 172,372 of NZ_JAGYGK010000003.1, read as the reverse complement.
ATGGCCGGTGCCTTTGCTGACCAGTCGCTCGTAAGTGCGCTCCACGCCATTGGAAAAGCGCAACTTCAGCTCTTCGACACAGAACAAACGGCTGGTGGCGACGATCTCGCGGGCGAGTACGGTGGGTTTCTGGCGCATGAGAGGCTCCTTGGCGTGAACGCGTTACTATACCCGGCCTATCCTGATTGTTTACCTCGGATATCTTTTTTACCGCTGGAGAAGTTTTTTATGTCCCTGCTGCCCTGGCGCGACATCGATACCGTTCTACTGGATATGGACGGCACGCTGCTGGACCTGCACTACGACAACCATTTCTGGATGGAGCACCTGCCCCAGCGTTATGCCGAGCTGCATGGGGTGAGTCGGGCCATGGCGGAGCTGGAATTGCAGCCGCTGTTCGAACGCAATGCCGGTCAGTTGCAGTGGTACTGCCTGGACTTCTGGAGCGCTGAGCTGAAGCTGTCGGTGCGCGAACTGAAACTGGAAACCGCGCACCTGATCGCCCTGCGTCCAGATGCAGATACTTTTCTGGCGGCGATCAAACGGGCCGGCAAACGCGTGGTACTGATCACCAACGCCCACCGCGACTCGCTGTCATTGAAGCTGGAACGAATTGAACTGGCACCGTATTTCGAGCGGTTGATCAGCTCCCACGATTACGGTTTCCCCAAGGAAAACCCGCAGTTCTGGGATGCCTTGCAGGCCGACATCGGCTTCGACCCGACGCGCAGTCTGTTTATCGACGATACGTTGCCGATTCTGCGCAGTGCGCGCAATTTTGGTGTGGCGCATCTGTTGGCCGTGAGCGAGCCGGACAGCCGCAAAGGGCCTAAGGACACGGCCGAGTTTGCGGCGGTGGGGGATTATCGGGAATTGATTGCCGGGCTTTAGACCGAGTCGCCTGCATCGCGGGCAAGCCTCGCTCCCACAGGATCTGTGTCGTTCGCATCCTTCGTGAACGACACAAAACCTGTGGGAGCGGGCTTGCCCGCGATAGCGATCTCAAGCCTTATTCAGGAATCCGCAACACCTGCCCCGGATAGATCTTGTCCGGGTGCGAAAGCATTGGTTTGTTGGCCTCGAAGATTTTGTTGTACTTGTTCGCGTCGCCGTATTCGGCCTTGGAAATCGCGCTGAGGGTGTCGCCCTTTTTCACGGTAACGAAACGAGCGGCCTTCGCCACCGGTCCAGTCACAGTAATCTGGTCATCAACACTGCCGACACCGGCAATATTGCCCACGGCCAACAGAATCTTTTCCTTCTCTTCCTGACTCGCCACTTCACCGGTGACGATGACTTTGTCACCCTCGATTGTCGCCTGAACATTCGGATTACCCAGGCCGACCTTGCTGATGTGTTCCTTCAGCTGCTCGCTTGCATTCGCATTGCCAGGTGTCAGCAGATCGATAAGTTTTTCGCCTGCTTCTTTCACAAAGCTAAAAATACTCATGGTGCACTCTCCTTGGGGTTTAGGTTCCAGACGCCAAAGACTAGACCAGCCTTGCAAAACACGGTTCCCAGCCGACCAATGACCCAACCCCGCGCAGGCGGTAGAATCGCAAACCTTGCCCGCGCCCTGGAGCGAAGATGGACATCAAGCAGCTCAAATTCCTCATCGCTCTCGACGAAACCCGGCACTTCGGCCAGGCCGCCGCGCGTTGCCACATCACCCAGCCGACCCTGTCCATGCGCCTGCGCAGCCTCGAAGAAGAGCTTGAACTGCCGCTGGTCAACCGCGGCCAGCGCTTCGAAGGTTTCACCGCACCGGGCGAGCGCGTGTTGGCGTGGGCGCGTACGGTGCTCGCGGCCTACGACGGTTTGCAGGCCGAAGCGGCAGCCTGTCGCGGCAACCTCGTGGGTACGTTGCGTCTGGGCGTGGTGCCACTGTCGAGTTTCGATCCGGTACCGCTGATGCATCGCCTGCACGCCGAGCACCCGAATCTGCGCTTCGAACTCTCGGCACTGAGTTCCGAGCAGATCCTCGAACAGCTGGCAAACAACCGTCTAGACCTCGGCGTGTCGTATCTGGAGCGTCTGGACGGTGAGCGTTTCGATTCCCTGGCTTTCAGCGAAACCCGCATGGGCCTGCTCTACGATCAGCGTTTCTTCAGTTTCGGCGAGGCGCCGTTAAGCTGGGAATCGTTGATTGAATTGCCGCTAGGCATGCTTACCAGCGGCATGCATTTTCGCCAGTCCATCGACCATAACTTCCACAGCCGTGGCCTGACCCCACAGCCGTTGCTGCAAACCGATGCGGTCCACCAATTGTTACAAGCCGTGCACGGTGGCCTGTGTTGCGCAGTGATGCCCCTGGACAGTGGCCTTGAAAACCTCACCGATCACTTGCGCCTGCAGCCCATAGAAAGCGCCCGGACCCTCGCCCGGCTGGGGCTGATCATGCGGCGCAGCGCTCCACGTTCGGCACTCGCAGAAGCCTGTTTCGCGATCTATCAGAAATCACTGACAGACTCTTGATCGACCCCATCTATCGGCAGATCAGTAATAGCGATTAGACGCGACAAGTTGACACGCCTAGTCTTAAAGCTGACCAAACCGTTGGTGAGCCCATGAACGCCAAGCGCCCTGCCCGCGCGGCGCCTGCTGTTGAAACGCCCGCGACCGCCGCAAGCCAGACATACAGTTACTGCAACCTTGAATACACCGAATCGGCCAGCACCGCGCTGGCCGAAGAAGTCGCGTTGGCGATCGCCTATAACGGTATCAGCCAGGCGGTCATGCTGGTGACGCCCACGGATCTTGAAGACTTCATCGTCGGCTTCAGCCTCGGCAGCGGCATCATCGAAGACGCTGCAGACATCTACGACCTGCAACTCAGTGGCACAGGTTCGGCGCAATACGCGCAAGTAACTATCGCCAATCGTGCCTTCTGGAACCTCAAGCAGCAGCGTCGGCAACTGGCCGGCACCAGCGGTTGCGGGCTCTGTGGCGTGGAAGCGGTGGAGCAAGCGCTGCCAGACCTCAAAGTATTGCCCGGCGCCCCACTCCCCCCGGCCGAATGGCTGGACGGCCTGCGCCAGCGCATCGGCGAATTCCAGCCGCTGGGCCAGCATTGCGGCGCGGTGCATGCGGCGGTGTTCATGAACGGCAACGGCGAATTGCTGCTGGGCCGTGAAGACATCGGCCGGCACAACGCCCTCGACAAGCTGATCGGCGGGTTGATCCGCCAGAAGATCCCGACCACTGGCGGCCTGGCGATTGTCACCAGCCGTTGCAGCCTTGAATTGATCCAGAAAGTTTTACGCGCCGGCATCCAGACCCTGGTCAGCCTGTCGTCGCCCACGAGCCTTGCCGTGCAATGGGCCCGTCGTCACAACCTCAACCTCATCCACCTGCCGCAGAAAAGTGCACCGCGGGTCTACAGCCCAGCGTTGGAGAATCAAGCGTGAGTCAACACCGTCAAGCCGACCAGAAACCCGTCCCCCGCTACAAGCCCTACAAAGGCCCAGCCGGTGGCTGGGGCGCGCTGATCAGCGTCGCCCAAGCCTGGTTGACCAGCGATAACGCGCTGAAAAACCTCCGCATAATGCTCAAGACCAACCAGAACGGCGGCTTCGACTGCCCGGGTTGCGCCTGGGGCGATTCTCCGGAAAAGGGCATGGTGATGTTCTGCGAGAACGGCGCCAAAGCGGTGAACTGGGAAGCGACCAAACGGCGTGTCGACGCTGCATTCTTTGCCAAACATAGCGTCACCTCGCTGCTGGAACAGAGCGACTACTGGCTTGAATATCAGGGCCGCCTGACCGAGCCGATGAGCTACAACGCCGAAACCGATCGCTACCAACCCATCAGCTGGGATGACGCCTTCAGCCTGATCGCCAAGCATCTGCGCGGCCTGTCGAACCCGGATCAGGCCGAGTTCTACACCTCGGGCCGCGCCAGCAACGAAGCGGCGTACCTGTATCAATTGTTCGTGCGCGCCTACGGCACCAATAACTTTCCCGACTGCTCGAACATGTGCCACGAGGCCAGCGGTGTGGCCATGGCGCAAAGTGTCGGCGTCGGCAAAGGCACGGTGACCTTCGATGATTTCGAACACGCCGATGCGATTTTTGTCTGGGGCCAGAACCCCGGCACCAACCACCCGCGAATGCTCGAACCCCTGCGCGAAGCGGTGAAACGCGGTGCTCAGGTGGTGTGCGTCAACCCGCTGAAAGAACGCGGCCTGGAACGCTTTCAGCACCCGCAGCACCCGCTGGAAATGCTCACCAACGGCGACAAGCCGACCAACACCGCGTACTTCCGCCCGGCACTGGGCGGTGACATGGCGGTGCTGCGCGGCATGGCGAAATTCCTGCTGCAATGGGAACGCGATGCGCAGAAGGCTGGTGCCCCGGCGGTGTTCGATCACGACTTCCTCAATGAACATGCGGTCAACGTGCTGGAATACATGGGCGTCATCGACGACACCCCATGGGAGCAGATCGTCGAGCAGTCCGGCCTGACGCTGGTGGAGATCGAGCAAGCGGCGCGCATGTACGCCAAAGGCAAGAACGTGATCATGTGCTGGGCGATGGGCATTACCCAGCATCGTCATTCGGTACCGACCATCCAGGAAATCGCCAACCTGATGCTGCTGCGCGGCAACATCGGTCGGCCGGGTGCCGGTCTGTGCCCGGTACGTGGACACAGCAATGTGCAGGGTGACCGAACGATGGGCATCAACGAACGTCCGCCAGTGGCGTTCCTCGATTCTCTGGAGCGCCGCTTCCAGTTCAAGGTGCCGCGTGAAAACGGCCACAACGTGGTCGAGGCGATTCACGCCATGGCCGACGGCCGCTCAAAAGTCTTCATCGGCCTGGGTGGCAACTTCGCCCAAGCCACCCCGGACAGCCCTCGAACCTTCCAGGCCTTGAGCAACTGCGACCTGACCGTGCAGATCAGCACCAAGCTCAATCGCAGCCATCTGGCGCACGGTAAAGACGCGCTGATCCTGCCGTGCCTGGGCCGTACCGACATCGATATCCAGACCGAAGGCGCCCAAGCGGTGACCGTGGAAGACTCGTTCAGCATGGTCCACGCCTCCAACGGTCAGCTGCAGCCGCTGTCGAACCAGATGCGCTCAGAGCCTGCAATCATCGCCGGCATCGCCGCCGCGACGCTGGGCAGCAAACCGGTGGACTGGAACTGGCTGGTGGCCGATTACAGCCGCATCCGCGACCTGATCGCCGACACCATCCCGGGCTTCCGGGACTTCAACGAGAAGATTCAGAACCCGGGTGGTTTTCACCTGGGTAACAGCGCCCGCGCACGTCGCTGGAATACCCCATCGGGTCGGGCCAACTTCCGTGCGAACATGCTACCCAAAGACCTGGTGCACGAACGCACCCGCGCCACCGGCGTGCTGCCGGACCTGATCATGCAGTCGATGCGCTCCCACGATCAGTACAACACCACGATTTATGGTCTTGATGACCGTTATCGCGGGGTGAAAGGTCAGAGGGATGTGTTGTTCGTCAATGAGGCCGACATCATTCGCCTGGGGTTCAAGCCAGGGCAGAAGGCTGACATCGTTTCGATCTGGGATGATGGCCGTGAGCGCCGGGTGAAAGGTTTCACGCTGCTGGCGTTTGATATTCCTGCCGGGCAAGCGGCCGCTTACTATCCGGAAGTGAACCCGCTGGTACCGCTGGAAAGCATCGGGGATCGCAGCCATACGCCGACGTCGAAGTTTGTGGCGATTCGGTTGGAGGCGGCGAGTGAGACCGGGTTGATCATGGCCAAATCGGCTTAACGCGGCAGTTGGGATGGCCTCTTCGCGGGCAAGCCTCGCTCCCACACTCGATCTTCAGCGGACACAGATTTTGCGTACGACTGAGTTCCAATGTGGGAGCGGGCTTGCTCGCGAAAGCGGTGGATCATTCAACGAATCTTTCGGAACCAACACTTTCCAATCGCCCACAAAAAAGGCCGTTTCTGTATAGAAACGGCCTTTGCGAAGTAGTTAAAGACCGACGAAAAACACTTAAGTTCCGCCCAAAAAACAGTAACTTATAGAATTGTGCTCAAGTCGTGTTATTCGTCGGATTTGTATTGTCACAACCACGACACAGCCTCAGGATCGCGCCGTCATCCCCTTGAGGTTCCTCTATGAAGTTCTCCTCGATTCTCTTGTTGTCCCTTGGCCTGGTCAGTGGCTTCGCTTCTGCTGGCGGCACCACCGAAGCAGGTGTGGGCGGCGCATTGGGCGGGGTTCTTGGCTCGGTCGTCGGTCAATCGCTAGGCGGCAATACAGGTTCAACCATTGGCGCGGCCCTGGGCGGCGCGGGTGGTAGCGCAGTCGGCGCAGACAAACGCAGCCGTGGCGAAGCCGCCATTGGCGGTGCGTTGGGCGCAGCAGGCGGTAACGTGGTCGGCCGCAGCATGGGCGGCACCACCGGCAGCCTGATCGGCTCCGCAGCAGGCGGCGGCGCTGGTGGCGCGCTGGGTAACTACATGGGCAGAGAGAGTGATCGCGACGATGATCGTCGTTCCTATCGTGACCGTGACGATCGTCGCTACTACCGTGACGGCCATCCAGGTCGCGGCCATGCCTATGGCCATCGCAAGCATAAACATCGCTATCGCGACTGAGGCTTGAATCGCCTCGTTTATCGGTAGATCAAAAAATCGCAGCCTTCGGGCTGCGATTTTTTTTGCCGCTCAAAGCGCTAGCCGCTCCAATGCACCGCGCAATCCGGCAGGAATCGCCACCGGTTGATTCGATGCCCGATCCACGAACACATGCACGAAGCGCCCCGCCGCGCAGGCTTCCTCTTCATCCGCCTTGAATACCGCCAGTTCGTATTGCACCGAACTGTTGCCCAACTTGCCGACCCGCAGGCCGATTTCGATCCGGTCCGGGAAAGCGATGGAGGCAAAGTAGTCGCAGGCCGAACTCACCACAAAACCCACCACCTCGCCGTCATGGATATCCAGGCCGCCGACTTCGATCAGGTAGGTGTTCACCGCCGTGTCGAAAAAACTGTAGTAAGTGACGTTGTTGACGTGACCGTAGACGTCATTGTCATGCCAGCGGGTGGTAATGGGCTGGAAGTAGCGGTAGTCGGAGCGTTGGGGCATCGAAGCAGGTCCTTTCATGATCGTTCCCACGCTCTGCGTGGGAATGCAGCCCGTGACGCTCTGCGTCACATTCAGGAGCGGACGCAGAGCGTCCATGCAGGCGTTCCCACGCAGAGCGTGGGAACGATCAGTATAAAATCACATATCAGCAAAGCCTCTACCCTCTGCCGCCAGCTCTCCAATCAACCGCGCCGGCGCCCAGTGATCACCCTGTTTGGTCTCAAGCTGCAACAACCGCAGATGAATATCTTCCAACCCTTGCTGATCCGCCCAAGCCATCGGCCCGCCCTTCTCCGCCGGGAAGCCATAACCATTGAGGTACACCAGATCGATGTCATGCGCCGACGTCGCAATCCCTTCCTGAAGAATCTTCGCCCCTTCGTTGACCAGCGCCAGCAAACAACGCTCCAGAACCTCTTCAGGGCCGATCTCGCGACGTTGGAACCCCAACCCTTCGCTGACTTCCAGCACCAGCGCATCGACCTCCAGATCGTGCTCAGCCTGGCGACTGCCCGGTTCGTAGTGGTAATACCCATCGCCACTCTTCTGACCGAAACGCCCGAGCTCGCACAGGCGGTTGTCCACCTGAACCTCCGGCGCATCCTGACCCTTGCCAGCCAGCTCCCGAGCGCGCCACTCCAGATCGATGCCGACCACGTCGTACATGCGGAACGGCCCCATGGCGAAACCAAAACCTTGCAGCGCCGCATCCACCTGATAAGGCAAAGCGCCCTCCAGCAGCATCTTGCGCGCTTCGAGCACGTACGGATGCAGCATGCGGTTGCCGATAAAACCATGGCAGTTGCCCGACACCACGCTGACCTTGCCCATCCGCTTGCCCAGCTCCAGCGCCGCATCAAGCACCGCCGGCGCCGTCTGGGCACCGCGCACGATCTCCAACAATTTCATGATGTGCGCCGGGCTGAAGAAATGCAGGCCCAGCACCTGTTGCGGACGGCGAGTGGCAGCAGCAATCGCGTCGATGTCCAGCGCCGAGGTGTTGCTGGCCAGAATCGCTTCAGGTTTCATCAGGCCGTCGAGTTCGCGGAAGATTTTCTGTTTCAACTCGAGGTTTTCGTAGACCGCTTCGATGACCAGATCGACATCGCGGATTGCTGCGTAATCAGCAGCCGCCGTCACCCGTGCAATGCGCGCATCCGCCTCTGCCTGATCGATCCGCCCCTGACGCACGTTATGGGCGTAAGTCTCCGCCACGCTGGTCAGAGCCTGCTCAAGCATCTGCGGATTGTTATCGACCCATTGCACCGGCACCCCGGCGTTGGCCAGGCACATGACAATGCCACGGCCCATGGTGCCCGCGCCGATCACGGCGGCGCGCTGAATATCGAACGGTGTCTGGCTCATGATTGTTCTCTTGTTAGCGATCCAAAGACAGTCCTCACCATAGTCAGGCGCCGGGCTTTTTTGAAATTTATTCCTGTGATGAGCGACATTCAGGGGATGGATGTGCGTTCAAAATAAAGGTCATCAAGACAGTTGCTCCCACATTGACGGTGTTTCAGCTTGGCAGGTGCGCTTGAGCCCACTCCCGCACGTCGCCATACGGATAATCCTCCAACGCCGCAAACCCCGGAATCGCCCGAGCCTTGAGTTTGGTAAACAACGGCACGCTGATCCCGCACAGAAACCGCGTCACGCGCTCCGCCGATGGAGCACTCCCCGTGTGCTGCTCGTGCCTGTGGATAAAATCACCACACAACGCCTCGAAATTTTTATCCACAAGCGCTGGCAATTCCGGCGGTGCCGGCAATCGCGCCACCTGACCGTGACACACCGAGCAATGCCCACACTGCCGGGGCGCGTTATCGTCGCCGAAGTACTCGGCCAGGCGGTAACCCAGGCAGTGGTCAGTGGCGAACAGATCGAGCATGGCGTGAATCCGTGCGATCTCGGTGCGCTCGTGCTGGGTGAAGTAGGCGTGCAATTCAGCGCTCAGGGTTGGGGAATCAAAGTCCGCTTGCTGCAGGCTGTAGACCTCAGTCATCTGCTTGCTTTCGACCTCCACCCAGCCCTTTTCCTGAAAATAATCCAGCGCCTTGACCACCCGACTGCGCTCGGCGGAATACTGCTCATACAGCGCATCGAAATTCACCGTGGCCCAGGTCCGTGCGCGGCTGGAGGTCAGGATGATCGCCGAGACGAAGTCCTTTCGCTCACCTTCAAATCGGGCAAGCAATGCTTCGGGTTCCTGCAAATACTTGAAGCGGTATTCGGCGTAATAGGCATAACGCGGCGCGATTATTCCGCGCAGCTCCAGCTGTACCAGCAAGGTCTTGAGCGGTAACTGGCGAATGTTGCTCTGATCGGCCAAAGGTCCCAGCAGAAACTCCCACTGCCCCTCGGGCACAGCGGCTTGCAACTCCTCGAGCACGCAACGAATGCCGTCCCGTTCCGGCGTGTCGCCGTAGACGAAGTTCTCCAGCACGTTGAGGCTGTCGCGATTGGCCAGCACCAGGCAATCGGACGGCTGACCGTCTCGACCAGCGCGGCCGATTTCCTGGCTGTAGTTTTCGATGGATTTAGGCAGGTCGAAATGCACCACGTTGCGGATATCGCTTTTGTCGATGCCCATGCCGAAGGCAATGGTGGCGACAATGCAATTGGACTGCCCGCCCATAAACCGTTTCTGTATTCCTTCCCGCTGCTCATGGGGCAAGCCGGCGTGATAGGCCTCGGCCTGGATGCCGTTCCGGCCCAGATGTTCGGCGATGTGCTCGGCGGTTTTCTGCAGGGTGACGTAGACGATACTCGGCTGGCCGGGACGCTGGCTCATCCACTCGACAAGGCGTCGGCGCTTGTCCTGGCCGCGTACCGGTTCCACCAACAGGTTGAGGTTGGGTCGGTAAAAACCGGTGGTCACCACATCCTCAGGGGCGATGGCGAATTTGGCCTCCATGTCGGCGATCACCTTGGGTGTCGCGGTGGCGGTCAGCAGCAAGGCCTGAGGGATGTTGAACTGGCGCTGGTAGTCCGGCAGCTTGAGGTAGTCGGGGCGGAAGTTGTGACCCCATTCAGAGATGCAGTGGGCCTCGTCCACCACCAGCAGCGAGATCGGCACCTGCTGCAAAAAATGGCGGAAGCGCTCGTTCTTCAGGCGCTCCACGGAAATCATCAGAATCTTCAATTCACCGGACTTTGCCCGGGCCATCACCTCGCTGGCGTCATCGCGGCTCTGGGCCGAATCGATACTGCCCGCCGCAATGCCGTGGCGCTGCAAGAACGCCAATTGATCCTGCATCAACGCCAGCAAAGGCGAGACCACCAATGTCAGGTGCGGCAGCAACAAGGCCGGCAATTGATAGCAAAGAGACTTGCCCGAACCGGTCGGGAAAATCGCCGCCGCCGAGCGCCCGGCCAACACAGCACTGACCGCTGCCTCCTGGCCGGGCCGAAACTGTGGATAACCGAAAACCTGTTCCAGGGTGTTGTGCATAAGCTGTCACTCCGTTGACCGCTGCGAAGCCCAAAGCCTAGCCGGCGAACGCAGCGAGTCGAGAAAAGGTCGGGGGCAAAAACGATACGGGATGATACAGCGGATAGTTCGGGGAGCTACGGCACCAACACCGCCACCCGCAACTGCTCATCCAGCGCCTGCTCATGAAACACCCGGCTCTTGCTCGCCCAAACCGCAAAAGCCGGGCTGATTTCGCCAGTGAACGCCGCCGCCAACTGACGCAAATCCGCGACACTTCGCACACGGGGGCAAAAGGGTTCACCGTCACAGTTCTGGCTGGCGTTGCGGTAGGTAATCAGCAACCGATCCCACAGCCCCTCACGCACTTGCCTGACCGACTTGAGCTTCACAGCCTGCACACCCAGTCGCTGTTTCAGACCCTGTTCATCCAGCGCTTCGCTGGTCAACAGCGCCTTGCCCACCATCAACACCTCGGCGCGGGACGCAGTGTCGACGTCTGCCTGAGTGGTCAGCGCCTGTGGCCAACTGGTGCGGTCCATGTTGGCAAGGATCAGCGAATGATCCCCGTCAGCAGCGCCGGTCAAACGGTAAACACCGGCCCACAACAACAAAATCGAGGCCATACGCAGCCATTGCATACCTAATTCCCTTTAAGAGTCGACTCAGACGCTTCGAAACGTCCTACAAATTCTGGCGCGCACCATGCAGAACTTTGATGCGCTAAGCCTGACAGGCCCGTAGGAATATCGACCTCTAAGGGAAAAGCTTAAAAAATAGTTGAGGTATGCGTAGGCAAAGGCCGATAGCGCCGGTAAACAACCTACAAAACCTGTCCATTTGCGCCACCTTGCGATGCCTCGCCGTGGCCCTCTATAGTTTTTCGACGCGGCTGAAAACATTGTGTCGGCCTGCCGGCGAGACTGCCCGACTTTCCACAGGACTGACCTCGATGACCACGTTCCACTCGTTAACAGACCGCTATCGCCCGCTCAAAACCAGTTACAGCGATACCCCCGTGTTGGTCATCGACACCGAAGCCAATCCTCACGAGATTCTCGACGCCTCCCTGCAACGCATCCGCGCCGCCAGCGATCTGCTCGAAACGCTCTATTGCCTGTGCTTCAAACAGGCCGACGTGAAAGACATACCCAATATCGTCAACGCACTTTACTTGCTGACCCAAGATGGCTGCGAACTACTTGAAGTCGCCAAACAGCGAATGAAATAAAAAAAACCAACAACTAACAACCCTTACAAAAACAGCAACAACTAATCACTTCACTATTCAAACAACACAAACTAACGTGCCAGCTCTTACATCAAACAAGAGCAACACAAATGACTACACTAACTATTTTCTTCTGCGGCACTGGCTCAACTAAATTCGACGATACCAATGAAAATTACTGGGACGGCGAACTGGTGTCAACACTCGCATCCCACCATCTCGGCAGGGAGTTCGCCGAATGGATCGTGGTCGACGGCCCCGGCAGCGGTAACCTGCAAGCCGACGATCTCTTTACCAAGTCCGAGGAGTACGGCCTCAGCGGCACACTGTTCGGCAAAGGCTGGGAGCAAAACGTCCAGCACGCGATCAACATCATCAAAGGCCAGTGTGACTGGCAGCGCGAGCAACTGACCGAAGAGGAATACAACCGCCTCAAAGCGGCCGGTATTCCAATCGAAGACGTAAAAGTTGAAGGTTCGTGGTTCTGGCGCAAATACAACTATGGCGATCGCAGCGTGACCCAGCAGGCGTTGCAAGAACAGATCATCAAAACTTTCCGCAAGGACGGTGTTATTCCCACCCAAGTAAACCTGGTGGGCTGGAGCCGCGGCGGCATTAGTTGCCACATGCTGGCCAACGCCATGTTCAAGGACAGCGAACTTAAAGACATCCCGGTTAATATCTTTGCGATTGACCCCGTGCCGGGCATTGGTAACTTTCAGGACGACAAGGTCAAACTCGGCGCCAACGTCAAAGAGTATGTAGGTTTCTATGCCCGGGACGAACGCTCGAAAGGTTTCAGCTGCGTTATTCCACAAACCGCCACCGGCACCAAAACCCACATTTACCCCATACCCGGCCGTCACGCCACCGTGGCCGGCAATGCCTCCCCCGACGGTGTCAACGGCCCGAAAACCCTGGCCGAGCCAGGCCGGTTCGTCCGCCACTTCGCCGAAGTCTGCCTCCAGCGTTGGGGCGTGCAACTGGACAAGTCGTTGAACCTGACCCATGCCGATCTGGAGAACCTCGGCAAAGCCATGGTCGACAACGAAGCGATGTACCAGCTGATGCACAAATACTCTTACACCTACTTCACCGAGCTGGATCAAGGCGAACGCTATGTTTCGCTGGGCAGCCAAGGGGTCAACTTCTCGGCGGTGAAAGGCACGATCTATACGCCGGCGACCGGGCTGACGACTAGCGTGCTGGATGTTGCGGCGTATCAGCATATTTGTTGAAAACGATGGCGAATCGGTAGGAACGGCCTATCAAATCTTCGTCCCGTTCCTACAAGAGACGGCTCCTTGTCGACTATCGCCGCCCTGTAGCTCAAATCTATAGTTGTGACTGTCGCTGCCAAATCAGCGGCTCGGGTTTGGTCACCCGAATGGCTCATATATACGCGTCCGTTGTATGCTGCCGGCACTTCAAGTGCCTGCACGCTAATATGGTGGCTGTGTTTGGGACGTCCTCGGGCGTGCCAGGAATGTGAGCCTCACTGGTTGACCAACCCGAACACAGTCCGCCTCCCTCGCTTGGTCACGATGGCGGCGGTTACTCCTGATGCATTTGAGGCTACAAACAATGAATTCATGGAAACCGCTCACCGATCGTTACCGCCCACTCCAATCCAACCTTACCGACACCCCGCCCCTGATCATCGACACAGAGGCCAACCCGCAAGACATCCTCGAAGCCGCCCTCCAACGTATCCGGGCCTCCAGTGATCTCCTCAAAACCCTGCACTGCGTTTGCTTCAAACACGGCGACCTCGAAGACATCCCCCACATCACCCACGCGCTCTTCCTGCTAACCCAGGACGGCTGCGACCTACTACAAGTCGCCCAGCAACGCATGATGAACTGGAAAGCGCCGGCCTGACGTTAAGCCCTAACAGGCAAGCCACGCCCTTGTGGGAGCTGGCTTGCCTGCGATGAATACACGCGTAATTTCAATTCTGAACACAAATCGCCAGACATCTATAAACGAACGTCAATCCAGGTAACGTCATCGTCCATGTCAGTGATAGCAATTTCAGGAGTCCTCAAAACCTCAGCCTGGAAAGCCTCGCTCATATCAGCCCAGAAACCGTCCGTAGCAAAAACTAGCCGCTCACCTGCCAGAGCATTTCGAATCACGATCTCCGGATCAGGCGCTTTGCCTATTTTGTAGCTTCGAGTAATCCGGTTACGCGCTGGATCGCACGCCAGCTCTCGGTGTGACCGGTCGCGCTTCCAATTGGCCAGGCAATGAGGCGTCGTTATCCACTCAATGCCCATCCCCGCATCAACTATCCCGCAGCCGCAGTCACCCTCGTAAGCAATCGTCAGCAAGCCGTTTGTGACAACTGCCACCAAGTAGCTGGTTGATCCGCAGAGCTCAGAAAATAGTGGGGCATGCAGATCAGTGAGCACTGACCGAATCAACTGTGTAGCCAACTCATGAGTATCGTCGCCGCTTCCCTGCTCGACTCTCGACTGATAGGTGTCCATCAGTCTCTGAACCAACCCTTGGGCAAGTTGACCGCTACCGGCCTTCGATGTGCCGTCCACAATAACGAATAGGCCTCTGACCCCATCGAACAGTGCATCAGCGTAATCGCGATTTTCTTCCCTGGCCTGCCCTTTTACGGATCTGGTCGCGTAGATCATCCTAGTCGGCTCAACTCTTTCATACGTTGAAAAATGAGCTTGCCGCGTTCCGGGTTGGCTCTCACGGAGCTTGAGCTTTGAATCGCATAGTCGATGCCATTGAGTTTGGTCAGGTCCCCGACACCACTGGCAATGAACTGCACTAGCTCAGCATCAGCGCTCAAAACCTCTTCCAATAGCTCCGGCCGACCGTCGATTAAAATGACGATATCCTCCACATCCTTGTGATACGGATCTCCTTCGCCACGACCGCTGAAGGCTTCAAGCTTGGTGGCCAGGAAATAGGGTGGTTTGAAAATCTTAATGGCTGTCCCGCCTGGTAACACGAACGTCACCGCGTGAACGAGCCCCTCTACGAACCAGCGGTTGGCATAGCCAAGCACCGCCGCATCTGACGGCATCACGTCGACAATGATGTCGTTGAACCGGAATCGGCAATTGACCTCATCCTCTCCTGTGATCTTGAAGCCCTTAGCGGCCAAGCGCTGCGTTAACTTCTCCCAGGCTGGAATACCCGCAAGTTCAATCACCAAGTCAACGTCATCGGTGAAGCGTATATCGTCGAGCACAGCTTCATCTGTGACCAGCATTGCGGTTGTGCACCCGCCAACAAAGGCCACTTCCGATAAAAACTCATCCCCCAATCCCTGCGCGACGAACTCAATCATCTGGTAGTTGTGGTCAGCATTTGCACTCATAAACCCATACCTGCCTTCAGCAAATTAATGGCTAC
This sequence comes from Pseudomonas sp. BF-R-26, assembly GCF_019947395.1. Lineage (NCBI taxonomy): Bacteria > Pseudomonadati > Pseudomonadota > Gammaproteobacteria > Pseudomonadales > Pseudomonadaceae > Pseudomonas > Pseudomonas sp. BF-R-26. Next base: position 157,244 of record NZ_JAGYGK010000003.1, on the reverse strand, counting down.
TTTGCTCTCCCTTGGTCCTCCAACCCTTACCGCATCAACAAGCGCCAGATAGTGATAAAGCGTCCGGTCCTTCTTCACGGCATCAGGCACAGTCTTGTACAGAGGCTCAATGGCTTGACCTCTCTCACTGCCGATCGGATCGGGCCAGACGGGAATCAGATCACCTGCGCTTTTAAGGTGCCTGGACAGCGCCGGCGCGGCAAAGCCCGTCGGGATGCCACGGACAATCGCACCCAGCTTCACAGGGAAAAAATATTTGAGCGCATACTCTGCAATACCCAGCAGCGCTCGACGATTGACCTTCGGCAGAGAGGTTTCAAAATCATTAGTCAGAAGTCCCGCTTCGCGGCAACGAGCAATCGAATTTGATACCTCACTCTTGCTAAGTCCTAGTGAGGATGAAAGGGCTCTGAGTGAATAGCACTCGGCCCAACTGGTAATCGGAGTTTGCGGCGCAGGATCATCCCACCCTTCCCAACCTGCCAGGGACTGCATACCCCATTCGGCCGTGTTCGAACCGAATAACCCCCAATCCGGGTACCGCTCCTGCTCTGTAGAGCCGGAAGAAGCAGTCTCGGATTTTGAATCAGCGAAAGCACCATGCCCTGCTCCAGACACATTGAGGGCGAAACCTACATTAGGGATCGGCGCACTGCCGATAGCGGGCGTCGAAATTGGCCCCCCCATTTGGAAGCCTTCTTCCTGGGCGTGGAGACTCACCATTTTGAACAGAAGAAAAATATCTTGACTCTTCATGAACCCACTCACTCCAAGTGTCCACATTCCATAAAACGTGGACACTTGTCGCATGCGTAAACTTTTATAGTCAAGGCATTTTTGTAACAGCACGCCCCCCCATGCATCACCCACGCGCACTATCTAGCGCAAAGGTCTCACGCTAACAAATGCAAGAAAACGAAGATGTAGGACGTAGCGTAGGAGACTTCCCAAATTTGTAATGGGGGCTGAAACAGCTGAGCCATTCGAATGCCGTCACGCTCAAGTCCATGCAATCATCCCCCATCGCATGCACCCTACGGACACGCACCATGAACCTCGCCCCCAATTTCCCCGACGACCACGCCATGCACCTGCTCATGCAGTTTCTGCACGAAGAACTCGGCCTACCGGAACGCAAAACCATCAGCTTCACCACTTCGGTCAATTTTGACCTGGGCTGTGACGGTGCTGATGCGCGGCATCTGATGGAAGCGTTGGAGGAACAGTTCGCCATCGACTTCGTTGACTACGACGCTTATCGCTACTTTCAGCCGGAAGGGTTTGATGTGTTTCTCAAGCGGCGGGCGAAGGGTCGTGGCGATAAGGTGCCGCTGACCATTGGCATGCTCTACCAAGCGATCAAGGTGCAACGATGGGATACGCAGGAATTGGAGAGCCAGTAGAGCAGGTCCCGTGGCTGAAACGGTCCGTATAACTGCAATTATTCTGGCGTTATCACCTCGCAAGTGAAGGAATATTAGCTGTATGGCTAGAAAAACAGCGGCACTTCTCCCGCGCATTGCCCGACTGCTTACCGACCTCGGCGAACGCCTAAAACTGGCTCGTTTACGTCGAAGGTTGACAGCGAAACAAGTGGCAGAGCGAGCCGGTATGTCGGTCATGACGTTGCGTTCTCTGGAGTCTGGTGGCGCGGGGGTGACAATGGGTGCTTATCTGTCGGTGATGCACGTATTGGGTCTGGAGCAAGACTTGAACAAGATTGGCGAATCCGATGAAACGGGACGTCGACTACAAGATGCTCAGTTAAGTCGAGTCCCAGGCCCAAAGGCTAAAAAACCAAGGCGCGAACCAAGCACAACTGCCACCAAAGCAAGCAAACCATCCGGGTCTCAGACAGGTAGCGTTATTCGTAAGTGGTCTCTCAGCGAGAGTGATCTTCGCGACTTCCCGTTGAATACCCACTCGCTGTCCGCTTTACTGACAAGAAAAAACAAGCCAGCCCCCAACACATAACGAGTGAGGCATATTCTGGCGTGCATGGCTCAAAGGCTGGAGAAACCTGCAGTCTAGAAGCTCCAAAGCATCAAAAATACCGACCTATTTTCCAGGTCATTTGAGCTACACTTGAACATTGCACCGAGAGGCAGATGTCATGAGCGAACTGACGTTTCAGCAAAAGCAGGATTATTACGACAAGGTCCGCCGGTCGAACTACTTAGCGAGCTTGCGTCTTGAAGGCTTCGACACCACGCGTGCCGATGCTGAAAAACCGCTCCCAACGCGGGAATCGGTACTCAAAAAATATCGTCAGAATCCACGTTAATGGTGGATAAATACGGGGTCGGCCAAGACCCCTATTGCTACCCCGATAGCGACGTTCTACGTAATCTGCTCAACATCCATGATGAAGAGCAGCTACAGAAAGCAGAGCGAGAGCTATCAGAAATCGCTGCCGACAAATTTCGCCTCCTCCCTCCCCCGTACGACCTCAGCCTGTTGCAGCATATCCACAAGTCCTTGTTCTGCGACATCTACGAATGGGCCGGAGTGCCGAGAACTGTGAATATCCAAAAAGGCGATACGCTTTTTTGTACCGCAGAACGAATCATCCCAGAAGCCGAAAAAATCTTCCGTACCATGAAAAAAGCTGCTTGGTTCATAGGCACCAGCAAAGCCGAGCTAGTCATTCACATAGCTGAGACGTACGGCGATCTAAACGTTATCCATCCCTTCCGCGAAGGGAATGGTCGAACTCAACGTATTTTGTTTGAACAGATCATCATCAATGCAGGCTTTGCCGTCGATTGGTGGCTTGTCAAAGATGCGGCTTGGATCCCTGCAAATATCGACGCCGTAACGTGCGACTACCGTGGCTTGGAAACAATTTTCGAGCGTTGTATTGGCGATCCGCTGGACACGTCGCTATCACAGAACTGAGAGTTCTAACCTCAAAAGTCGTCTACACGGACAAATTGGATGTACCCGCAATAACCTCGCCCCCAACTTCCCCGACGATCACGCCACACAGCTCATACGGTTGCTGCACGAAGAACTCGGCCTGTCCGAACGCAAAACCATCAGGCAAACACCTCGATCAATTTTGACCTGAGTTACGGCGGCGCTGATGCACGGCACCTGATGAAAGCGCTGGAAGAACAGTTCGCCATCGACCTCTTCGATTACGACTCCTATAGATATTTTCAGCCCGTTGAATTTAATTTGTTCGTTAAGCGCCAGGGCAAGGGCAAGGGGCGTGGCGACAAAATTCCACTGGCTATCGGTATGCTCTACAAAGCTATCAAGGTGCAACGCAGGGAAACGCAGGAACTGGAAAGCCAATAAGACAAAAATCACCTCTGAGACGGTTCGCACCCACTGCAATGGTTGGGAGCTACAGCCTCAGTAGCGAAAAAAACTGATTTGATAAGCAGAAAAACATAGTTTTCAAAAAACATCGCATTAGAATCCGCCTTCGGAAGTAACCGAAGGCGGGTACTCATCAACTATCAGTTGAAAACGCTATACGACGAGCGAGAACACGCTCAAACTCTTCCACTTCAGCGACCGCATATACCAGATGATGGTTAGTATCGATTGTGATCCATTGGGGTGCGCCACCCTTTATTTTTTGCCGGCTACACTCACCGACTTGAAAATCCCCCCAACTAAAAGGCTCCCCCATGTAATGAGAGGATGCCATAAGTATCCTAGCCAAGGTGTACATTTGCGCGCCCTTCCCTGGCAACTGCATAGAATGTCCACGCACAATGAAAAACTGTTTGTTTATTGTGTAACGAATCTTTCCATTCGTATGAGTACTAATTACACCTTCGTTTGTATTCGGCCCTCGGACACCATAATCACCGTATACAATTTTAACTTTAGGCATCAACTCGCGCAAAGCCTGCCATAAAACCATTTCGCGACGAATGACAGTTCCCGTAGAGTCCGGTTTGCTTACAGCCTCATTAATGCTTTTGGGGAGGGAGCAGCCTGCGGTGACATAGTAATTAAATCCGAGATCACTAAGTATCTCAAGAATCTCAGCACTCCTAGACAACATAAACTCTACGGACGTACTTGTTGCATCAGAAAAATCGATTAGAACACAACACCGGGAAGGCTCAATTTCAAGACCTTCAACAATGGCCACTATATTTTCTAGAAAAAAATCAGGTTCTGCTGCATCTTCAATCGCCGTGGAGTCTAGACGTATGCAGTAATCACGATCGGCGGGGAAATCGATGGCCTGGATTGCCATTCTATATTCGTCATTATCCCAACGGTCATACCCAACTACTGGAATGACTGAAACTCCAAGCGTATCTAAAACTGAGTACACATAAGGAACTACGTGTTCTCCGCTTTCAATTTTCGCGTTTGGCATCCAATGGTACAGGTCAACCATTGCTGTTCGACCACTCCAAACAGAGGCTATTCCAGAAACAACCTCATTCAGATAAGCCGTCGTGAGCTCAGGACAACCCGCAAAACGCTTTGCCTCAGTAATGTTTTTTCCGATTCGGGCAACGTCAAACAAAGGGCATATTTTATCGGAACCAAGACTAGTCAATTTCTCGACCGCCTTAAACTCACTCTTCAATGCTTTTAATAAGGGAACATAGGTTGGTATCATATCAGGCCTCGCAATTGGTATAAGATTGCAGCATAGCTCTGACTTCATCCTGACCTACTAAGCCAGAAAAAAGAGCGTAGTTATCAGATTCCTTCCTGATTCTTCCAACTATTATTGAAGGGTGAATCTTAAGCTCTCTGGCTAGGTTTTCTATGGACTCCATACTAGGTGATAAATGAGCCTCACTCCGTTTCCATATCATCCGTGGTATAAATGCCTCTCGCGCCAGTCGGTTTGCTTCAGCCTCGCGACGATCTTCCGACTCTGTATTCAAATCATCTAGAAAAGCCTCATCATGCCCTATATGCTTCCAAAGATGAGCAACTTCATGCAGCAGAGTAAACCAAAAGTTATCAAGCCGATCATAACGAAGAGTTAGGGCAATTATTGGCGTGCCATCAGCATCTTTAAGAGCCGCTCCATCCAACTGAGTCCCTTTCAAATGCGGCTCAATTACTACTGCAACCCCTTGCCGCTCTAAAAACTCTATTGCCAGCAAAGGTCCATGTACGGACCAGCTTAACTGAGCGAGTTCTCGTAAAAAAGTGGCTGAAAGCTTACTTTCATCAAAGAATCCAAGATTTTCTTTCTTGTCTCTGGCACGTTGAATAACGCGAGCCAACCAAGCATAAAGGGCGTATTGAGTCGTAGGGGACGACGCTTCACCAGAAAGCGTTCGTCTGAATGAGGCCGCACCAAACTGTAAGCCGGCCTCCGAAATATAATTTTGCACAACTTGCTGTATTGATTCTTTCGCTTGAATAGATATTTCTTGCAACCAACCTCTACGAGTCATTTCTTTAATAGGAAATTTCGTCCAATCAATTTCGCCTTTTTTTTGCTCAACATCCGGGCTGGATACACCTATCAATGTTTCGGCTGACAGTCCTAGACCTATTGATAATGCCCGAATCATCTGAACCGTCAACGGCCGTTTTCTTCTTAGAACCTCTGAGACACGACTACTTGTACCAAAATATGAAACCAAATCAGCCTGCTTCAATCCTCGCTCTTGCATTCTGAAAAGAATTGCATCAATTGGATCCGGTGGCTCAACTGGATACTTACTATTCTCGTATGCCTCGAGCAAAACGGTAAGGACCTCTAATCTGTCGCTCTCCTCGGTATAAAGAGATGGATTTTTCGCCATAAGTACCTGCACTTCTTCAAGGTATGCTCGGTACTGCTCTTCGGTCCGGATAACCTTAGTGCTCATGCTTATCTTCACTTATTAAATCTGTAATGAGAGCGACGCCTTGAGGAAAGGCGATCATTAGCTGAATCGCTACACCACAACTCTCCACAGGAAAATGAAACACACCGTCCCCCTTGAGGCTCGAATTCGGGAATTGTTCATTCACATCAGCCGGTTGCTTCCAGTGGGCGGAAATGATCTCAGCGACCCACCCTCGCAGCCATTTTTCGGCTCGATCACCCTTACCCTGAAGTGGGGTAAGCTTTTCACGTCCAATGAGTCGCATAGAATCTTCTTCCCAATTTGGGACGATAATCCTCGCCAAGATACAGAATGTCAATATCCCAATTTGGGAAAAACACAAACCCTGAAGATTTTCGTAGAACATTAGTGTTTTTGGGCAACGACTGAGGGATCGACGCCCAAAAAAAAGCCGCCCCAAAGGGCGGCTTTCTCTTACCTCAAACCACTACCGATTCTTACAACTTCGGCCCAGCAGCCTTAATCGCGTCGCTCACGTCGAACTTCTTGAAGTTCTCAACAAACAACCCAGCCAGTGCTTTAGCGGCTTCATCGTAAGCAGCCTTGTCAGCCCAGGTATTACGTGGGTTCAACAGGCCAGTCTCAACGCCCGGCACAACCAACGGAACGTCCAGGTTGATGGTGTCCAGGTGCTCAGTCTCAGCACCGATCAACGCACCGCTCTGGATCGCTGCAATCACGCCGCGAGTGGTCGGGATGTTGAAGCGTTTGCCGACGCCGTAGCCACCGCCGGTCCAGCCGGTGTTGACCAGGTAGACCTTGGAGCCGAAGCCGCGGATGCGTTTGATCAGCAGTTCTGCGTATTCGCCGGCCGGACGCGGGAAGAATGGTGCGCCGAAGCAGGTGGAGAAGGTCGACTTGATGCCGCTGCCGGAACCCATTTCGGTCGAGCCCACCAGTGCGGTGTAGCCGGACAGGAAGTGGTAGGCCGCTTGTTCTTCGCTGAGGATCGAGACTGGCGGCAGGACGCCGGTCAGGTCGCAGGTCAGGAAGATCACAGCGTTTGGCTCGCCACCGAGGTTCTTCTCGGAACGCTTCTCGACGTGCTCCAGCGGGTAGGCTGCGCGGCTGTTCTGGGTCAGGCTGCCGTCGGCGTAGTCAGCTTTCTTGGCGTCGTCCAGCACAACGTTTTCCAGGACTGCGCCGTGCTTGATGGCTTTCCAGATGACCGGCTCGTTCTTCTCGGACAGGTCGATGCACTTGGCATAGCAACCGCCTTCGATGTTGAACACCACACCCTCGCCCCAGCCGTGCTCGTCGTCACCGATCAGGTAACGGCTTTCATCGGCGGACAGGGTGGTCTTGCCAGTGCCAGACAAACCGAAGAACAGGGTCACGTCGCCCGCTTCTCCGATGTTGGCAGCGCAGTGCATTGGCAGCACGTCGGCGGCCGGCAACAGGAAGTTCTGCACCGAGAACATGGCTTTCTTCATTTCACCGGCGTAGCGCATGCCGGCGATCAGCACTTTCTTCTGTGCGAAGTTGATGATCACACAACCGTCGGAGTTGGTGCCGTCACGCTCTGGCACGCACTCGAAGTTGGCAACGTTGAGGACTTGCCACTCTTCACGGCCAGCCGGGTTGTACTGAGCTGGGTTGATGAACAGGCAACGACCGAACAGGTTCTGCCAGGCAGTCTGGGTGGTCATCTTCACGGCCAGGTAGTGCTCTTCGGCAGCACCTACGTGCACGTGGGAAACGAAATGCTCTTGCGCGTTGTTGAAGGCCTCGACGCGAGCCCACAGGGCATCGAACTTGTCGGCCGGGAACTTGCGGTTGATCGGGCCCCAGGCGATGGCGTCCTGGGTGGTCGGCTCTTCAACGATGAAACGATCGACTGGCGAACGGCCGGTACGGTGACCGGTGCGAACAACCAGCGCGCCGGTATCGGCAAGCTCGCCTTCACCGCGATTCAGGGCTTCTTTAACCAGATCATCAACACTCAGATCGGTGTACACGGCGTTATTGGCTTGCGTCATGAGGTTCCCCGTCGGCCAGTGGCCGAGTGCTCCAAACGTTTTGTAGTAGAAAGTCGTGCACTACTACCGCGAAAAAAGTGGGCCGGATTATGCCAGAAAAGCCCAAAAAGTGTAGGGCCCTCCGGTCAGAACGGCGTTATTCCGGCGTTAAGCAGTGAATTTACCTGCACTGAAACGTTTTAGTGACGGGTATCTGACGGCGTATCGACCCCTGCACCAGCAAACAATTGGGTGATATCGGCCGCGTCGAACAGGTAACGTTCGTTGCAAAACTGGCAATCGATCTCCACGGCGCCACCGTGTTCGATAACGAGTGCCTGGGCATCATCCAGACCCAAACTGACCAACGCATTGCCCGAGCGTTCCCGAGAGCAGCTGCAATGGAAACGTAGGTTCTGCACGTCAAACAGGCGCACCTGTTCTTCATGATAGAGGCGATGGAGTACGGTTTCGTTGTCCAGGCTCAGCAATTCATCGGCTGTCAGGGTGCTGGCCAGGGCGGTGATGTGCTGCCAGCTGGCGGCGCGTTCTTCTTCGTCTTTCAGACGGTCGGCAGGCAATTGCTGCAGCAACAGGCCACGGGCACGACGGCCATCGGCGTAGAGCCAGAAACGCGTGCCGACCTGCTGAGACATGACGAAGTAGTTAGTGAAGCACTCCGAGAGAGTTTCGCCGTCGAGGTCGACGATGCCTTGGTAACGCTGGCCCTGAGTCGGGTCGACGGTCAGCGCCAGAACACCATTGGGCATCAAGTCGGCGAGGGTCGCGTCGGGGGCGATCTTGTCGGCTTCGTAACGAGCCAGGCCGCGGATTTCACGCTCACTGGAGCACTCGATCATCAGCAACGGCACCGGGCCTTCGGAACGGGCCTGCAGAATCAGCAAGCCATCGAACTTCAAGGTGCCAACCAGCAACGCTGCCGCCGCCATCAGCTCGCCCAGCAGTTGCGCGACCGGCTCCGGATAGGCGTGTTTGGCGAGGACTTCGGCATAGCTACGCTCCAACCCAACCAGCTCGCCGCGGGTGTCGCTGTCATCGAAGATGAAGCGTTGGGTGTAGTCGTTATCCGATAGATTGGTCATAGGTCTGGGTATCTGAAAGGGTGACAAAAAATGAAAATCGCGTCATTTCCGCATTTTTGGGCGGGCAAAGTTCAGCCGTAAAGGCATTTTATGAACAATCCGGGGTTGTTCCAAGCAAGGTCAAACCTCGGTTTTCGACGAACGGCGTTTTCACTTTTCCGCTGTCGAGAACACCCATATGGCTGCACAGGTGCGTGATTGCAAGTCCGTGCCCGACGGCCGTCACTACTCGTCGTTGCTGTTACCGCGAAACTTGAACAGATCCCGACGCTGCTTCTTGCTCGGCTTGCCATCGGTGCTCACGCCCAACGCCCCGGCCTTGCGCATGGCCGCAGCCGCTTCACGTTTGGCGACGCTGGCTTCGGTTTCGGCATACAGGGCCTGAGCCTCCGGCGCACCACGGCGCACGATCGACAGCGCCTGGACCACCACCGTACGCTCCTCGAAGCCGGTGCGAATCTGAAACTCATCGCCAACCCTCGGCTCCTTGCCTGGCTTGCAGCGCTCGCCCCGGCAATGCACCTTGCCACTCTCAATCGCGGCCTTGGCCAAGGCACGTGTTTTATAAAAACGCGCGGCCCACAACCATTTATCGAGACGGACCTTGTCGTCCTCTTCGCTTTTTTGTGCCATTGGATGACCTCATTCTGAAATATCGATGAACTGTACTACCGTTTCTGTCGTGCCATGAATCCTCACACTGTGGATTAGAATGCAGGCATTCCCCGCAATTGAGGGATGGAAATTCGGGCAGTAGATATCTGTCGCCTTTTACCCATTATTCTGCGTGAATACCGCGAATTCGGCCGCACGCGGTCTGAGCGGTTTTTGCCGGTTGAGCACTTTTGAAGACATTTGACCATTTGACCGTTATCGGTCTGCGCGAGTGGGTGGCGCTCCCGGATTTGGGAGTCGCGGGCCTTCGGGCAAAAATCGACACCGGCGCCAGCACCTCCAGTTTGCACGCCACCGACATCGAGCCGTTCGAGCGCGATGGGGAACAGTGGGTACGCTTTACCGCGCACCTGGGCACGGTGGTGCAACTGCGGCACCGGCGCTGCGAAGCCCCGCTGGTAACGAGGAAAACCATTAAAAGCTCCAATGGCCATGCGCAGATGCGCTATGTGGTCAGCACCACCCTGGCCCTCGGTGATCGGGTCTGGCGGGTCGAGTTCACCCTCGCCTGCCGCAAGTCCATGCGTTATCGCCTGTTACTCGGTTCCAAAGCCCTGATCGACGGCCAGTTGGTGGTCAATCCAGGCATTAAATATGTACAAGACAAGCCGGTGTTCCCGGTATCTACCTTCTCCACAGGTGTTGCATGAAGATCGCTGTGCTGTCGCGGAACCCGCGTCTGTATTCCACCCGTCGTCTGGTCGAAGCCGGTATGGAGCGTGGCCATGAAATGGTGGTGATCGACACCCTGCGCGCCTACATGAACATTGCCAGTCACAAGCCGCAGATCCACTACCGCGGCAAGCCGCTGGAGGGTTTCGATGCAGTGATCCCGCGGATCGGCGCATCGGTTACGTTTTATGGCTGCGCGGTGCTGCGCCAGTTCGAAATGATGGGCGTGTTTCCGCTCAACGAATCGGTAGCCATCGCCCGTTCGCGAGACAAACTGCGTTCGCTGCAATTGCTGTCGCGCCGGGGGATCGGTTTGCCGGTCACCGGCTTTGCCCACTCCCCGGATGACATTCCCGACTTGATCGAGATGGTCAATGGCGCGCCGCTGGTGATCAAGGTGCTGGAAGGTACTCAGGGCATCGGCGTGGTGCTGTGTGAAACGGCCACGGCGGCGGAATCGGTGATCGAAGCCTTCATGGGCCTGAAGCAGAACATCATGGTTCAGGAATACATCAAGGAAGCCGGCGGCGCGGACATTCGTTGTTTCGTGGTCGGCGACAAGGTCATCGCGGCGATGAAGCGCCAGGCCAAGCCGGGGGAGTTTCGCTCCAACCTGCATCGCGGCGGCAGTGCGAGCCTGATCAAGATCACGCCAGAAGAACGCATGACCGCGTTGCGTGCGGCGAAGGTCATGGGGTTGGCGGTGGCGGGGGTGGATATCCTGCGCTCCAATCATGGGCCACTGGTGATGGAAGTGAACTCGTCACCAGGGCTTGAAGGGATTGAAACCACCACAGGGAAGAATGTGGCGGGGATCATCATTGAGCATCTGGAGAAGAATGGCGGGCCGAATATGACTCGGACCAAAGGGAAGGGTTGAAGCTTACTCGGTCCCTGTGGCGAGGGAGCTTGCTCCCGCTGGAGGCCGAAGGACTCCCGATTCCGGCAACCGTATTCTTTTATTGAAATACGGTTGCCGGGTTTTGCGGCTGCTGCGCAACCGAGCGGGAGCAAGCTCCCTCGCCACAGAGGTTGTGTACGGCGCTTAAACCGCATCCCGCGGCAACATCAACCCAAGCGGCAACCGCACCCGCGCTTCCAGCCCACCACCGGACCGGTTGCGCAGCTCGACATTCCCGCCATGCATCGAAGCGATCCGCTTCACGATTGCCAACCCCAACCCGGTCCCCTTCCCGCCCCGGGCCCGATCGCCACGGGTGAACGGGTTGAAGATCGCCTCCAGTTCCGACGGATCGATCCCCGCGCCACGGTCCATGACGCTCAGCACCACATACGGTGCACTGGTATCTCCAGACACATAAGCCGCCACTTCGACGCCGCTGCCGGCGTGATGCAGAGCATTGCCGATCAGGTTGTTCAGCAACCGCTTCATCGACACCCGACGCAACGGGAACGGCTGAATCGGTTCCAGGCGCAAGTGCACTTTCTCTTCATTCTGGTTGTACGGCGCAGCGACTTCGCGAACCAGATCACTCAGGTCCACTTCTTCCACCGACTCGTCACGTCCGTCACGAATGAACGCCAGGAACTGATCGAGAATCGCATCCATGTCCTCGATGTCGCGCACCATATCGTCGGTCAGGTCACTGTGATCGCCCATCAGCTCCAGGGACAGTCGCAAACGGGTCAGTGGCGTGCGTAGATCGTGAGAGACCCCGGCCAGCATCAGCTCCCGTTCGCGTCCCGCCTGTTCGACGTCTTCAGCCATTTGGTTGAAGGCGCGATAAACCTCGGTCATCTCGCTCGGTGTATCGCTGATCGGCAGACGCACGCTGCGACCCTGACCCAGTTGCCTTGCGGCATAGACCAGTCGTTTCAACGGTTGATTGAGCTGGCTTACGAAGATCCACGCCGAGGCGGTGGACAACAAACCAATGGCGAGGAACCAGCCGAGCACGTTCCAGATTTTCTGGCCGCGCAATGGATGCGGGTATAGCGGCACTTTCAGCCAGCCATCGCCCAGGCTGGGCGCCCGGACCCACAGCGCCGGCGGTGAGTGCATGCGTAATCGCACTTCGGTGTCGGCACCCAATTCGGCCTGCATCTGTCGCTGGTAGATCTCGCTGTAGGGCCAGTGCTGTTCGCCTTCCGGCACACCGGCACCCACCACCCGGATCAGGGTCGCGGCATCGGCGATTTTCGTGCGGTTCTCTTCGTCGGCGGCCCAATAGGCGCGCAGCGTCAGGGCGACGCCGTGGCTGTATTGGCGATCCACCAGCACATCTTCGTTCATCAACAGATAAACCAGGGTCAGCGCCTTGGAGAACAGGACGACGATCAGCACCAGCCACAGGGTGCGGGAGAAGAAGCTCTGGGGGAACCAAACAGGGGTTTTCATGGGTAACCGCTACACACTTGCAGGAGCGAGCGATGCTCGCATATTGCGGATCGCGAGTCTGCGGGAAAGGTCATCTGACCGTTACCCGCAAGACCCGCTCCTACAAATCACTAATCACTTCGTGGCGGCGCCATCCGGAACGAACACGTAACCCACGCCCCAGACAGTCTGGATGTAGCGTGGTTTGGACGGATCGGGTTCGATCATCCGGCGCAGACGGGAAATCTGCACGTCGATGGAACGCTCCAGGGCATCCCACTCGCGGCCACGGGCCAGGTTCATCAGTTTGTCGCGGGTCAGTGGCTGACGCGCGTTCATGACCAACGCCTTGAGCACCGCAAACTCACCGGTGGTGAGCATATGCACTTCGTCGCCGCGCTTGAGTTCGCGAGTGGCCAGGGACAGTTCGTAGTCACCGAAGGTCACGCTTTCGTCTTCGCTGCCCGGTGCGCCCGGCACCGGTGCCGCCTGACGACGCAGAACTGCTTTGACCCGAGCCATCAACTCGTCCGGGTTGAACGGCTTGGCCAGGTAATCGTCGGCGCCCAGTTCCAGGCCCTTGATGCGGCTAAGCTCATCACCCTTGGCGGTCAGCATGATGATCGGAATCTGATTGTTCGCCGTGCGCAGGCGGCGGCAAGCGGTCAGGCCGTCTTCGCCGGGCAGCATCAGGTCGAGGACGACCAGGTTGAACACTTCACGCGCCAGCAGGCGGTCCATTTGTTCAGTGTTCGGTACGGCGCGGGCACGGTAGCCCTTGCTGACGAAAAAGCGTTCCAGCAGGCTGCTCAGCCCAGGATCGTCGTCAACAATAAGAATTTTTTCGCCTTCAGCAATGTTTGCAGTGCTGCTCATTGGATGCTCCTTTGATCTCGGCGCGCATTATGGCGTAGCTGCCGTTATACGCACCGTGTGCATTGTTAGCAGATTTTTCCTTCACCGCCAGAAAACCGGGCATTGTGCCTACAACCAGCGATGCCCCCGAATGGACAGAACGCTGGTTATAATGCGCGGCCTTTTGTGTCAGGCAACGTCTGATCGTTACTGTTAGCAGCCGCTTTTTTTTTCATGGCGCTGGCAGTAATTGTTCGATTTCACGGGTCAACGGGAAGCCTGTTGGCTCAGGTAGCGGCGCACGCCAGGCCGCTCAACCAGACTCGCCGAGCCCTTATCTCTGCGCCTGCGAGCCTGCTTTCACAATTTGTCAGGTGGTTTTATGGACAGCATCAACAGCCGCATCGCCGAGGAACTCGGCGTCCGCCCACAACAGGTCGAAGCGGCCGTCGCGCTACTCGATGAAGGCTCTACCGTTCCCTTCATCGCCCGCTACCGGAAAGAAGTGACCGGCAGCCTCGATGACATCCAGTTGCGTCATCTGGAAGAGCGTCTGCGCTACCTGCGAGAACTCGACGAACGGCGGATCAGCATCCTCGCCAGCATTCAAGAGCAGGGCAAACTGACCCCGCAACTCGAACGCGACATCAAACTCGCCGACACCAAGACCCGTCTCGAAGACTTGTACCTGCCGTACAAGCAGAAGCGCCGCACCAAGGGCCAGATCGCCCTGGAAGCCGGCCTCGGCGAGCTGGCCGACGGCCTGTTCAACGACCCGACCCTGAACCCTGAAGCCGAAGCCGCGCGCTTCATCGATGCCGAAAAAGGCGTGGCCGATGTGAAAGCCGCCCTTGAAGGCGCCAAGTACATCCTCATGGAGCGCTTCGCCGAAGACGCTGGCCTGCTGGACAAGTTGCGCAACTACCTCAAGCAGGAAGCCACCCTCAGTGCCCGCGTGATTGCTGGCAAGGAAGAGGAAGGCGCCAAGTTCCGCGACTATTTCGAACACGACGAACCGCTGAAAAGCATGCCATCGCACCGCGCACTGGCGATTTTCCGTGGCCGCAACGAAGGCATTCTCAGCTCCGCGCTGAAAGTCGGCGATGAACTGCCGGGCACCATGCACCCGTGCGAAGGCATGATCGGCCAGCAATTCGGCATCCAGAACCAGAACCGCGCCGCCGACAAATGGCTGGGCGAAGTGGTGCGCTGGACCTGGAAGGTCAAGCTCTACACGCACCTGGAAACCGACCTGCTGGGCGAGCTGCGCGACGGCGCGGAAACCGAAGCGATCAACGTGTTCGCGCACAACCTGCACGACTTGCTGCTGTCGGCCCCGGCCGGCCCGCGCGCCACCCTGGGCCTCGACCCGGGCCTGCGCACCGGTTGCAAGGTCGCCGTGGTCGATGCCACCGGCAAGCTGCTGGATCACGCCACGGTTTACCCGCACGTACCGCACAACAAGTGGGACCAGACCCTCGCCGTGCTCGCCGCCCTGTGCGCCAAGCATTCGGTGGACCTGATCGCCATCGGCAACGGCACCGCCAGCCGTGAAACCGACAAGCTCGCTGCTGAGCTGATCAAAAAATACCCAGCCATGAAGATGACCAAAGTCATGGTCTCCGAGGCCGGCGCATCGGTGTACTCGGCGTCGGAACTGGCCTCCAAGGAATTCCCGGACCTCGACGTGTCGATCCGTGGCGCGGTGTCGATTGCCCGTCGCTTGCAGGATCCGCTGGCTGAGCTGGTGAAGATCGATCCGAAATCCATCGGCGTCGGCCAGTACCAGCACGACGTGTCGCAGCTGAAACTGGCACGCGGCCTGGACGCTGTGGTCGAGGATTGCGTGAACGCCGTGGGCGTCGACGTCAACACCGCCTCCGTGGCGCTGCTGGCGCGTATCTCCGGCCTCAACGCGACCCTGGCGCAGAACATCGTCAGCCACCGCGACGAGCACGGTGCGTTCAAAACCCGTGCGGCGCTGAAAAAAGTCGCGCGTCTGGGTGAAAAAACCTTTGAACAAGCCGCAGGCTTCCTACGCGTGATGAATGGCGACAACCCATTGGATTCGTCCGCGGTTCACCCGGAAGCCTATCCGCTGGTGCAGCGCATTGCCGCTGAAACCGACCGTGACATTCGCTCGCTGATCGGCGACGCAAGCTTCCTCAAGCGCCTCGATCCGAAGAAGTACACCGACGAAACGTTCGGTCTGCCGACGGTCACCGACATCCTGCAAGAGCTGGAAAAACCCGGTCGCGACCCGCGTCCCGAGTTCAAGACCGCCGAGTTCCAGGAAGGCGTCGAAGACCTCAAGGACCTGCAACTGGGGATGATCCTCGAAGGCGTGGTCACCAACGTGACCAACTTCGGCGCCTTCGTCGACATCGGCGTGCATCAGGACGGTTTGGTACACATTTCCGCGCTGTCGGAGAAGTTCATCAAGGATCCGCGCGAAGCGGTGAAGGCCGGTGATGTAGTCAAGGTGAAGGTCATGGAAGTCGACATCCCGCGCAAACGCGTTGGCCTGTCGATGCGCATGAGCGACACCCCGGGCGAGAAGATCGACGGTGCCCGTGGCGCGCGTCCGGGGTCGGCACCACGCCAATCCCAGAACACCGCACCGCGCAAGGAAACCACGGCAGCAGCCCCAGCCAACAACGCCATGGCTTCGCTGTTCGCTAACGCCAAACAGTTGAAAAAACGCTGATGGAGATCCCGGCCGGCTTGACCGAAAGCGCGTTTTTCAAGCTGCTGGGGTGTCGCTTGCACAGTCTGGAAACCGGGGTGGCGCAAGTCGCCCTGGCGCTTGAGCCAGAACTGCGCAATCGCGGCGGCAAACTGCACGGCGGCGCACTGTTCAGTCTGGTCGACATTGCCATGGGGCTGGCCTGTTCCAGCACCCACGGCTTTGACCAGCAGAGCGCAACCATCGAGTGCAAGATCAACTACATCCGCGCCGTCGCCGACGGTGAAGTGATGTGCACGGCGCGGGTGATCCATCCGGGTCGCCGCACGCTGGTGGTTGAAGCCGACGTGATGCAAGGCGACAAACTCGTCGCAAAAGCACAAGGCACGTTCGCTGTCCTGTAGCCCCCAATCATCAATTTGAGTTAATTTCGGCGCTGTGACTGCAGCGTCGGAGTTTTCTGTGGGAGCGCCTGTGGCGAGGGGGCTTGCCCCCGTTTGAGTGCGTAGCACTCACAATATCTTGGAACATCAGAGATTTTGGGGCTGCTTTGCAGCCCAACGGGGGCAAGCCCCCTCGCCACAGGCCGCTCCCACAGGGGATTGCGGCGATCAATCCCTGGCTGGCTGACAGCAGGCCAGTGCGGCCCGAAAACCAGGCGAAAACGCCAGTTTTAACTTCACCCTTGTAGACCGTCTTGCCCACCCCCATATTGGGGCGACTGACGCGTGAAGGAATCCAACTTGAGCGAACTTCTCAACCGCCGCCTGGCTCTGCTTGGCGAGCGCGCTAACCTCTCTCTGCTCGAACAGTGCCTTCACGGCATCGAACGTGAATGCCTGCGCGTGACAGGCGAAGGGCGCCTGGCGCAAACGCCGCACCCCGAAGAATTGGGTTCCGCGCTGACCAACGAACAAATCACCACCGACTATTCCGAGTCGCTGCTGGAATTCATCACGCCAGCTCTGCCAGACCCGGCGGATACCTTGGCGAGCCTCGATAAGATCCATCGGTTTGCCTACAGCAAACTCGGCAACGAGTACCTGTGGAGTCCATCGATGCCGTGCCCGTTGCCGGCCGAGGAAGACATCCCGATCGCTTATTACGGCACCTCCAACATCGGTCAGCTCAAGTACGTCTATCGCAAGGGCCTGGCCCTGCGTTACGGCAAGACCATGCAGTGCATCGCCGGGATCCACTACAACTTTTCCCTGCCGGAAAAGCTCTGGCCGCGGCTTAAAGAGGCCGAAGGCTTTGTCGGCACCGATCGCGATTATCAGTCGTCGGCCTACATCGCGCTGATCCGCAACTTCCGTCGCTACAGCTGGCTGCTGATGTACCTGTTCGGCGCCTCGCCTGCGCTGGACGCCGGTTTCCTGCGCGGTCGTTCGCATCAGTTGGAACAGCTGGACCCGGACACGTTGTACCTGCCGTACGCCACCAGCCTGCGCATGAGTGACCTGGGTTACCAGAGCAACGCCCAGGCCGGTCTGACGCCGTGCTACAACGATCTGACCAGCTACACCGACAGCCTGCGCAAAGCGGTGGCTACGCCTTACCCCCCGTACGTCGAGATCGGTACGCACCAGGACGGTGAGTGGGTTCAGCTCAACACCAACATCCTGCAGATCGAAAACGAGTACTACTCCAACATCCGCCCGAAACGCGTGACCTACACCGGCGAACGGCCGATCCAGGCGCTGGTGGCCCGTGGCATTCAGTACGTCGAAGTGCGCTGCCTGGACATCAACCCGTTCCTGCCGATGGGCATCGACCTCACCGAGTCGCGGTTCCTTGATGCGTTCCTGTTGTATTGCGCGCTGAACGACAGCCCGCTGCTGACCAGTACCAGCTGCGGTAACGCGACGTCGAACTTCCTCAGTGTGGTCAAGGAAGGTCGTCGTCCGGGCCTGCAATTGCAACGTGACGGGCACCCGGTAGACCTGAAGGAATGGGCCGGCGAATTGCTGGAAAAGATTGCGCCATTGGCGGCGTTGCTGGATCAGAGCCATGGCGGCGATGCTCACAGCAAGGCGCTGGACGCACAACTGGCCAAGGTCAAGGACTCGTCCCTGACGCCATCGGCGCAGGTGTTGGCGGCGATGGCCGAGCACAAGGAAAGCTTTGCTCAGTTCTCCTTGCGTCAGAGTCAGGTGCACGCAGAGTTTTTCCGCAGCGAGCCGCTTTCAAGCGAAGAACAAGCTAAATTTGAAGAGCTGGCGCGCTCGTCGCTGGCTCAGCAAGTGGAGCTGGAACAGAACGAAGTCGGCGATTTCGATGTGTTTGTCGGGTCGTATCAGGCGAGTATTCTGGCGATCAGCAACTAAACTGCCAGAGTAGGTCCCCTCTGTGGCGAGGGGGCTTGCCCCCGTTGGACTGCACAGCAGTCTCTAAACCGACACACGCAATATTTCGGATAAACCGAGTCGTCTGCATTACGACTGCTTCGCAGCCGAACGGGGCGATGCGGCGGTCCGACAAGCCCCCTCGCCACAATGGTCTCTCTTAGAATTTTCCGCTCATAAGGTAATTCGAAAAAGTTATTTATTTTCGGATTCTTATATCATTTAGTCTCCTTTTCACGCCGACTCTCGGTCGCCTGACAAGGAGCTTCCCGATGAAACTGACTTCCCCTCTTCGCCTTCTGGCCGCCGCGTTTCTGGCTTCGGCGAGTTTCCTGGCTCAGGCGGCAGATGTGACCGTCGCCTACCAGACCACCGTTGACCCGGCCAAAGTCGCCCAAGCCGACGGCACCTACGAAAAAGCCACCAAAGCCAACATCGACTGGCGCAAATTCGACAGCGGCGCCGACATCATCGCCGCCATCGCTTCCGGCGATGTGCAAATCGGCTATCTCGGCTCCAGCCCCCTGACGGCAGCAATCACCCGCAAAGTTCCGGTAGAAACCTTCCTTATCGCCACCCAAATCGGCGCCGCCGAAGCGCTGGTCGCTCGCGACGGTTCCGGGATCAAGACTCCGCAAGACCTGATCGGCAAGAAAATCGCCGTACCGTTCGTTTCCACCGGCCACTACAGCCTGCTGGCCGCGCTGAAACACTGGAACATCGACCCCTCGAAAGTCACCGTGCTCAACCTCGCGCCGCCGGCGATCATTGCTGCGTGGAAACGCGGTGATATCGACGCGACCTACGTCTGGGACCCGGCTCTCGGCGTAGCCAAGGAAAACGGCAAAGTACTGATCACCTCGGGCGAACTGGCCAAGTTCGGTGCACCGACTTTCGATGCCTGGATCGTGCGTAAGGATTTCGCCGAGAAGCACCCGGAAATCGTCACCGCGTTCGCCAAAGTGACCCTCGATGCCTACGCCGACTACCGCAAAGACCCGAAAGCCTGGCTCGCCAATCAAAGCAACGTCGACAAACTGGTGAAACTCTCCGGTGCCAAGGCCAGCGACATTCCATTGCTGCTGCAAGGCAACGTCTTCCCCCTCGCGGCTGATCAGGTGATCACCCTCGGCGCGCCGACCACCAAGGCCATTACCGACACCGCGATGTTCCTCAAGGAACAAGGCAAGGTCGAGGCCGTGCTGCCGGACTACGCGCCGTACGTCAGCGCCAAATACATCACCAATTGATCGGGAGTAAACCGCGATGGCTTTGCTTCAGCTGGAGCGCATCTGCGCACAGTACCCAGGCAACACGGAACCTGTGCTGGCGGATATTTCCCTGAGTCTGGGGCCCCAGCAGTTGCTGGTCGCCCTCGGCCCGTCCGGCAGTGGCAAGACCTCGCTGTTAAACCTGATTGCCGGTTTCGTCGAGCCCACTGCCGGGCGCATCACCCTTGACGGCGTGCCGGTCAAAGGCCCGAGCGCCGAGCGCGGCGTGGTGTTCCAGGACGACGCCCTGCTGCCTTGGCAGGACGTACTGGCCAACGTCGGCTTCGGTCTGGAACTGGCCGGCACTCCGCGGGAAAAACGTGAACAGCGCGCCCGGGAAATGCTCGCGCTGGTGGACCTTTCCGGTTTCGAAAATCGCCGAATCTGGCAGCTCTCGGGCGGGCAGAAGCAACGTGTTGGCCTCGCCCGCGCCCTCGCAGCAGACCCTCGGGTTTTGCTGATGGATGAACCCTTCGGTGCCCTTGACGCCTTCACCCGCGAACAGATGCAGGAGCTGTTGCTGCAGGTCTGGCAACGCACCGCCAAACCGGTGTTCCTGATTACCCACGACATTGAAGAAGCGGTGTTCCTCGCCACGGATCTGATTCTGCTAGCGCCCAACCCCGGGCAAATCGTCGAGCGTCTGAGCCTGGACTTCGGTCAGCGTTACGCTGCCGGTGAATCGGCGCGGGCGATCAAATCCGACCCGCGCTTTATCGAAACCCGCGAACACGTGCTCGCCAAAGTGTTCTCCCAACGCAGTGCCGTTCAGCGGCAGGAGCGCGCATGAGCACCTATGAAATTCCCGCCGCGACGGTGAAGTCGGGTTCGACGGCAATTCCGCTGCGTCGCAGTTTGAACACGCGCTGGATCAGCGTGCTGACCCTGGTGGTCCTCCTTGCCATTTGGTGGGCCGTCACGGCCACTGGTTTGATCGAACCGCTGTTCCTGCCGCCACCCTCCGCCGTGCTGCAAAAAGGCTGGCTGCTGGTGACCACCGGCTACATGGATTCGACCTTGTGGCAGCACTTGGGCGCGAGCCTCAGCCGTATTGGCCTGGGCCTTGGTTTCGCCGTGCTGACCGCCGTGCCGGTCGGCATCGCCATCGGCCACAACCGCATCGCTCGCGGCATTCTCGATCCGCTGATCGAGTTCTATCGCCCGATTCCGCCGCTGGCTTATCTGCCGCTGATCGTGATCTGGTGCGGTATCGGTGAGTTATCAAAAGTGCTGCTGATCTACCTGGCGATCTTCGCGCCGATCGCGATTGCCACCGCCACTGGCGTACGCACCGTCGACCCGGCGAAATTGCGCGCCGCGCAGTCGCTGGGCGCGACCCGGGCGCAGTTGATTCGGCATGTGATTCTGCCCAGTGCCTTGCCGGACATTTTGACCGGCGTGCGGATTGGTCTGGGCGTGGGTTGGTCGACGTTGGTGGCCGCTGAATTGATCGCCGCCACCAGCGGTTTGGGCTTCATGGTGCAGTCGGCCGCGCAATTCCTGGTCACCGATGTGGTGGTGCTGGGGATTCTGGTGATCGCGCTGATCGCCTTCGTGATGGAAATGGGCCTGCGTGCGCTACAACGCAAACTGGTGCCATGGCACGGCCAGGCTCACTGAATATTCATTGTGGGAGCGGGCCTGTGGCGAGGGGGCTTGCCCCCGCTGGGCCGCGAAGCGGCCCCCAAAATAACCCAGGCGACACGCTCCTCCAGCCAGTTTTTTCAGACGCAGGTTTTACGACTGCTTCGCAGCCGAACGGGGGCAAGCCCCCTCGCCACAGGGTCGCTCCCACAGTAGGCACCCCGGATTGAAGAGAACCACCATGAGTAACCTGACAATCGTCCCTTTAAGCTCCGCCCTCGGCGCGCAAATCAGCGGCATCGACATCAGCCAGCCGCTGAACCTGGAACAACGCGATGCCATCGAGCAGGCGCTGCTCAAGCATCAAGTGCTGTTCTTCCGCGACCAGCCGATCGAGCCGCAGCAGCAAGCGCGATTCGCCGCCTATTTCGGTGACCTGCATATTCATCCGATCTACCCGAACGTGCCGGAGCAACCGGAAGTGCTGATCCTCGACACCGCCGTCACCGATGTGCGGGACAACGCGATCTGGCACACCGACGTGACCTTCCTGCCGACCCCGGCGATGGGCGCGGTACTCAGCGCCAAACTGCTGCCGGAATTTGGCGGTGACACGCTGTGGGCCAGTGGTATTGCGGCGTATGAAGCACTGTCCGCACCGATGAAAACTCTGCTCGAAGGGTTGACCGCCACTCACGATTTCACCCGTTCGTTCCCGCTGGAGCGCTATGGCAATACACCGCAAGCTTTGGCTCAGTGGGAAGAGGCCCGGCGCAAGAACCCTCCGTTATCGCACCCGGTGATTCGCACACACCCGGTGAGCGGGCGCAGGTCGTTGTTCGTCAATGAAGGGTTCACGTCGAAGATCAATGAGCTGTCGGAAACGGAAAGCGAGGTGATTCTGAAATTCTTGTTCGCCCACACCACACGGCCAGAATTCACCATCCGTTGGCGCTGGCAGAAAGACGACATCGCGTTCTGGGACAATCGCGTGACCCAGCATCACGCGGTGGATGATTACCGCCCGGCGCGGCGGGTGATGCAGCGGGCTACGGTGTTGGGGGATGTGCCTTTCTTCCGGTGAGCCGATCGTTCCCACGCTCCGCGTGGGAATGCCTCAACGGACGCTCTGCGTTCGGCTCTGCATGGGACGCGGAGCGTCCCGGGCTGCATTCCCACGCGGAGCGTGGGAACGATCAGTACAGAGTTATTCAGCCGTCGAAGGCTTCTCCCAAAGATTGACCCCACCCTCCTGGGCAAACCGGTCAATCTCCGCCAACTCTTCCACGCTAAAACTCAGGTTCTTCAACGCCCCGACGTTCTCGATGATCTGCTCCGGCCGGCTCGCGCCAATCAGCGCCGAGGTCACCCGCGGATCGCGCAGGGTCCAGGCCAGCGCCAACTGCGCCAGGCTCTGACCGCGGCGTTTGGCGATTTCATTTAGCGCCCGCACATGGGCGATGTTGGCTTCGGACAGGTGAGACGCCTGCAACGAACCACCACCCGGACGATTGACCCGCGCATCCGCTGGCACGCCATTGAGGTACTTGTCGGTTAACAGCCCCTGAGCCAATGGCGTGAAGGCGATCACGCCGGTGCCGAGTTCGTCGGTGGTGTCCAGCAGGTCCTTTTCCACCCAGCGATTCAGCAGGTTGTAAGCCGGTTGATGAATCAGCAACGGCACTTTCCACTCTTTCAGCAACCCGGCGATTTCACGGGTTTTCACCCCGGAGTAGGACGAGATTCCGATGTACAGCGCCTTGCCCTGCTGCACCGCGGTGGCCAGTGCGCTGGCGGTTTCTTCAAGCGGTGTGTCCGGATCGAAACGGTGGGAATAGAAGATGTCTACGTAGTCGAGGCCCAGGCGTTGCAGGCTCTGGTCGAGGCTGGCCAATATGTATTTACGTGAACCACCGCCCTGACCGTAAGGGCCGGCCCACATATCCCAACCGGCCTTGCTGGAGATGATCAACTCGTCGCGGTACTGCTTGAAGTCTTCACGCAGCAAACGACCGAAGTTGATCTCGGCGCTGCCGTACGGCGGACCGTAGTTGTTGGCCAGGTCGAAATGGTTGATGCCCAGATCGAACGCCGTGCGCAGCAACGAGCGCTGGGTATCGATTGGCGTGCTGTCGCCGAAGTTGTGCCACAAGCCCAGGGACAGTGCCGGCAACACCAACCCGCTGCGACCCACGCGGCGGTAAGGGATGGAATCGTAGCGGTTTTCGGCAGCGGTGTAGGTCATCGAATCCTCTCTTGTCTGTCTTGATGTGGTATCGACTGCTTTGCAAGTTGCCCAGCATACGCTTGGACAAACGCCGATAAACCTCGGACTCGACTAATTGCTGAAACGTTTCACAGTTTTCATCTTCAGTGTCAGGCGTATCGCCAAGATCGCAGCCTTCGGCAGCTCCTACGCTCGACCGCATATCACCATAGGAGCTGCGGAAGGCTGCGATCTTTTGATCTTCGCTTGCCTTCAAACGGCGCCTCCACTGGAGCATTTGGGTCAGCCGGAGGATATTGCTCGCGTTGTGTCGTTTCTGGCGGGACCGGATTCGGCTTGGGTGAATGGGCAAATTCTGCGGGTGAATGGTGGGTTGGTTTAAGCGCAGCGGTGCCTATGCTCAATAAGTATCAAGGACACCGAGGTGACCCCATCGCGAGCAGGCTCGCTCCCACAGATGACCGAGCTCTCATCCAGCAACGCGATTGAATGTGGGAGCGAGCCTGCTCGCGATGGCTGCCTCAAAAGCAATGCATACCTGAAGGGTGGACTCACCATGCACACAGCAATCATCATCTTCTTCGGCCTGGTTCTGCTGGCGCTGATGCTGTTCATCGGCGAGAAAATCGGTTTCCCCCGCCAGACCCTGGCCTTTAGCTTTGTCGTGCTGTGGCTGGCGTTGACCTTGATCAACGGCGCGGTCGGCATGGTCAACGCCGGCCAACCGTTGAGCACCGAACTGGTGGTGGGTAGCGCGGTGTTCGGCGTACCGGTGGCGGCGTTGGTGTTGTTCATGGCGATGAGCACTGACGCCTGACAAGACGTCAGCGCCACCCGCGTAGATCAACGCACCAGGTGCAAGAACTGCATGTGCCGCTCGTACTGGTCGAGGATGTCGTTGATGACCTGCTCCTTGGTGTAGCCCACCAGATCGTAATCCTGACTGCCCTCTCTCAAATGCACTTCGGCCCGATGGTAACGGCGGTTGTTGAGTTGCTTGGAACCCATGCCGCCACGGGCGAAGGACGGCGTGAAGTAACCGCGCATCTGCACCTGATAGATGAACGGATGCAGTTCGCCGTGACCGATCTCCAGGCTGACGTTGTCATTGGCCGGATCAGGCTGAGCGACCACATGCAGACCCTTCTCGACGAACACTGCGGTCACGTCCTCAATCGCCGGACGCACCGTGGTATCGAGGAAGCGATAGACCTCATCCCGAGACGGGAAATGCACCGCCTGACTCAAACGCTGACGCCATCCACCGCGCCGTGATCCGGACACCGGCGCAAGGGAATGCAGTTGCGCGATCTGCTTCTGCGATTCCAGATAAAACGCCTTGTGCAGCCCCCACATCATCAGCAGCAAAATCATCGAGAACGGTAACGAGGTCAGCACCACTGCTGACTTCAACGCATCGATGCTGCCGGAGAACAGCAGCGCGCTGGTCACCAACGCCGTCATCGCGCCCCAGAACACTCGCAGCCATTTCGGCCCGTCTTCATCCGGGTTACCGCCCTTGGCGGACAACGTCGACAACACTACGGTGCCGGAGTCGGCGGATGTCACGAAGAATACGAAACTGATGAACACCGTGACCGCAATCACGGTTTTGCTCCACGGATAGGTTTCCAGCAGCAGGTACAGGGTCATCGACGGGTTGTCGATGGCCGACATGCCGAGCGCGCTCATGCCGTGGTTGAGGACTTGGTCGATGGCGCTGTTGCCGAAGATCGACATCCACGCCAGGGTGAAACCGAGCGGGATCAGCAGCACGCCGAAGACGAATTCACGGATGGTCCGACCCCGGGAAATCCGCGCGATGAACAGCCCCACGAACGGCGACCATGCAATCCACCAGGCCCAGTAGAACACCGTCCAGCCGCCCAGCCAGTCGCTGGGTTTGTCATAGGCGTAGAGGTCGAAACTCTTCATTGGCAAGGCGCCGAGGTAGTCGCCGACGTTCTGGATCAGCGTATTGAGCAAGTGCTGGGTGGGGCCGGCGAACAACACGAACAGCAGCAGCGCACAGGCCAGCAGCATGTTGATGTCGGACATCACTCGCACGCCTTTATCGACGCCGGACACCGCGACGATGATCGCCGCGCCCATCATCAGCGTGATCAGGCCGACTTGAATCCACTGGGTGTGGGCGATGCCGAACAGGTAGTCCAGGCCCGAATTGAGGTGCAATACGCCAAAGCCCATATCCGCGCCGAGGCCGAATACCGTGGCAATGATGCCGAAGCCGTCCACCGCGTAGCCGATCGGGCCATTAATGCGCTTGCCGATCAGCGGGTACAGCGCCGAACGCAGGGCCAGCGGCAGGTTATGTCGATAGGCGAAATAAGCCAGCGCCATGCCGACGAAAGCGAACACGCCCCAACCGTGCAGGCCCCAGTGCAGAAACAGAATCTGCATCGCCTGACGCGCCGCATCCGCCGTGCCGGCCTCGCCTTGCGGCGGTTGCGCCAGGTGAGTCAGCGGTTCGGACACGCAAAAGAAAAACAGCGTGATGCTGATCCCGGCGGCGAACAGCATGCCGGCCCAGGACAGGTAGCTGAATTCGGGCTCGTCGTGGTCGGCACCGAGCTTGATCTTGCCGTAGCCAGACAAGGCGGTGACCACCACGAAGACCAGATACAGCGTCATCGCGAGCATGTAGTACCAGCCGACCGTATTGGCCGCCCAGTTTTGCGCTTGCAACAGCCAGGCACCGGCCTGTTCAGGTATTGCCATGACCACAACGGCGAACAACAGAATAAAGGTCGCCGCGAAATAAAAAACCGGCGGATTCATGCGGACCTGGCCGCTTGCAGGGGTGGACGATGCACTCATGAAAGGTGCACCTCAAGGGGGTGAAACAGGGCAATCAATAACGGACTCGGCAAAGGCAAGCCTCCTGTTGTGAGCGGGCAGCAAACCGGCGGTTTAACTTGAATGAGCGTTCAAGTTAAACATGGATAGGGGGCTAAGGACTAATCGCAGGGCTCGGCGGTAGCTTTGTGGCGAGGGGGCTTGCCCCCGTTGGGGCGCGAAGCGCGCCCCCCAAAATAACCCAGGCAACACATTCCTCCAGCCAGTTTGAGAGACACAGGTTTTACGACTGCTTCGCAGCCGAACGGGGGCAAGCCCCCTCGCCACAGGTGTTACAAACTGGCTTACTTCTGCGTCCCATCATCATGCTGCAGATTCGCCTGGGTCAGGTTGCACCCCGCCGGCACGCTGCGGGTCAGCCAGACGTTGCCGCCGATGGTCGAGCCCTTGCCAATGGTGATCCGCCCCAGAATCGTCGCGCCGGCATAGATCACCACATCGTCCTCGACGATCGGATGCCGCGGATGGCCCTTCTGCAACTGGCCGTCTTCGTCCGCCGGGAAGCGTTTGGCACCCAGGGTCACCGCCTGATAAATCCGCACGCGCTCGCCAATGATCGCAGTCTCGCCGATCACCACACCCGTCCCGTGATCGATGAAGAAACTGCGACCGATCTGCGCCCCCGGATGGATGTCGATGCCGGTGGCCGAGTGGGCGATTTCCGCGCTGATCCGCGCCAGCAGCGGTAAGCCGGCGCGATACAAATGATGGGCCAGACGATGGTGAATCACCGCCAGAATCCCCGGATAGCAGAGCAACACTTCATCGACACTGCGAGCCGCCGGGTCGCCGTGATAGGCCGCCAGTACGTCGGTGTCCAGCAGAGTGCGCAGCCCCGGCAAAGCGAGAGCGAAGTCCTGAATGATCTGAATGGTTTTGGCCTCGACTTCCATGTCGGCCTGGGCACTGTGGCGCGCGGCGTAACGCAGTTCGAGCCGCGCCTGAGCCAGCAACGCGTTCAATGCGACGTCGAGTGTGTGGCCGACGTAGAAATCTTCACTCTCCTCGCGCAAATCCACCGGGCCCAGACGCATCGGGAACAGCGCACCGCACAAGGCTTCAAGAATGTCCGCCATGGCCGCTCGTGACGGCAACTCGCGACCACCCTGCTCGCCGCTGGCACGGCCGTTTTGTGCGCGCCACTGGTCGCGCGCCGTACGCAGTTGGCTGACGATGGTCTGCAATTGCCAATGGCTGGAACGCTCGCTCACGGTAAAAACTCCTCACGGGCGGCCGGACTGTCTGGCCGCGTTAACCGCGATTACTTTACGGCAACGGCTTGCAGCCGAATTAAGAACCAATAGTGCTGTGCTCAATACTTTTGGCTATAAGCGATTGGCAGTTGCCCCACTAAATACCCGTGCCTATAGTCCTGACATCTTCCTCCGCCAGTACGGACCCATGATCAAACAACAGCTTGCCCGCTTTAACCGCCTCGACCTGCTCGGTCATCCTACTCCCCTGGAAAAACTCGAACGCCTGTCGACCTGGCTGGGCCGCGATGTGTACGTCAAACGCGATGACCTGACGCCATTGGCACTGGGCGGCAACAAGCTGCGCAAACTCGAATACCTGGCCGCCGATGCCTTGGCCCAAGGCGCTGATACGTTGATCACTGCCGGCGCGATCCAGTCCAACCACGTGCGCCAGACCGCTGCCATTGCGGCCAAGCTTGGCCTGGGCTGCGTAGCGCTGCTGGAAAATCCGCTCGGCACCGACGACAGCAACTATGTCGGCAACGGCAATCGGCTGTTGCTGGACCTGTTCGATGCCAAGGTCGAGCTGGTGGAAAACCTCGACAACGCCGACGAGCAATTGGAAGCGCTGGCCGGGCGTCTGCGCAGCAACGGTAAAAAGCCGTATCTGGTGCCGATTGGTGGCTCGAATGCATTGGGCGCTTTGGGTTATGTCCGTGCAGGCCTGGAACTGGCTGAACAGATCAAGGACACCGGGCTGAATTTCGCCGCGGTGGTCTTGGCATCCGGCAGTGCCGGCACCCACAGCGGTCTGGCGCTGGCATTGAGCGAAGTACTACCGGATTTGCCAGTGATCGGCGTGACTGTTTCCCGTAGCGATGAAGCACAACGACCGAAAGTCCAGGGCCTCGCCGAGCGCACGGCCGAACTGCTGGGCGTGAGCCTGCCGGCGAATTTCAAAATCGAACTGTGGGACGAATATTTCGGCCCGCGTTATGGCGAACCGAATGCCGGGACATTGTCGGCGCTGAAGCTGCTGGCGAGTCAGGAAGGGTTGTTGCTGGATCCGGTGTACACCGGCAAGGCCATGGCCGGTTTGCTCGACGGCATCGGGCGCCAGCGCTTCAATGACGGCCCGATCATCTTCCTGCACACCGGTGGGGCGCCGGCGTTGTTTGCCTATACCTCGGTGTTTTAAGTTCCTCTGTGGCGAGGGGGCTTGTCGGAACGCCGCATCGCCCCGTTGGGCCACGAAGTGGCCCCAAAACCTGTGATCAGGTTCTTTCAGATTGATCGCGTTGGCTGGCTTTGCGACTGCTTCGCAGCCGAACGGGGGCAAGCCCCCTCGCCACAGGAAGCATCACACCAATATTCATTTAATGAATAACAAACTGAATATTTAGTATTTTCCTATCTAAATACAACATCATATAGTCGCGCCGCAGGCGAATTTGCAGCAAGACGCATAAGCTGCTTTAGGGCAGGATATCGCAGTCGTTCAAATCCCGAATTTGCCAACTTTCCTTAAGCGTCTTCCATAAGAAAACACAGGGGCTTGTCATGAATTTTTCCGCATTACGTCGAAATCTGCTGGTGGGTTCGCTGGGCCTGGCGCTGAGCGCCGGCCTGCTCGGGCAGGCAGTGGCCGGTGAGCAGCTGCAAAAAATCAAGGACGCAGGCGTAATCAACGTCGGTCTGGAAGGCACTTATCCACCGTTCAGCTTCGTCGACGAGGCCGGCAAACTGAGCGGCTTCGAAGTCGAGTTCTCCGAAGCCTTGGCCAAAGAGCTGGGCGTGAAGGTCAAACTGCAGCCGACCAAATGGGAAGGCATCCTCGCAGCCCTGGAATCCAAGCGTCTGGACGCGGTGATCAACCAGGTGACCATCACCGAAGAGCGCAAGAAGAAGTACGACTTCTCCACGCCTTACACCGTTTCCGGGATTCAGGCGCTGACCCTGACCAAAAACAAAGACACCATCAAGACCGCCGCCGATCTGGCCGGCAAAAAAGTCGGCGTAGGTCTGGGCACCAACTACGAGCAGTGGGTGAAAGAGAATGTGCCTAAGGCTGACATCCGCACCTACGAAGATGATCCGACCAAGTTCCAGGATCTGCGCGTCGGCCGCATCGATGCCATCCTGATCGACCGCCTGGCCGCGCTGGAATATGCCAGGAAGGCCAAGGACACTGCCGCCGCCGGCGAAGCGTTCTCCCGCCAGGAAGCCGGTATTGCCCTGCGCAAAGGCGAGCCTGAGCTGCTGGCCGCAGTGAACAAAGCCATCGACAAGCTGCGTGCCGACGGTACGCTGAAAAAGCTGTCGGAAAAATACTTCAGCGCTGACGTCACTCAATAATGGGAGAAGCTTTCCAACTTGCGCTGGACTCCGCGCCCTTTCTGCTCAAGGGCGCGTACTACACGGTCATCCTGAGCCTGGGCGGAATGTTCTTCGGCCTGCTGATGGGCTTCGGCCTGGCGTTGATGCGGCTGTCGCGCTTCAAACTGGTGAGCTGGATCGCCCGCATCTACGTGTCGTTCTTTCGCGGCACGCCGTTGCTGGTGCAACTGTTCGTGATCTATTACGGCTTGCCGCAATTGGGTATCGAACTTGATCCGCTGCCGGCGGCCCTGATCGGCTTCTCGCTGAACATGGCAGCCTACGCCTGCGAAATCCTGCGTGCCGCCATCAGCTCCATCGAGCGCGGCCAATGGGAAGCCGCCGCCAGTATCGGCATGACCCGCGCGCAAACCCTGCGCCGGGCCATCCTGCCACAAGCGGCGCGCACGGCTCTGCCACCTTTGGGCAACAGCTTTATCTCGCTGGTCAAGGACACCGCGCTGGCGGCCACCATTCAGGTGCCGGAGCTGTTCCGTCAGGCACAGCTGATTACCGCTCGCACCTTCGAAATTTTCACCATGTATCTTGCCGCTGCGCTGATCTACTGGGTTCTGGCGACTGTACTGTCGCACCTGCAGAACCAGTTGGAAGCGCGGGTCAATCGGCACGACCAGGAGTCCTGACCCAATGATTGTCGTGGAAAAACTGACAAAGCAGTTCAAGGGTCAGGTGGTGCTCAACGGCATCGATCTGCAGGTGAAGGAAGGCGAGGTGGTGGCGATCATCGGCCCCAGCGGCTCGGGCAAGACCACCTTCCTGCGTTGCCTGAATTTTCTCGAGGAACCTAGCAGCGGCCGGATCAAGGTCGGCGACATCGAGATCGATGGCAGCCGTCCCCTGAACCAGCAGCAGAGCCTGGTACGGCGCTTGCGCCAGCACGTGGGTTTTGTGTTCCAGAACTTCAACCTGTTTCCCCATCGCACGGCCCTGGAAAACGTGATCGAAGGCCCGTTGGTGGTGAAAAAGATCCCGCGTGCCGAAGCCGTTGCCCTGGGTAAAAAGCTATTGGCCAAGGTCGGCCTGGCGGGCAAGGAAGACGCTTACCCGCGACGCCTCTCCGGCGGTCAGCAACAGCGTGTGGCGATTGCCCGAGCGTTGGCGATGGAACCGGAAGTGATCCTGTTCGATGAACCAACCTCGGCGCTGGACCCGGAACTGGTGGGTGAAGTGTTGGCGACCATCCGCGGCCTGGCCGAGGAGAAACGCACCATGGTGATCGTTACCCACGAAATGGGCTTTGCCCGGGACGTAGCCAACCGCGTGGTGTTTTTCGACAAGGGTGTGATCGTCGAACAAGGCGAAGCCAAGGCACTGTTTGCCAATCCGAAAGAGGAACGGACGAAGCAGTTTCTCAGCAAGTTTCTTAATAACGCTTAGTGCTGCCCCACTCGAAAACTGTCAACTTCCATGGATGGAAGTGACCTTAACTCCTCCTTATAAAGCCTATAGCAGCTTTTCACTTGATTCGCCCTCATCATAAATAACTTCCCGCCGTCCTATGCGGTACATATATATGTCCTGCAACAGATTCATATCGACTAAAATCTATAAAACACCTCGCTGTCCACACTCAAAGGGTTGCTGCCTCGGAGGCATAAAACCCACCAAATACCGGACTATATTCGACAGAGCGATGCGGTTTATTAACCACACCGCGTAGGAGCTTTCTGAATCACGCAAGAACTAACCTTTAACCAACCAACGCTATTGACACCTATTCAAGCGCACTCTTATCTAGTCCCCAACAGGCAACAGCCACCCCACTCAATTATTGTTTAAGCGCACAAATAGTGAATCGTTTTGTTGCTTGGTAATTCACGCCTTTCGATCTTTCAGAAATGGACTTCGCGGCAAAGCTTCAAGGAGAGAAACCCATGACAAGCACTTCAAACAAACCTGAACTTGCAGCCCCGACCCTGGCGCAAAGCCACAAGGCCGGTATCAACATCACCTCGGCCGCTCATCTTATGATCGACGTGGCGCCCTACTCCGGTATGGATGAAGGCGATCTGATCGAGTTGTTCTGGAACAACTGCTACGTGGCCTCCAGTGTCTTGGGCCCCGATCATGGCGGCAAATCCGTGAGCCTGCGGGTGCCGGAAAGCTTCATTGCCAATGGTTCTGCCCGCGTCCATTACAAGGTCATGCAGGTCGGGCAAGGGGCTGCGGTATCACCGGCGGCGCGCGTCCAGATCAAACTTGATTGCCCGGGCGGCCTGCTTCTTTGCGATGAGGAAAACCAGAGCCTGGCGCCCGTATTCATCCCTGAGACCATTCGCCGTCAGGGGGTCAATCCGAACCAGGTCAAACGCGGTGTCCCGTTGACCATCGAACCGTACCTGAACATGGCCGCCGACGACGAAATCACCCTGCGCTGGGGCGATGTGCGCATGGACTTGCCCAAGCTCAAGGCTTGCGATGTGGGTCAGCCGATTCAGGTCTGGGTACCCCCCGCGATCATTCTCGAAGCCGGCGAAGACCTTCGACTGGAAGTGACTTACTGCATCCTCGACCGCGTGGGTAACAACTCGCGCTGGGCACCGGCTCGCACACTGAAAATCGGCTGCGCCAATCCCTACCTGAAGGTGCCGCCGAAAGAAGCGCTCAAAGCCGCTGAGCCCCGCAAACGGTGAGGCGTCTGTAAAACCTCTAAAGATCGCAGCCTTCGGCAGCTCCTACCTGGATTGGCGTACACCCTGTAGGAGCTGCCGAAGGCTGCGATCTTGGCGATTTAAAGGACGATGACCTTCTATGCATATTCCTAAAAGTTAGTTCATTAATTATTTATACACGTTTAGGGTATATATACCGGACCACCGGACATTCGTGTTTTTCGTTCGCCGCAATGCTTGCGGCGCTTTCATGATGTGAGGTAGGTATGGTCCGGAACACAATCACCCCAGTGCAAATCGCCAGGGCATTGCGTGCAGCCAAGGAGCGGCACTGATGTCCAGTCTGGCAGATGCAATCGTCCAGAGTGACCTGGACATCGCCCCATTGTTGTTGCCCGCGCAGGTCTTGCGCAACGACGCACAAGCCATCAAGGCTGCCCATGAGCTGGCGCAAGTCGCCCGCCTGCAAGCAGCCAAACGTGACCAGCAGCGCAAGCTGCCGTGGTCGGAAATCGAACAGTTCACCCGCAGCGGCCTGGGCAGCATTGCTATCCCGCGTGAGTACGGTGGTCCGCAAGTTTCATTCGTCACCCTAGCCTCGGTGTTCGCGATCATTTCCGCGGCCGACCCGGCTTTGGGGCAGATCCCGCAGAACCAGTTCGGGATTCTCAACCTGATACTCGGCAGTGCCACCGAGTCGCAGAAAAAACAGCTGTTCAAAAGCGTGCTCGAAGGCTGGCGAATTGGTAACGCGGGACCAGAGCGCGGGACCAAAAACACCCTGGAACTCAAGGCACGGATCACCACCGACGGCGATGGCTTCGTCATCAACGGGCAGAAGTTCTATTCCACCGGCGCCCTGTTCGCCCACTGGGTGGCCGTCAAGGCACTGAACGACGATGGCAAGCAAGTGCTGGCCTTTGTTCGTCGCGGCACACCGGGGCTGCGCATCGTCGATGACTGGTCGGGCTTCGGCCAGCGCACCACCGCCAGCGGCACCATTTTGCTCAACAACGTGCGGGTCGACGCCGAGTTGGTGGTGGATAACTGGAAGATCAACGACAGCCCGAATACCCAAGGCGCGGTGTCGCAGTTGATTCAAGCAGCCATCGACGCCGGCATTGCCCGGGGCGCCATCGATGACGCCATCGAGTTCGTGCAAAAACGAGCACGGCCATGGATCGACGCCAAGGTCGAACGGGCCAGCGACGACCTCTATGTGATCG
The DNA here is from genome assembly GCF_019947395.1 of Pseudomonas sp. BF-R-26. Lineage (NCBI taxonomy): Bacteria > Pseudomonadati > Pseudomonadota > Gammaproteobacteria > Pseudomonadales > Pseudomonadaceae > Pseudomonas > Pseudomonas sp. BF-R-26. The sequence goes on along the minus strand of NZ_JAGYGK010000003.1, from coordinate 123,388 downwards.
CCGACATCGGCAAGCTGAAAATCGAACTGCACGCCGCCGAAGCGCTGCTGCGCAAGGCCGGGCAAGTGCTCGATCAGGTCAACGCCGCGCCGCTCACCGCCGAGTCCGCTGCGCGCGCCTCGATTGCCGTGGCGGAAGCCAAAGTGCTGACCACCGAGATCTCGCTGCTGGCCAGCGAAAAACTCTTCGAACTGGCCGGCAGCCGCGCGACCCTCGCCGAATTCAACCTCGACCGCCACTGGCGCAACGCCCGAGTGCACACGCTGCACGACCCGGTGCGCTGGAAGTATCACGCCGTCGGCGCTTACCACCTCAATGGAACCTTGCCTGCGCGGCATTCCTGGATCTGACGACCAGAACCTTTTTGACCAGATCTCTGGAGAAACACATGACTCTTTCTCACCACGTCGCGGTCATCACCAGCGATGAGCAAGCCCTGATTGTCGCCAGTGACCTGGCCGACGATTTCAAACGCGACAGCGCGCTGCGCGACCGCGAGCGTCGTTTGCCGCTCCCGGAACTGGAAGTGTTTTCCCGTTCGGGTCTTTGGGGCATCAGCGTGCCAAAAGAATACGGCGGCGCTGGGGTTTCCAACGTCACCCTGGCCAAGGTCATCGCGTTGATCGCCCAGGCCGATGGCTCTCTCGGACAAATTCCCCAGAACCATTTCTATGCCCTTGAAGTGCTACGCGTGAACGGCACTGATGAGCAGAAAAAACGTCTCTACGCCGAGGTGTTGGCCGGCCAGCGCTTCGGCAACGCACTCGCGGAACTGGGCACAAAAACCGCCCATGATCGCGTCACCAGCCTGACTCGCGATGGCAACGGCTACCGCATCAACGGCCGCAAGTTCTACGCCACCGGCGCCATTTACGCCCAGCGTATCCCCACGTCAGTGGTGGACGAAAATGGTGTGCAGCAATTGGCTTTCGTCCCGCGCAACAGCAAAGGCCTGACGGTGATCGACGACTGGAGCGGCTTCGGCCAGCGCACCACTGGCAGCGGTTCGGTGGTGTTCGAGGACGTCTACGTCGCCGCCGAAGACGTGATTCCGTTTCAAAGCGCTTTCGAACGCCCGACCACCGTCGGCCCATTGGCGCAGATTCTCCACGCCGCTATCGACACCGGCATTGCCCGCGCCGCGTATGAAGATGCCCTGCATTTTGTGCGCACCAAGACTCGGCCGTGGATTGATTCCGGCAACGACAAAGCCACCGAAGACCCGCTGACGATCAAGAGTTTCGGCCACTTGAGCATTCGCCTGCACGCCACCGAAGCCCTGCTGGAACGCTCTGGAGAAATCCTCGACCAGGCCCAGGCCGACACCACTGCCGAGACCGTCGCCGCCGCGTCGATTGCCGTCGCCGAAGCCCGGGCCATCAGCACCGAAATTTCTCTCGCCGCCGGCAGTACATTGTTCGAACTGGCCGGCAGCCAGGCGACCCTGATCGAGCACGGCCTGGATCGCCACTGGCGCAACGCCCGGGTGCACACCCTGCACGATCCGGTGCGCTGGAAGTATCACGCGGTGGGCAATTACTACCTCAACGATGAAAACCCTCCATTGCGAGGGACCATCTGATGGCCGATGCCAAAAAGAAAATTCTGCTCAACGCGTTCAACATGAATTGCATCGGGCACATCAACCATGGCCTGTGGACGCATCCACGAGACACGTCGACCCAATACAAAACCATCGAATACTGGACTGAACTGGCTCAGTTGCTGGAACGCGGACTGTTCGACGGTCTGTTCATCGCCGACATCGTCGGTGTGTACGACGTCTATCAAAACTCGGTGGACGTGCCGCTCAAAGAGTCGATCCAGTTGCCGGTCAACGACCCGCTGCTACTGGTCTCGGCCATGGCTGCGGTCACCAAAAACCTCGGCTTCGGCCTGACCGCCAACCTGACCTACGAACCGCCGTATCTGTTCGCCCGGCGCATGTCGACCCTCGATCACCTGAGTCGTGGACGGGTCGGCTGGAACATCGTCACCGGCTACCTCGACAGCGCCGCCAAGGCCATGGGTCTGAGTGAACAGGTGGAACACGACCGGCGTTACGACCAGGCCGATGAATACCTGCAAGTGCTCTATAAACTCTGGGAAGGCAGCTGGGAGAACGGCGCGGTGCTCAACGACCGTGAGCAACGGATCTACGCCCAACCCGAGAAGGTGCACAAGGTCGAGCACAAGGGCGAGTTCTATCAGGTCGAGGGCTATCACCTCTGCGAACCGTCGCCACAACGCACGCCGGTGCTGTTCCAGGCCGGCAGTTCCGATCGCGGTTTGCTGTTCGCCGGTCGGCATGCCGAGTGCGTGTTCATCAGCGGTCAGAACAAACCGGCGACCCGGGTTCAGGTGGACAAGGTTCGCGCCAGCGCCGTCGAAGCCGGGCGCAATCCCTGGGACATCAAGGTGTTCATGGGTTTGAACGTGATTGTCGGTGCGACAGAAGAGCTGGCCTGGGCCAAGCACGCCGAGTACCTGAGCTACGCCAGCGCCGAGGCCGGTGTGGCGCATTTCTCGGCGTCGACCGGGATCGATTTTTCCGAGTACGAACTCGACGAACCGATCCAGTACGTGAAGAGCAACGCCATCCAGTCCGCCACCAAGAACCTGCAAAACAACGACTGGACCCGCCGCAAACTGCTGGAACAACACGCCCTCGGTGGCCGTTACATCACCGTGGTCGGCTCGCCGCAGCAGGTGGCTGACGAACTGGAATCGTGGATCGCCGAAACCGGTCTGGATGGCTTCAATCTGACGCGGATTGTCACGCCGGAAAGCTATGTGGATTTCATTGAGCTGGTGATTCCGGAGTTGCAACGCAGAGGGTCGTACAAGACCGCTTACGACAACGGCAGCCTGCGGGAAAAGCTGTTTCACGGCGAAGCGCATTTGCCCGAGCAACACACCGGATCGGCTTTTCGCCGCTAAAAGCATCGCGGGCAAGCCCGCTCCCACAGGGATTGTGTGAACACCCGAGAACACTGTGGGAGCGGGCTTGCCCGCGATGAGGTCCGAACAGACACCAAATTTCAATGCACTGACTGGAAAACTCATCATGACCAAAAAACTGTTCAACCACCCAGTCAAAGCACTGGCCCTGGCCCTCGGCCTCTTCAGCTCCATCACCTTCGCCGCCGACGCACCGCTGAAAGTCGGCACCACCGCCGCCTTCGCCATTCCCCTGGAAGCCGCAGTAGAAGAAGCGTCCAAACAAGGCCTGAAAGTCGAACTGGTGGAGTTCAGCGACTGGATCGCCCCCAACGTCAGCCTCGCCTCGGGCGACATCGACGTGAACTATTTCCAGCACATCCCGTTCCTGGAAAACGCCAAGGCCGCCGCCGGTTTTGACCTGGTGCCGTTCGCCCCGGGCATCATCAACAACGTCGGCCTCTACTCGAAGAAATACAAAAGCTTCGCCGAGTTACCCGAAGGCGCCAGCGTGGCCATCGCCAACGACCCGATCAACAGCGGTCGCGGCCTGCAACTGCTGGCCAAGGCCGGGCTGATCACCCTCAAACCGGGCGTCGGCTACAAAGCCACCGAAGAAGACATCATCGCCAATCCGAAAAAAATCAAAATCCTTCAAGTCGAAGCCGTGCAACTGGTGCGCGCCTACGACGATGCTGATCTGGTCCAGGGTTACCCGGCCTATATCCGTCTGTCGAAGACCTTCGATGCCAGTTCCGCCCTGCTGTTCGACGGCCTCGATCACAAGGAATACGTGATCCAGTTCGTGATCCAGCCGAAAAGCAAAACCGACCCACGCCTGATCAAATTCGTCGACATCTACCAGCATTCGCCAGCCGTTCGTGCAGCGCTGGATAAAGCCCACGGCAAGCTCTATCAAGCTGGCTGGGAAAGCTGAGTATGACGGCCGCGATCCAACGGCGACTGGAACTTCCAGAGCCACATAACGCCACACAAACCGAACTGCACCCAGACCTGAATCGCGCTCACGTGCGCTTCATCGGCCTAGGTAAAACCTACAACGGCCAGCAAGGTCCGGTGGCGGCCTTGCACGGCATCGACCTGGCGATCCAGCGCGGCGAAGTGTTCGGCATCATCGGTCGCAGCGGTGCCGGCAAGTCGTCGCTGATCCGCACCATCAACCGCCTCGAACAACCGAGCAGCGGGCGGGTGCTGATCGATCAGGTGGACATCGGCGAGTTCGATGAAGACCACTTGGTGGCGCTGCGGCGGCGGATCGGCATGATCTTCCAGCACTTCAATTTGATGTCGGCCAAAACGGTTTGGCAGAACGTCGAATTGCCGCTGAAAGTCGCCGGTGTGCCCAAGGAGCAGCGCGAGTGCAAAGTCCGCGAACTGCTGGAATTGGTCGGCCTTCAAGAGAAGCACAAAGCCTACCCGGCGCAACTTTCCGGCGGGCAGAAACAACGCGTCGGCATCGCCCGAGCGCTGGTGCATGACCCGGAGATTCTATTGTGCGATGAGGCGACTTCGGCCCTCGATCCGGAGACCACACAATCGATCCTCGGCCTGTTGCGCGAGATCAATCAGCGCCTGGGCCTGACCATCGTGCTGATTACCCACGAGATGGCGGTGATCCGCGATATCTGTGATCGGGTGGTGGTGCTGGGACACGGGCGAATCGTCGAACAAGGGCCGGTCTGGGAAGTCTTTGGCAACCCGCAGCATGAGGTCAGCAAGACCTTGCTCGCGCCATTGCAACATGGTCTGCCGGAAGAGCTGCAAAGCCGCTTGCGCCTACAACCGCAGTCTTCGGACGCTGCTGTGGTGCTGCGCTTGCAATTCACCGGCAGCGCCAGCGACGAGCCAGACCTGGCGGCGCTATTCAGCGCCCTCGGTGGCCGCGTGCGCTTGCTGCAAGGGGGTGTGGAACGGATTCAGGGGCATGCGCTCGGGCAATTGCTGCTGGCGGTGACCGGTTCGTCCCTCGGCGCCGAGGAATTGCGTCAGCGCGCCGGCAACTGGGCGCAACAGGTGGAGGTGCTGGGTTATGTGGTTTGACCGGTTGCTTCAGGGTTTTATCGACACCTTTTTGATGGTGGGTGTGTCGTCGTTGATTGCGCTGCTGGCGGGCATTCCGCTGGCGGTGATTCTGGTCACCAGTTCCAAGGGCGGGATCTACGAAGCACCGGCACTGAACCGCGCGTTGGGCGCGTTCGTGAACCTGTTTCGCTCGATTCCGTTTCTGATTTTGATGGTGGCGTTGATTCCGTTTACCCGGCTGATCGTCGGCACCACGTATGGCGTGTGGGCTGCCGTGGTGCCGTTGACCATTGCGGCCACGCCGTTCTTTGCACGCATTGCCGAGGTCAGTTTGCGCGAGGTCGACCATGGGTTGATCGAAGCAGCGCAAGCGATGGGGTGCCGGCGTTGGCATATCGTCTGGCATGTGCTGCTGCCTGAAGCGTTACCGGGGATTGTTGGTGGTTTCACCATTACGTTGGTGACGATGATCAACTCGTCAGCCATGGCCGGAGCGATTGGTGCCGGTGGGTTGGGGGACATCGCTTATCGGTATGGGTATCAGCGGTTTGATAGCCAGATCATGTTGACGGTGATTGTGTTGCTGGTGGTGTTGGTGGCGGTGATTCAGTTGGGTGGGGATCGGTTGGCGCGGGGCCTCAACAAGCGCTGAGCATGGTGGATGTCGGAAGCTTTTGTGGCGAGGGAGCTTGCTCCCGCTCGATTGCGCAGCAATCGCAAAACCATTTGATGAGGTTTATCTGACACACCTCATTGAATGGTTTTGGGTCTGCTACGCAGCCCAGCGGAAGCAAGCTCCCTCGCCACAGGGAAGCATTTCGCACAGAAAATCGGGGTATTAGCAGGCCTTAATCATTGGTCGTCAGTGATATCGCCTTCGCGGGCAAGCCTCGCTCCTGCAGGAGGGACGACATAAATCCTGTAGGAGCGAGGCTTGCCCGCGAATGGCTGCGAAGCAGCCCCCGGCGTCATGGCGTATATTCGGCGAATCCCAATTGCCTGCGCAGCCGACCATGAAACAGACTCCCGACGACCTGGAGCAGATCACCTCCACCACCCTGGGCCATTACAACTCGGTGGCCGAAGACTTCCGTGAAGGCACTCGCGATCACGATGTCAGCCAGAACATCGATGCCCTGCTGCGGCATATTCAGGGTGAGGCGCCGTTCACCCTTCTCGACTTTGGCTGCGGCCCTGGCCGTGACCTGAAAACCTTCACGCGCCTGGGCCACACCGCCGTCGGCCTCGACGGTTCGGAAAAGTTTGCGCAGATGGCGCGGGAGGACAGTGGTTGCGAAGTCTGGCAGCAAGACTTTCTGAAACTCGATCTGCCGGCCGAGCGGTTTGACGGGATTTTTGCCAATGCGGTGCTGTTCCACATCCCCAGTCAGGAATTGCCTCGGGTGTTGAAGCAACTGCGCGAGGCGTTGAAGCCGGGTGGGGTGTTGTTCAGTTCCAATCCGCGTGGGGAGAATCAGGAAGGCTGGAACGGGCCGCGGTATGGGGCGTATTACGATCTTCACGCGTGGCAGGAGTTGCTGACTGAGGCGGGGTTTGTGGAGCTGGAGCATTACTACCGGCCGGCGGGGCTGCCGCGGGAGCAACAGCCTTGGTTGGCGAGTGTTTGGCGTAAACCGGTGTAGTCTGACAGGACGCCATCGCGGGCAAGCCCGCTCCCACAGGGACCGGGTTTGCCTGAACGACTCGATCACTGTGGGAGCGGGCTTGCCCGCGATGAGCGCGCAGCGCTCGCCTTACTGCACCTCTTTCTTCGGTTCGCGAATCTTGTACCAGGCCACGTACAGCGCCGGTAAAAACAGCAGCGTCAGCAAAGTCGCGATGATGATCCCGCCAATCATCGCGTAGGCCATCGGCCCCCAGAACACTTCCCGGGCAATCGGGATCATCCCCAGGCTCGCTGCCGCCGCCGTCAACAAAATCGGTCGGCGACGATGTTCCGTGGCCTGCACCACCGCGTCCCATGGCGTGTAGCCGCTCTTCTCGAAAGAGTCGATCTGGGTCACCAGAATCACCGAGTTGCGGATGATGATGCCGATCAACGCCAGAATCCCGAGGATCGCCACGAAGCCCATCGGCGTGCCGGTCGGGATCAGCGCCAGCACCACGCCGATCAACCCGAGCGGCGCGACGCTGGCCACCAGGAACAGCTTCTGCACGCTGTGCAACTGGATCATCAGGAAGGTCGCCATCAAAAACAGCATCAACGGCACGACCTTGGCAATCGGCCCCTGAGCCTTGCCGCTCTCTTCCACCGTACCGCCGGTGGCGACTTTGTAGCCCACCGGCAAACTGGCGGCGAATTTGTCGATGTCCGGTTGCAGTTGTTTCACCAGATCGGTCGGCTGAATCTCGTCGCGCACCGCGGCCTTGATGGTGATGGTCGGTTTGCGATCGCGACGCCACACCAGCGGCTGCTCAAGCTCATACCGCACCGTGGCAAACGCCAGCAGCGGAATCGAAGTGCCGCTGGGGGTGACGATCTGCAAGTTCTGCAGCGTTTCCGGACTTCCGCGCTCGGCATCTTCAGCACGGCCGACCACGTCGATCAGGTAGATATCATCATCGACCTGCGTCACCGGCGAACCGACGACGATGCTGTTCATCAGGTTCGCTATGTCTTCAGATGACAGCCCAAGTTGCCGGGCCTTGTCCTGGGCGATGTCGATGCGCAGTACTTTGCCCGGCTCGTTCCAGTCGTAAATGATTTCGCCGATGTGCGAGTTCTTATCCAGTTCGGTGGCCAGGGCGATAGCGTGTTTGCGCACCTGATCGATGTCTTTGCCACTGACCCGGTACTGAATCGGCCGGCCCACCGGCGGGCCCATTTCCAGGGCCTGGACGTAACTGCCGACACCGACGAACTCTTCGCGCAGGCGCTTTTGCAGACGGGCCGTCAGGGCCGTGCGTGACTCCAGGCCTTTGCTGACGATCACCAGTTGCGCGTAGTACGGGTTCTGCAATTGCTGGTCGAGGGGCAGGTAGAAACGGATCGCCCCCTCGCCGATGTAAGTGCTCCAACGCACGATGTCCGGATCGTCCTTGAACGTCGCTTCGAGCTTATCCACCACCTTGCGGGTTTCTGCAATCGAGGCGTTTTGCGGCAGGTTCAGGTCGACGAGAATTTCCGGGCGGTCCGAGGAGGGGAAGAACTGGCTCTGCACGAACTGCATGGAAAACACCGAGAGCACAAACAGCGCCACAGTGATGCCAATCGCCCACCAGCGATTGCGCATCGCCCAGAGCAGGCCGCCATTGAACGCCCGACCGATGCGCCCCGGCTCTGCGTCATGAGGCTTCACCTTGGCGCTCAAAATGTGCACACCGAGCACCGGGGCGAACAACACGGCGACGACCCACGACACCAGCATGGCCACCGCAATCACAGCAAACAGCGTGAAGGTGTACTCACCGGCGGAGCTGGCGTTCAAGCCGATCGGCACGAAACCGGCCACGGTGACTAATGTGCCGGTGAGCATCGGGAAGGCGGTCGAGGTGTAGGCGAAGGTCGCCGCTTGCTCTTTGGTTTCTCCCATTTCCAGGCGCGTGACCATCATCTCCACCGTGATCATCGCGTCGTCCACCAGCAGACCGAGGGCGATGATCAGCGCACCGAGGGAAATCCGCTGCATGGTGATGCCGCTGTATTCCATGAAGAGGAAGACCATCGCCAGCACCAACGGAATCGAACACGCCACCACCAGCCCGGCGCGTACACCGAGACTGATGAAGCTGACGATCAGCACGATTACCACCGCTTCGAACAACGCACTGGTGAAGCCGCCGACGGCTTCTTCCACCACGACAGCCTGGTCGGAAACGGTGTGTACGCCAACGCCCACCGGCAGGTCCGCCGTCAGCTCATCCATGCGCAGGTGCAGCGCCTTGCCGAAGTCCTGAATGTTGCCGCCCTTCTTCATGGCGATCGCCAGGCCGATGGCTGGCTGACCGTTGAAGCGAAACTCCGGGGTCGCCGGATCGACGTAGCCTCGGCTGATGTCGGCAATGTCGGCCAGTCGGTAGAAGCGGTCGTTGAGCTTCAGGTTGACGTTGGCCAGGTCTTTCTCAGAGGCAAATTGCCCCGAGGTCCGCACCGAAATCCGCTCCGGACCGGCCTCGATCACCCCGGCCGGGGTCACGGCATTCTGCGATTGCAGGGTCTGCACCACCTCGCGCCGATCAATGCCGAGGGCGGCCAGTTTGCGGGGGGAGAAGTTCAGGTAAAGGACTTCATCCTGCTCGCCGACCATCTCGACCTTGCCCAGCCCCGGGACTTCGCGGATTTCAGCACGCACCTGTTCCACGTAATCGCGCAACTGGCGCATCGACAGGCCGTCGGAGGTAAAGGCGTACACCGAACCGAACACGTCACCGAACTCATCGTTGAAGCCCGGTCCTTGCAGGCCCTGCGGGAAGTCACCGCGAATGTCGTTGATCTTCTTACGCACCTGGTACCAGATTTGCGGGATGTCCTTGGCGCTGGTGGTGTCGAGCAGGTTGACGAAGACCGTCGATTCGCCGGGGCGGGTGTAGCTTTTCACGTAGTCGAGCGAGTCGAGCTCTTCGAGTTTTTTCTCGATCCGGTCAGTGACCTGTTTGAGGGTTTCTTCCTGGGTCGCGCCGGGCCAGCGGGTCTGGATTACCATGGTTTTGATGGTGAACGACGGGTCTTCTTCGCGGCCCAGGTTCAGGTACGAGAACACGCCCATCAGCAGCGCGACGAACATCAAATACCAGACAAACGACTGATGCTTGAGGGCCCATTCGGATAAGTTGAAACTCCCTTTCATTGCGGGCTGTCCTCGTCAATTTTCACTTTCTGCCCCGGCTTGAGGCTGTTCACACCGGCACTGACCACCCGCTCGCCGGACTTCACGCCGTTGGCCAGGACCACCGTGTCATCGGTCCGGCTGATCAGGCTGACGTCCCGTGGGGAAACGGTTTGCGTCTGCGGATCAACGACCCAGATCCGCAGTTTGCCGTCGACCTCCTGCAGCGCGCTCACCGGCAGTTCGAGGCGCGGCTTGATCGCGGAGCTGAGGGTCACGCTGATCGCCGTGCCGAGGCGAAAGCCCGACGGCGTATCGGTCAGGCTCAGGCGGGCGCGACGGGTACGGGTCGCGCTTTGGGCCTGGGGTTCGACTTCACGCACGATGGCGGTGCTGGTGATGCTCGGGTCCAGTTGTGAGGCGACCTGGAACACCACGTCGGCAGGCAATTGATCGACCAGGGTGTCGGGCAAGTCGATCACCGCTTCCTTGATGTCCGGCTGCGCCAGGGTCACCACTTGCTGGCCGGCCGTCACCACTTGCCCGGCTTCGGCGTTCCACGCGGTGACAATGGCTTTGTGATCGGTGCGCAGCTCGACGTAGTTGAGTTGGTCCTTCGCCTGATCGACGGCGGCCCTGGCTTGATCTAGGGACGCCTGAGTGGTTTTCAGGTCGGTCTGGGCGATGTCCAGTTGCGCCTGCGCGCCAACCCCGCGATTGAACAGTTCCTGCTGACGCCGGGCGTTGGCCTGAGCATTGATGAGCTGCGCCTGAACACGCGCCAGATCACCTTGAGTAGAACGCAACTGGTTCTGCTGATCGGTGGGGTCGAGGGTCGCGAGCAAGGCGCCCTTCTGGACTTCGGCGCCGACATCGACGTTACGGCTGGCGATACGTCCCGGCACCCGGAAACCGATATTGCTTTCGTAACGAGCCTGAATGCTGCCGGCAAACCGGCCGAGGTCTTCCTGATTGAGCGCTTTCACCTCCACGGACAGCACCGGCCGAACCGGTTCTGGCGGCGCTTCCTCTTTGGAGCAGGCGACCAGCAGTGCAGCGGCGGACAACAGCAACAGGCGCTTCATGGCTGGGCTCCTGTCGTTGGCGTCTTATAGGTGTTTTCGACGATCTCCACCTTCACGCCCGGATGCAATAATTGGCCGCCCGCGATGACGACTTTTTCGCCACCGTTGAGGCCGGCGCTGACAATCACTTTGCCGGTCAGGTAACGGCCGACGGTGACCGTGTGCAATTGTGCCTTGCCCTCGGCGTCCACCAGCCACACAGCCGGGTCACTGAGGTTTTTGGTCAGGGCCGACCAGGGCAGCTCCACTGCGGTTTTGCCGACTGGCTTGGCGGTGGCGCTCACCACCGACCCGAGTTGCATGCCCTCGGGAAGACTGTCCAAGGTGACTTTGACTTGCACCGTGCCGGTCTGCGCAGACACTGCCGGCGTGACTTCCCGAACAGTACCCGTAGTTTTGATCTTCGGGTTGTCGAGCAGGCTGACCACAATCGATCTATCCGACGGCGGCTCGGTCAGCAGCGATTCATAAACGTTGAACACCGCATCACGCTCGCCGTCCCGGGCCAGGCTGAAAATCGGCACCGTGGCTTGCACCACTTGGCCGACTTCGGCCTGGCGCGCGGTAATCACCCCCGGCGCATCGGCAATCAACGCGGTATAGCTCAGCTGATCACGGGCGTTGGCCAACTGCGCCTGAGCAGCGGCCAATGCACTCTGACTGCTGCGCAAGGCGGCTTGGGCGGAATCGTATTCGCTCTGGCTGGTGTAGCCCTTGGGCAGGAGTTTTTGTTGTCGAACGAAGGCCGCGGCGGTTTGTTTGACCCGGGCCTGTTCGGCAACGACCTGAGCCTGGGCCGAGTCGACATTGGTTTGCAGATCTTTCGGGTCGAGTTTGGCCAGCACTTGTTTGGCCGAAACCCGGTCACCGACATCGACCATACGCTGGATGATCTTGCCGCCCACGCGGAACGACAATTCGGTTTGTACCCGCGCCTGGACGTCGCCGGTGAGTGTCACCGCGGCGGCGTAATCCGATGGTTTGACCTCTTGCACGAAGACTCGTGGGCGATCCTTCTCGACGGGCTTTTTATCGCCACAGGCGGTCAGCAAGGCGATGAGGCTCAGGCCAACCATTAATTTCAATCCGGGACCCGCCATGCAAACTCCTTTGCGTTGTACGAACGTGCCAGTGACGATACGACTGTGAGCTTAGAACAGGGTTCAACAGGTGCATCCGACGGCTCCAAATAAAGCAGTCACGCCACTTTCCTTGTAGCAGCTGGCGAAGCCTGCGTTCGGCTGCGCAGCAGTCGTAAAATAGGCGCACGCAATGCATCAGGCACACCGTGGAGCCCGGATTGACGACTGCTGCGCAGCCGAACGCAGGCTTCGCCAGCTGCTACAGGGGATCACCGTATTGCTGACAATAAGGCAGAATGACGAACCATGCAGCAGGAAGCTACCCATGCTCAAAACCCTCGCGGTGGCCAATTACCGCTCGATCAATAAATTGGTGATTCCGCTTGGCCGGTTGAACCTGATCACCGGCCCCAACGGCAGCGGCAAGTCCAATCTTTACCGCGCCCTGCGCCTGCTGGCGGAAACCGCTCAGGGCGGGGTGGTCAATGCGTTGGCCCGCGAGGGTGGGTTGGATTCGACGTTCTGGGCCGGGCCTGAAAATATCAGCCGACGAATGCGCAATGGTGAAGTCCCGGTCGAGGCTACGGTGAGACACGGCGTCAAACGACTGCGACTGGGGTTTGCCGGTGAGGATTTCAGCTATTCGATCAGCCTCGGGCTGCCCGATTCCAACGGCCACTTCATGCTGCCCGAACACAGTTCACCTATTCCGTCACGCTTCAACCTCGACCCGCAAATCAAGCGTGAATGCGTCTGGGCCGGGCCGATTTATCGGCCGGCCAGCCTGCTGGTGGATCGCGACGGCCCGATGATCCGTGCCCGAGCCAATCGCAGCTGGGATGTACTGGCTCAGCACACGCCGAATTTCGACAGCCTGTTCGATCAGGTCGGCAGTTTGCGTTCTTCACCGGAGGTTCTGGAGTTACGCGAGTTCATCCGCCGCTGGCGTTTCTACGATCACTTTCGCAGCGATGCCGACGCGCCAGTGCGCCAACCGCAACTGGGCACCCGCACGCCGGTGCTGCACCACGACGGTCGCGACCTGGCGGCAGCCTTGCAGACCATCATCGAAATCGGTGATCCCGAAGCCTTGCAGGTGGCTATCAGCGATGCCTTTCCCGGCGCGCGACTGAACATCGCGCCATTGCAGGGCGGACGGTTTGCGATCGAGTTTTATCAGGAAGGGTTGTTGCGGCCGTTGTCCGCCGCCGAGTTGTCGGACGGGACGTTGCGTTATCTGCTGCTGGTCGCGGCATTGCTGACCCCTCGCCCGCCGACGTTGATGGTGTTGAACGAGCCGGAAACCAGTCTGCATCCGGACCTGTTGCCGGCGTTGGCGCGGTTGATCATTCGAGCGTCCGAGCAGTGTCAGGTGTGGGTGGTGTCCCATGCGCGGCGCTTGATCTCCGCGTTGCAGCAAGACCCGGAATGCAATTGCATTGTGCTGGAAAAGAATTTCGGCCAGACCGGGATGGTCGGGCAGCGGATGCTGGATGAACCGGCGTGGTATTGGCCGGATTAGAGGGAGCCTGATAAACCGCCATCGCGGGCAAGCCCGCTCCCACAATGATCTTCAGTGAACACAAAATCTGCGTCCACACCAAACCCTGTGGGAGCGGGCTTACCCGCGATGACGGCCGCGAGATCACCGCAAAGGTTAGAGAATCAACTCTGCCACTTCCCACCCTCCCACAATGATCTTCAGTGAACACAAAATCTGCGTCCACACCAAACCCTGTGGGAGCGGGCTTGCCCGCGATGACGGCCGCGAGATCACCGCAAAGGTTAGAGAATCACCCCTGCCACTTCCCACCCTCAACAATCACGCTTTCCGGCTTGGTGTCATCGCTCAATTCTTTACGCACATACTGGTCGTACAGCTTGAGCAAAAACTTCTCCTCGCCCAACTTCGCCAGCTCCACATTCACCCAATCACGCAGTTCGATATTGCCCTTCTTCACCGCCGGCGCAATCGGTGCTTCGGCACCCAGTTTTTCCTCCAGCACGCGGTAACCCGGGTTCTGCTTGGCCCAGCTGAACAGCACCAGATTGTCCTGCGCATAAGCGTCGCCGCGACCATTGGCCAGGGCCTGCAGGGACTCGGAGTTTTTCTCGAACTTCAGCAGTTTCCAGTCCGGATGATTCTTGGTCAGCCAGATATCCGCCGTGGTGCCCGTGGTCACGATGGTGGTGCGGGTCGCCAGGTCATCAAGGTTCTTCACCGAACTCGCCTGCGGCACCAGTGCCTGCACCGCAACCTTGAGGTTCGGGTTGGTGAAGTCCACCGCGTCCTTGCGCTCCGGGGTGACCGTCATGTTGGCCAGGATCAGGTCGACCTTGTCGCTCTGCAGGAACGGAATCCGGCTCGCCGGCTCCACTGCAACGAATTCCACTTTGTTCTCATCACCCAACAGATCCTTGGCGAATTGGCGGCCGATGTCAGTATCGAACCCCACGTAACGCCCGGCCTCATCGACAAAACCGAACGGCGGTTTATCGGTGAAGACACCGACGATCAGCTTGTCCCGGGCTTTGATTTTTTCCAGGTAACCGGTCGGTGCGGTGCTGACGCTTGCGACTTTTGGCTTCGTCGGTTCTTCGGGTTTGTTGCAGCCGGCGAGCAGCGCCAGGCCGAACAGCGGGAGTAGCAGCAGAGAAGACTTGGCAGTTTTCATGGCAGTTCCAATTCCTTTGTTTGAGTCGTTTTGGGTAGTGCGGCGACGTAGGAGAACTTCTCCAGGAACTGCTGCGCTCGTGCGGTTTGCGGGTTCGTAAAGAAAATCTCGGGTGGGTGTTGCTCAAGGATGCGCCCGGCATCCATGAACACGATGCGGTCAGCCACGGCGCGAGCGAAGGCCATTTCGTGGGTGACGATCAGCAGCGTCATGCCTTCGCGGGCCAGGCCCTGAATCACTTCGAGCACTTCCTTGACCATCTCCGGGTCGAGGGCGGCGGTGACTTCGTCGAAGAGCATGACCTTGGGGTTCATGCACAGCGAACGGACGATGGCGATGCGTTGCTGTTGACCGCCGGAGAGCTGGCGCGGAAAGGCGTCGCGCTTGTCCAGCAGACCGACACGCTCAAGGAACGCCTCAGCCTGAGCGCGGGCTTCACGGCGTTCGCGTTTCTGCACTTTGAGCGGGCCAAGCAACAGGTTGTCGAGCACGCTCATGTGCGGAAACAGGTGGTAGCTTTGAAATACCATGCCGATCTGCTGACGCACTTCGCGCCAGTCGGTGCCCTTATCCAGCAACTCGCGCCCGGCAAAATTCAAGCTGCCGCTGTGGGCGACTTCCAGGCCGTTGAGGCAACGCAGCAAGGTGCTTTTGCCACAGCCGCTGGGGCCGAGGATGACGATCACTTCGCCCGGTTTCACCTTCAGATCAATGCCGTCGAGCACCTGCTGCTCGCCGAAAAACTTGTTGAAACCCTTGAACTCGATCAATGCACTCATGCTTGCGTCCAGCGCCGCTCCAGCACACGCGAAGCGGCTGATAGCGGGTAGCAGATAAAAAAGAAAAACAGAAACAGCACGCCGTAGATCAGCACTGATTCGTAGGTGCGTTCGATGATCTGCTGGCCGACCTTGATCACGTCCACCACACCGATCAGCACCGCCAGGGAGCTGGTCTTGATGATGCGCGTGTAGACGTTGATGGTCGGCGGCGTCATGCGTTTCAAGGCTTGGGGCAGCAGCACATAGCCGTAGAGTTGCGGGCCATCCAAACCGATCGACAGTCCCGCCTCACGTTGTCCGCGCGGCAACGAATGCAACGCGCCGCGCACCACCTCACCGACTTCACTGGCGCCCCAC
Source organism: Pseudomonas sp. BF-R-26 (assembly GCF_019947395.1). Taxonomy (NCBI): domain Bacteria; kingdom Pseudomonadati; phylum Pseudomonadota; class Gammaproteobacteria; order Pseudomonadales; family Pseudomonadaceae; genus Pseudomonas; species Pseudomonas sp. BF-R-26. The sequence goes on along the minus strand of NZ_JAGYGK010000003.1, from coordinate 107,637 downwards.
AGCGACAACACCAGCACCGCGCACCAGAAGCTTGGAATGCTCAGGCCGAAAAAAATCGGCAGGCCGAAGAACAGCAAATACAGCCAGACCAGCACCGGGATCGCCCGGAACAGCTCCAGATAGACCCGCAGAATCGCGTTCAGCCATTTCGAATTCAGCGTGCGCAATACGCCGTAGAGCACGCCGCCCACCGTGCTGATGGCGATGCTCAGAAAAGAGATCGACAGGGTTTGCGCAGCGCCCTTGCCCAGCTGTGGCAACGACACCATGAGCAACTCAAGACCCGAACTGGCCATGCTGGAGCCTCCTTTCCAGACGACTGAGCAGCAGCGACAACGGCAAAAACAGCAGCACGCAAATCAGCGTCAGCACGGCGAGCATTTCGTAGGTTTTGTAATAGAGCGCGATGTAGCTCTTGGTGGTGTAGAGAATCTCCGGCACCGCCACCGCCGAGACCACGGTGGTTTCCTTGAGCAGGAAAATGAAATTGGCGAACAGCGACGGCAGGCTGAGGATGCCGGCTTGCGGCAGGATCACGTAACGCAGCAATTGCCCGTGGGACAGGCCAATGGAACGGCCGGACTCGAGTTGCGCCTGGGGCACCGCATCCACGCCGGCGCGCAGCACTTCAGTGAGGTAGGCGCCGCCAAGGAAAGTCATGGTGATGATCGCCGCCGCGAAGCCCGAGACTTTGATGCCCAAGGCCGGCAAGGCGAAGTAGACGAAGAACAACTGGATCAGCAGTGGCGTGTTGCGCGCCAGTTCCACGTACAGCCCGACCAGGCGTTGAAGATAGGGGGTGCGAAACACCAGAATCGTCGCGTTGATCAGCGCCACCAGCGACGAAGTGCCGATGGCGATAAAGCCGACCTGCAGCGTCACGCCCACGGCTTTGAGAAACGCCGGCAGGGTGCTGAGGATAAAAGCGTAATCGAAAGTCATTGAACATCCCTGGACGCCGCTCGGTAAGCGACGATGGCACAGTCCATGGGCAGTGGATAACCACCCGGCAGGCACCGACTTTAAAGGTATAAAAAGAAGAATTTAAATACCGTTAAAGCATATTGATATCACGCAAAAAACTATCCTGCGGATTTGCGGCGGCAGTGGAGGACGACTATTTTTCTTTGTGCTGTAGGAAGGATCTTTTTTTCAGAATGCCCCTCCAAGGACGTGCAGCTTTTGGCCAGACTCCCGGCCGAACCATCACAAGGAAGAGAAAAATGGCTGACGTAAACGTGCCACAGCGGCTGGATCCGCAGGACATCGTGAAATTGCTGGTGGCGTTGCGCAAGGCGCTAAAGGCCAGAGTGGCCTGAACGATCTTGAGGTGAGCAGGTTCCTCTGTGGCTGGGGACTTGTTGTGGCGAGGGGGCTTGCCCCCGTTGGGCTGCGAAGCAGCCCTATAATCTGCATCCCGATTCCCTCTGTCACACCTCATGGACTGATCGGCGACTGCTACGCAGCCGAACGGGGGCAAGCCCCCTCGCCACAAAAGCCCCTCGCCACAGGTGCCCCCCCCAATAAAAACGCCGACGCTGTATTAGCCGTCGGCGTTGAAATCTTGAAGGGGTTCGAGATTGCGTTCAATCAGAACGCCGGCAGTACCGCGCCGCTGTACTTCTTGGCGATGAATGCTTTCACTTCAGGACTGGTCAACGCCTTGGCCAGTTTCTGGATGGCGACGCTGTCCTTGTTGTCTGGACGAGCCACCAGGAAGTTCACGTAAGGCGAATCGGCACCTTCGATCACCAGCGCGTCTTTAGCCGGGTTCAGACCCGCGTCCAGCGCGTAGTTGGTGTTGATCATGTCCAGGTCGACCTGGTCCAGAACACGCGGCAGCATGGCCGATTCCAGTTCCTTGAACTTGAAGTTGTGCGGGTTCTTGGCAATGTCTTTCGGGGTGGCCACGGCGTTTTTCGGGTCTTTCAACTCGATCAGGCCGGCCTTCTGCAACAGGATGAGGGCACGACCACTGTTACTGCCTTCGTTCGGGATGGCGATGGTTGCGCCGTTTGGCAGGTCAGCCAGTTTTTTGTACTTCTTCGAGTAGCCACCGAATGGTTCAACGTGCACGCCGATCACGGTCACCAGGTTGGTGCCTTTGCCTTCGTTGAAGTTTTTCAGGTACGGCAGGGTCTGGAAGTAGTTGGCGTCCAGACGCTTCTGGTCAACCTGCACGTTCGGCTGAACGTAGTCGGTGAAGACTTTGATCTCCAGGTCCACGCCTTCTTTGGCGAGGGTTGGCTTGATCAGTTCAAGAATCTCGGCATGTGGAACCGGCGTCGCCGCAACCACCAGTTTCTCGCCAGCCTGGGCCAGGCCCGCGGTCAGGGCAGCCGCCAATGCGGTGAACAACAGAACCTTTTTCATGCAGTGTCCTTATCGAAAATCACGGTCGTCATCGACGACGGCTTGTTTAGTACGAGTGCCAGTGAAGTGCTATCGCTGGCGTGACGCGGACAATACCGGGATTTTTTATTCCCGAACAATATCTTTTATTCACTTTCATATTCCATTTTGTTCATACAACCGCCACGCCCGATGTAGGAGCTGCCGAAGGCTGCGATCTTTTGATTTTGGCGATTTCAACGCCACCAAAGATCAAAAGATCGCAGGCTGCGCCAGCTCCTACAAAAGCCCGGTGTCTTTGAGCAGTTTTTTCAAGGCATCTTTCTCGGCGGCGGAACCGTTGCCAAGAATCTGTTGGAGTTGCTGCTCGATCGTCACCAGCGACACAGCCGCCTCGGGCAGATTCAAATGCTCCGGCAAAATCTCGTCGCCGGTACTCACCAACAGCGCAAAGTGAATGACGTTCTCCAGCTCCCGGGTGTTGCCCGGCCAACTGTGCTGCTCCAGCAGATGCTGCGCGGCTTCGCTGATCAATGGCACCGGCAGGTCGAGGCGTTGGCTGTAGATGCCAAGGAAGTATTCGGCCAGCGACAGAATATCGCCCACCCGTTCACGCAAGGCCGGCAGTTCGAGCTGGCCTTCGCCGAGGTAGTGATAAAGCCGTTCATGGAATTTTCCGGCAGCCACGGCCTGAGCCAGATCGATGCTGGTGGCGGCCACCAGACGTACGTCCACCGGGCTTGGCTGCTGAGCACCGACGCGAGTGACTTCGTGGTTTTCCAGGGCGGCGAGCAACTTGATCTGGATTGGCAACGGCAAGTCGCCGATCTCGTCCAGATAGAGCGTGCCGCCATTGGCCGAACCAAACCAGCCAGCGCGACTGCTGGCCGAACCGCTGTAGCTGCCTGCGGCATAGCCGAACAATTCAGCATCGGCGTAGGTCGGGCTGATCGCCCCGCAATTGACTGACACGAACAATCCACCACGGTCACTGGCGCGATGGATATGTCGCGCCAGCAGTTCCTTACCGCTGCCGGTTTCACCGCGAATCAGCACCGAAATCGAACGTGGCGCCAGTTGTTCCAGCTCTTGGCGCAACTGCCGGGAACGCGGATCGACGAACACCAACGCCTTGGCGCGAATGCTCAGCGGGCTTTTTTCCGCATCGGGAAAGGTCAGCAGCGGCTGACCGAATGTTTCATGCAAGCTCATGGCAGACTCCCGCCCAAAACCGCCGGGAGGCGGAGGCCGATTCTAAAAAAAAGAAAAAATAAAAGGTTCAGGCGCGACGCAGGGCGTGCTGTTCCATGCGGTTTTGTAGACGATAGAGGTACGCAAAACCCTGCTCCCAGCGCTGGTGACCGGACTTCACGTTGATGTGCCCGGCGCCCGATAAAATCCCCGCCTCGGCGCCCCATTGGCGCGCCAATTCAAGGGCTCGTGGCGCGCTCACCGCGCTGTCGTTGTCGGAGCTGACGACCTGGCTCGGGAACGGCAACAAATGAGTCGGGATCGGTGCGAAGTTGCGCAGGGCCGGCGCGCAAGCCGGGCGCTCGACGTCCGCTGGCGCGACCAGCAACGCGCCGCGCACCTGACGCAAAAATGGCAGCGGTGCCGTGGCCGCCCAATGAGCGACGGTGATGCAGCCCAGGCTGTGGGCGATCAGAATCACTGGCGTGCTGTCGGCGGCAATCGCCTCGGCCAGTGCCGCGACCCAGTCCTCACGACGAGGCGTCAGCCAGTCGGCCTGCTCCACCCGCGCACTGTTGGGCAGGCTGTTCTGCCAATGGGTTTGCCAATGATCTTCTGGCGATCCTTGCCAGCCCGGCACAATCAGGTAGCGAATTGATTCGTTGCGCATGGGGGAGCTCTCCTGCTGCGTGTCTGTTCCTGATCGAGTATAGGGAGGAGAGTTATATTCGTTAAGGAATAAGAAGCTATTTATTAATATCTTTATCGAATATACAACCGATCACCTGTGGGAGCGAGCCTGCTCGCGATAGCGGTAGATCAGTCACCATCCATGCTGGACGTGGCGACGCCCTCGCGAGCAGGCTCGCTCCCATAGGGGTTGGTGTTTGCCAAGAATAAAAAAGGGGCCGCACCCTGCCAAGGAGACGGCCCCGGAAATCGATGAATTCAAGTGGAGAGTCCCGCGTAATGTCACGCGGTATGCCTTTAGTAAAACGTTAGCGCGCAAAGGTTTCGGTTTAATGAAATCGTTGTTGCCGCTTTGGCGCTCTAGCCGCCGTTGAATGAATCATTGATCAAAACCATTATTCGTCAAAACAATATTTAAAGTTATTTATAGATCAAAAAGAAATATACCCCAGTACATGGAGGCATGGGGCAAGGTGTTCAGCCGAGAGGCGCTTGAGGAAAGGGAAGAGAACCGGGAAACCTACATTCCTCCTTACAACATCAATCTTGCATGACGCGCGATAGACGCATTACATCATCAGCACTTTGTATCAATGGACAGTGCGATTGCACTTCAACACACTCAGGAAGAGTACCTATGAATTCAATTACCAAGCCGCTGATTTACCTGCTACTGCTGTCAGCATCATTTCCGCTCTTCGCTGCGCCACCTAAGGACGCAGCCAAGGTTGAACTTGAGATCAAAAACAAAACCAGCTTTCCTCTGCAGGTTTTTCAGGGACAGTGGAGAAGAGTCGTACTGCCAGGTGATCGCCTTCAAACCCAAGACTACAAAAACGCCACCATTACGATTTCCACCTCCACCCCCGACGCCGCAATAAGGTTCGTCACCCTGAGCAATGCCAAGGGCTGTAAAGCACAAACCTGCATGCTGATTACAGGTAACTGAGCAGACCTTTCGGCGGTGAACACCACATGCTGAAAGTTATGACGACCGGGTAAATTTTGTTCCCACACAAAGCGTGGGAACATCCCGGGCTTGAACCGTCAACCGGTTCGCTCGCCCGAACGTGCCGAAATCATTGAACCGCACGCCCATCTCGCGCATCACCTTATGCGCCACCGGGACGGTCATCTGGCGGATATAAAACGGTTCTTTCACCACAAAATGATGGATCCCGTGGCTGCTGCCAAAATTGAAGCAGAACGCCTGCAACGGCCACATCCACCAAGGGTTCAACACCTGCGTTTGCTGGATCACATTGCCGGGTTCCACGTCACCGTAGTAGTGCATGTTCGAGCTGACAAAATGCAGGCAGAACGTGCGCAACACGTTCGGGCCGATGATCACCACGGCAGCGATGTCGATCACCTGCATCATCGTCAATGTAGTCGCCGACCATTCGATAGGCGCACCCAACAGATGCGCAATGCCATTGGCGGCGTGAAAACCGAGAAACACGTACCACGCCCCCCAATGCACCAGCGCCAGTGGCGCATAGACTTTCAGAGAACGCTTGATGATGCTGAACTTGTGCGCCCAGGTCCTGGCCCGCAGCATGCGGATGAACGCAGACATCACGTTGTCGCCGACCATCAACAGCCGCGCGATGCCCCAGGGCTCACCGTTGGTGATCGCCCGCTCTTCCATGTCGGCTTCGCTGCCGGACACCTTGTGATGGTTGAGGTGCAAATGGCGGCGGATCCAGGGGTTGATGGTGCTCGGTCGCGCCAGCCACACCAGACCCATCATCAGGTTGTGCGGCACGCGCTGTTTGCGGAAGTACATGCTGTGGATCAGGTCATGCTCCAGCTCGTGGGTCAGCGAAGCAAAAAACGCGTTGAGTAGCAGGCATACCCACCAAGCCATGTACCCGGTGATGTACAGCGCTGCGGAACCGATCATCCCGGCCAAGGCGAAGGCCAGAATGCCCGCACCCAAGGCGTCCTGATGGTTGAGAATCGGGTAGCGTTGACGCAGTTCGACGCCTTTGGCCAATACCACCTCGCGAATATGCGCTGATCGCTGTGCTGCATTCAGTCGCTGGGGACTTGCAGAAGTACCGTCCATGCTTCCATCCTCTGGTTATTGATGTTCGCATCCTGCCCCGTGATGCTTTACTGAGCGGTAGCCGTGAACGCCAACCTGTTGACCGGACGCGCCAATCAACATGACAGAACCGACCTCCCTCGCCAGCTGGACCCGCGCTCTGCGCAAGCAGCTCGATGCGCTGGGGCTCGACAGCACCGCCCTGTGCCAACAGGCGGGGCTCGACCCGCAGTTGATGGACGACCCGAACGCCCGTTACCCGTTGTCCGCTACCACGCGCCTGTGGCAAATCGCGGTGCAGGTCAGCGGCGATCCGGCGATTGGCTTGCGGGTGTCGCGTTTCGTCAGCCCCACCACGTTTCATGCGTTGGGTTATGCGTTGGTGGCCAGCGGCAGCCTGCGGGAAGTCTTCGAGCGCATCGTGCGTTATCACCAAGTGGTCAGTAACGCGCTGGATCTGGAGCTTATCCGCGCGGAGGATCGCTACTACTTCCGCCTGAAAATCCCCCAAGGCAACCCCGCGCCAGCCTTCGAAGCCATTGATGCCTTCGCGGCGATTTACGTGCGCACTTGCCGCAATCGCTTGGGCCGTGACTACGCCCCGCTGGCGGTTTACCTGCGTCGTCCGGAACCTGCCGACCCGCATCAATGGCACAAAGTGTTCCGCTCGCCGGTGTATTTCAACGCCGATGAAGACCGACTGGAGTTCGCTCTGCTGGATTTCGACAGCCACCTGGACGACGCCAACCCGGAACTGGCGGAGCACAACGAAACAGTGCTCAAACGCACCCTGGCGCAACTCAAACCGCTGACTTGGGAGCGCAAGGTTCGCGACGCCATTGAAGAGCAATTACCCGAAGGCGAACCGGCGGCCGAACGCATCGCCGAGGCGCTGCACTTGAGTCTGCGCAGCCTGCAACGGCACCTGGCGGACGAAGGTTGTCGGTTCGATACGCTGCTCAACGAAAGCCGGGAAAACCTGGCGCTACTGCACCTGCGCGACCCGCTGTGCTCGCTGGGTGAGATCAGTTATCTGCTGGGGTTCGCCGACACCAGCAGCTTCAGCCGCGCGTTCAAACGCTGGACCGGGATGACGCCGGGGCAGTTTCGGGATGGCTTGCGGTGACAGATCCGAGAGGTGTGTTGAGTTTTCCGGCCTCTTCGCGGGCAAGCCCGCTCCCACAGGTTTTTCGGTTGCTCACAAAACTGTGACTCACCCAGAACCACTGTGGGAGCGGGCTTTCCCGCGATAGCAATTTCTCAAACACCACTGAAACCGCTATCGCCCGCGATCCCGCCGCAACAGCTTGCGCACCCGCTTCACCAGTTCACTGACGGCAAACGGCTTGAGCAGGTAATCATCCTCATGCAACTCCAGCCCGCGCAGGCGATCTTCGATGCCGTCCTTGGTGGTGAGGAGCAGCACCGGTGTGTCGCCGAGCTTGCGGATCTGCTGCAGCAACTGCCAGCCGTTGAGCCCCGGCAGCATCACGTCGAGGATGATCAATTCGTACTCGCCGGACTCGATAAAGCGCCGGCCGTCCATGCCATTGAGCGCCACGTCCACCGCGTAACTCGCTTCGCTCAGGCCTTTGGCCAGGAGACTGGCGGTCTCGGGTTCGTCTTCCACTAGCAATACACGCATGGCACACCTCGATTATCGTCGTCACAGGCTAGGCGCGTTCATGGATAAAGCCTACCTATAACGTCGGTTGTTAAAAGATCGCAGGCTTCCCAGCTCCTACATAGGGCAGCGATCTTTTTTAAATCACCGCCAACGCTCGCAACCGCAGCGCATCCAGAATCTCGATCTCGCCATACTTGAGGTTCAGAATCCCTTGCCCCTGCAAATCCTTGAGGAGCTGGTTGGTGGTCTGGCGCGACAGCGACAACATTGACGCCAGTTGCTCCTGAGGCAGTTGCAGAACACGGCGCGGTGGGTCGATTTCACCGTAACCCTCGGCGATCATCAGCAAGCGATGGGCCAGGCGCGCCGGCGCTGGCATCAGGCTGAGCTGTTCGAGGTTGATGAAGGTCAGGCGCAGTTTGTGGCTCATCAGCAACGCCAGTTGCCGCCAGTAAACCGGTTGTTGGTCGAGCAATTTCAGCAGCGTCACCTGCGGGATGTGCAACAGGGTGCACTGGCCAACGGCGTAGGCATCGTGGGTTCGCGGCTGGCCATCGAACAGGCAGATTTCGCCGAACCAGTGCGGCGCTTCCACCAGGCTCAGCAGCGCTTCCTTGCCCTGCTCGCTCACCGCGCCAATGCGCACCGAACCTTCGAGCACTGCATACAGCCCGCACGGCGGATCACCGCGTTTGAATAGCAGTTGCCCCGACGGCAGGCGCCGAACCCGGGCCGCAGCCAGCAGACTATCCTGTAAAGGAACAGGTAAATGACTGAACCACTGCCCCGTATCCAGGCGCGAACGCCAAACCTGCATGCCCATGAAAACTCCTGGAGATTGTCGCCTGGCTGACAGAGCGAGAGATGAAGCCCGGGGCATCATCCATCACCCTACAGGAGGAATAACAATGAAAAGCCTCGTTGACCATCTCAGTCAATACGCCGCCTACCACCGTGACCCGCGCAATATTGCCAGCCACTTTATCGGTATCCCGCTGATTGTAGTGGCGGTCGCGGTGTTGCTGTCGCGGCCGCAATGGGGCGGAGGCTGGATTTCGCCGGCGGTGCTGGTCGCGATGGCATCGGCGTGGTTTTACCTGCGTCTGGAGGTGCGTCTCGGGGTGTTGATGACCGTGTTGCTCGGTCTGTGCATTTGGGCGGGTCAGGTTCTCGCGCAGCAAAGTACGCTGGTCTGGCTGGCCAGCGGCATCGGGATGTTTGTGGTGGGGTGGGCGATTCAGTTTGTCGGTCATCACTACGAGGGACGCAAACCGGCGTTTGTCGATGATGTGACGGGGTTGATTGTCGGGCCGTTGTTTGTAGTGGTTGAGTTGGCGTTTTTGCTGGGGTTGCGGCATGAGCTGAAAGAGCAGATCGAGGCTCGGGCGGGGGGTGTGCGTTTGCGTCAGAAAAACGCAGCGGTGTAGGACGCCATCGCGGGCAAGCCCGCTCCCACAGTGATCTGTGTCGCTCACAAATCCCCTGTGGGAGCGGGCTTGCCCGCGATGCTTTTGCTTTTAAAGGTTGGCGACTTTCTGCCAGACCTTCGGTTTGAAGAACAACGTCTCACCCTTCGCCAATCCAACCAGGCTGTCGTGATCCTTCACCACTTCGGCTTCGATCAGCTCGCTCTGGCCTTCGACCTTCAGCGTCACCCGCGTGGTGGCGCCCAGCGGACGAATATCCCGCACTTCAGCCGCGTGGTGGTCTTCCAGTTCATGCCGCGACAGCGACACTTCGTGTGGACGGAACAGCACATGCCGGTCTTCGCCCAAATGCAGACGGTTCGAATCACCGAGGAAGTGATAAACGAAATCGCTGGCCGGGTTTTCGTAGACGTCGCCTGGTGAGCCGATCTGCTCGATCACACCCTTGTTCATCACCACGATACGGTCGGCGACTTCCATCGCCTCTTCCTGGTCGTGGGTCACGAACACCGAGGTCAGGTTGATGTCTTCGTGCAGCCGTGCGAGCCAGCGACGCAGCTCTTTACGGACCTTGGCGTCGAGGGCGCCGAAGGGTTCGTCGAGCAGCAAGACTTTTGGTTCCACCGCTAGGGCGCGGGCCAACGCGATGCGCTGACGCTGGCCGCCGGAGAGTTGTTCCGGGTAGCGATCGGCCAACCAATCCAGCTGCACCATGTTCAGCAGTTCGTGGACTTTCACCGCGATCTGGCTTTCATTCGGACGCTGGTTTTTCGGCTTCATGCGCAGGCCGAATGCGACGTTGTCGAACACCGTCATGTGCCGGAACAGAGCGTAGTGCTGGAACACGAAACCGACATTGCGATCACGCACGTCGTGGCCGGAAACGTCTTCACCATGGAACACGATGTTGCCCTGATCCGGAGTTTCCAGGCCGGCGATGATCCGCAGTAATGTGGTCTTGCCGCAGCCGGACGGCCCCAGCAGCGCCACCAGCTCGCCGCTTTGAATGTCCAGGCTGATGTTGTCCAGCGCCTTGAACGCGTGGAAGTTCTTGCTGACGTTACGCACTTCGATCGACATGACTTATTCCTCCGCGGCGCTGGCGCGCAGGCGGTTAATACGGTTTTCGCTCCACTGCTTGAGCAGCAGGATGAAGAGCGCCAGGATCAGCAACAGGCTCGCCACGGCGAACGCGGCCACGTGGTTGTATTCGTTGTAGAGGATCTCGACGTGCAGCGGCAGGGTGTTGGTCACCCCGCGAATGTGCCCGGAAACCACCGACACCGCACCGAACTCACCCATGGCCCGGGCCGTACACAGCACCACGCCATAGATCAGGCCCCATTTGATATTGGGAACGGTGACGTGCCAGAACATCTGCCAGCCATTAGCGCCGAGCAGGCGCGCGGCCTCTTCTTCCTGAGTACCTTGTTCCTGCATCAGCGGGATCAACTCACGGGCCACGAACGGCACGGTGACGAAAATCGTCGCCAGCACGATGCCCGGCAAGGCGAAGACGATCTGGATGTCGTGGTCCTGCAACCACGGGCCGAACAGCCCCTGGGCGCCGAACATCAACACGTAGACCAGACCTGCGATCACCGGCGACACCGAGAACGGCAGGTCGATCAGGGTCACCAGCATGCTCTTGCCGCGGAACGAGTATTTGCTCACGCACCACGCCGCGCTGACACCGAACACCAGGTTCAACGGCACCGAAATCAGCACCGCGATCACGGTGAGTTTCAGCGCCGACAAGGCGTCTGGCTCAAAGATCGCGGTGAAGAACGCACCCAGGCCCAGCTTCAGGCCCTGGGACACCACGATGAACAGCGGCAACAACAGAAACAGCGCAAATACTAACCAGCCGAGGCCGATGAGGATTCGCCGCGACGTGGCGCTGCCACGTCGGGCGGCGTTCGAGGAGGCTGCTGCAATAGACGATTGGGACATGTTCGCGCCTCCTTATGGGGTTTCGATGCGCCGCTGCAGCAAGTTGATCAGCAGCAACAGGACAAAGGAAACCACCAGCATCAGTACACCAATAGAGGTGGCGCCGGTGTAATCGTACTGGTCGAGTTTGACCATGATCAGCAGCGGCAAAATCTCGGTTTTCATCGGCATGTTGCCGGCGATGAAAATCACCGAACCGTACTCGCCGACCCCGCGGGCAAAGGCCAAGGCGAAACCGGTGAGCCAGGCTGGCAGCAGCGCGGGCACCAGAATATGGCGGAAAACCTGCAACGGTTTTGCCCCAAGGCAGGCCGCCGCCTCTTCCACTTCACGCGGGATATCAGCCAGTACAGGCTGTACCGTACGTACTACGAATGGAAGCGTCACGAAAGTCAGCGCCAGGGTGATGCCAAGGGGGGTGTAGGCGATCTTGAAGCCCAAGTCCGCAGCGAACTGACCCACCAGACCGGTAGGGGTGTACAGCGCGGTCAGAGCGATACCGGCCACCGCGGTGGGCAAAGCAAAGGGCAGGTCGATCATCGCGTCGATGACTTTGCGCCCTGGGAAGGTGTAGCGCACCAGCACCCAGGCCAGCAGCGTGCCAATGATGCCGTTGATGATCGCGGCATAGAGCGCGGTGCCGAAGCTCAGCTTCAACGCCGCCAGCACCCGTGGCGCCGAGATGATGGCCCAGAACTGGTCCCAGGTAAGTTGGGCGGCATGCACGAACATCGCCGCCAGTGGAATGAGCACAATCAGGCTGAGGTACACCAAGGTGTAGCCCAGCGTCAGCCCGAAGCCGGGTATGACGGGGGAGATACGACGCGACATAAAAGTCCTTGGTTGAAAACGCGCTAAGCCCCGACGGTGAAATCGGGGCCTGTTGGCTAATGCCAGCCAGTTAAGGATTTGGACACCACAGCCCCTGTGAGAGCGAGCCTGCTCGCGATAGCGGCGGGTCAGCCAACATTTATGCTGAATGTACCGCCGTCATCGCGAGCAGGCTCGCTCCCACAGGTTCAGCACCTTAACTGACTGGAATCAGGTCCATTGACTGATCCATTTCAGGTTACTGCGCCTGATAAATCTGGTCGAACACGCCACCGTCATTGAAGAATTTCGGTTGCGCGGTTTTCCAGCCACCGAAGTCCTTGTCGATGGTCACCAGCTCCAGTGTCGGGAACTGTTTGGCGTACTTGGCGGCCACGTCCTTGTCACGTGGACGATAGAAGTTTTTCGCCGCGATTTCCTGGCCGGCCGGGCTGTACAGGTGTTTGAGGTACGCCTCGGCGATGTCGGTGTTGCCCTTTTTCTCGGCGTTCTTGTCGACCACGGCCACCGGTGGTTCGGCAAGGATCGACAGCGAAGGCACGACGATGTCGAACTTGTCAGCGCCGCCGTCTTCTTTCAACGCCAGGAAGGCCTCGTTTTCCCAGGCCAGCAACACGTCGCCCTGACCGTTGTTGACGAAGGTGATGGTCGAGCCGCGAGCACCGGTGTCCAGCACAGGCACGTGTTTGAACAGGGTCTGCACGTACTCTTTGGCCTTGGCTTCGTTGCCGCCGTTGGCTTTCAGGCCATAGGCCCAGGCCGCGAGGAAGTTCCAGCGTGCGCCGCCGGAGGTTTTCGGGTTCGGGGTGATGACTTCCACGCCGTTCTTGGTCAGGTCGCCCCAGTCCTTGATGCCTTTCGGGTTGCCCTTGCGCACCAGGAACACGATGGTCGAGGTGTAAGGCGTGCTCGCTTCCGGCAGACGCTTCTGCCAGTCGACCGGCAGGCTCTTGCCGAGTTTGGCGACTTCATCGATGTCGCCGGCCAGGGCCAGGGTCACCACGTCGGCCCGCAGACCGTCGATCACCGCCCGACCCTGCTTGCCCGAACCACCGTGGGACTGCTGGATTTTCACGTTGTCGCCAGCGTGGTCCTTTTTCCAGAAGTTGATGAACTCGGCGTTGTATTCCTGGTACAGCTCACGGGTCGGGTCATACGACACGTTGAGCAGCTCGTAATCCTTGGCAACCGCGGAACCAGCAAAAAGGGCACTGGCCAGGGCGGCCAAAGCAAAATGACGAATCGACGACATGGTGAAAGCTCCTGGAATTCTTGATGTGTTGGCTTTTTCTTATGGTCTGGAACGGGTTGCCTGTTCAAAGATCGCAGCGTTCGAAAGCGCCTAATATCAGCCTCCCGTAGGAGCCGCCGAAGGCTGCGATCTTTTGATCTTGCTTCAGCTCGATTTGTTGTTCGGGTTCTGCAACCGGAATTTCTCTTTGCGTTCGATCTGAACCACCTGGGCGTTGTGCACAGTGATTTCCACCGCACCAAAGCGCAGATCGCGCAAGGCGCTCTGGATCTCACGCAAAATGGTGGCTTCGTCCTGCCCGTCAACACTACGTAGGGATGCGCTCATGGTGCTGCTCCTTTAATGAGAGATGCCTGGCAGTGGCGGGCACTGCTTACGGCGTAGGGGCAATAGTAGATAGGCGCTGATATTCTTAAAAAGACTATTTAAGAATGTTTATATAACCATAATGAATTAATTGATAAGGCAAGGGTTTGCGGGGGACAAGGGGCGCACAAAACCCTGTGGCGAGGGGGCTTGCCCCCGTTCGGCTGCGTAGCAGACGCAAAAATTGGGGGCCGCTACTCGACCCAACGGGGGCAAGCCCCCTCGCCACAAAAAGCAGATCAAGCGCTCAGCCAATCGTTGGCGACGAATAGCCTGTGCCGAAGTCATCGATGGCCAGCCGCACGCCCAACTCGCGCAAGCGATGCATCTGCTCCAGCGCCACTTCCGGGTCTTCCATTACTGCGCTTTCAGTGACCTCCAGCTCCAGATAGGCCGGATCCAGGCCCGTGTCGTGCAGCACGTGAGCCACCTGCTGATACAACTCGCGCCGGGCGAACAGGCGAGAAGAAATGTTCACCGCGACAAACGACAACACCACGCCCGCCACTTGCCACTGGCACATCTGCTGGCAGGCCTGGCGCATGATCCAGGCATCGATCTCGGCAATCAGCCCGGTGCGTTCGGCAATGGGGATGAATTCAGCCGGCGACACCAGCCCACGTTGCGGATGCTCACGGGTGCAATCGAACACCGCTGCCGCCTGACGCAAACGCTCCCGGTCTGCATTGCGCTCACGCAATTTGGCGCCGACACCCAGGCAGCGAAACAATCGTGCCCGTGCAATGAAGATCAGCCCGGCGCTGAACGCCACCCAGGCATAACCGTTGATCAGTTGCCAGCGCAGCAGGTCGGTGGAACTATCGAAGAACCTGTTCAGTAAATAACCACTAAACTGGAGCCAGGCTACGGAAAGCACCAGATAGAGCAGCGCTGCACGCAAAGCATCGCGATAGGTGGCCGACATGAGAGCCTCCATGTCCCTACAAAAAGGCTGGAATTATAGATTAAAGAAACATCCAGCCACTCTTATCTGAAAGGGCGACTGGTTTTATCTGTGGGCTAAGTGATAATGCAACGGCTGTTTTTTTCTTTATCGAGGGTCCTATAGGCTATGTGGTACGAAGGTTTTCTTGGCTTATCGCCCTGGTCACTGGTGGCAGTCACCCTACTGATGACCCACGTGACGATCGTCGGCGTCACGGTTTATCTGCATCGTTATTCAGCCCATCGCTCGCTTGAGCTCAATGCCGGCCTGAAACATTTCTTCCGCTTCTGGCTGTGGTTAACCACGGCGCAGAACACCCGCGAGTGGACGGCTATCCACCGCAAGCATCACGCCAAATGCGAAACCGTCGATGACCCGCACAGCCCGGTCATCAAGGGGTTGTCCACCGTTCTGCGCAAAGGCGCCGAGCTGTACCGCGCCGAAGCGGAAAACCCCGAGACCCTGCGCATCTACGGCAAAAACTGTCCCGAAGACTGGATCGAACGCAACCTCTACAGCCGCTTCCCGCTGCTGGGCGTGGCGATCATGGGCGTCATCGACCTGCTGCTGTTCGGCACCATCGGTATCACCATCTGGGCCATCCAGATGATGTGGATCCCGGTGTGGGCCGCCGGCGTGGTCAATGGCCTGGGCCATGCCATCGGCTACCGCAACTTCGAATGCCGCGATGCGGCGACCAATCTGGTGCCCTGGGGCATCCTGATCGGCGGCGAAGAACTGCATAACAACCATCACACCTACCCTAACTCCGCCAAACTCTCGGTGAAGAAATGGGAATTCGACCTCGGCTGGGCCTGGATCCAGGTCTTCAGCTTCCTGCGTCTGGCCAAGGTCCAGCGGGTTGCACCGATCGCCCACCGTGTCGAAGGCAAAGGCAGCCTGGACATGGACACCGCCATGGCGATCCTCAACAACCGCTTCCAGATCATGGCTCAGTACCGCAAGCTGGTGATCGCGCCGCTGGTCAAGCAAGAGCTGGAAAAGGTCGATCACTCCGTCCGTCACCAGTTCCACCGGGCCAAGCGTTTGCTGTCGCGGGAAACCAGCCTGCTGGACGATAAGCACCATATGCGCATCCAGACCATGCTCGAGCACAGCCAGGCGCTGAAGGTAATTTACGAAAAACGCCTGGCCTTGCAACAGATCTGGGTCAAGACCAGCTCAAATGGTCACGACATGCTGGCTGCTATCAAGGATTGGGTACACGAGGCCGAGGCCAGCGGGATTCAATCCCTGCGTGATTTCGCCGACCAGTTGAAAACCTACTCCCTTCGCCCTGCCAACGCCTGATCCTCTGTGGCGAGGGGGCTTGCCCCCGTTCGGCGGCGAAGCCGTCGCAAAACCTGACGACGCGTTTTACCCGTAAAAACGCGTCGTCAATTCAAGCAGCCATACCGCCCAGCGGGCCCCTGCCCCCCAAGCGGGAACTTCGCTCCAAATCCCCTATCTCAAAGACACTTCGCCATCCAGGCGGGCTTTGTTCTCGGCCGCTGTCGACATAGCGGCACGCCCTTTGAGATTTGTGCCGATGGTTAATAAAAGCCTACAAGACACATCCCTTCCCCAGTGGCCCGAGGCCGCGCAAACGCTGATGGCGCTGATGCATGCCCAGGGTGAAGTGGCACGCCTGAGCGAACGCGAACAGCTGTTCAGCTCGCTGCTGGTCAGCGTCAACGCCGTGCTTTGGGCATTCAACTGGGAAACCCGTCAGGTGCTCTACGTCAGCCCGGCCTATGACCGGATTTTTGGCCGCCCCGCCGGCCTGTTGCTGTCCGACTTCAACCACTGGCGCGACAGCGTCTATCCCGACGATCTGGACTACGCCGAGCGCAGCCTCGCCCAAGTGCTGGTCAAAGGCGCCGTCGAAGATCGCGAATACCGCATCATCGCCGCCGACGGCCAGGTGCGCTGGCTCAGCGACAAGTGTTTCATCAACCGTCAGGCCGAGCCGGGCCAACCGCTGATCATCGTCGGCATTGCCGAAGACATCACCGAGAAAAAGCAGATGGAAGCCGAGCTGCAACGCCTGGCCAGCACCGATGTGTTGACCCAAAGCAGCAATCGCCGACACTTCTTCGAATGCGCGAATCACGAATTCGAGCAGGCGCGGTTGAACGGCGCGCCAATGGCGTTCCTGTTGCTGGACATTGATGACTTCAAAGTGGTCAACGACACCTACGGCCATCAAGAGGGCGATAAGGTGCTGCAACGCATCGCCGAGAGCGGTCGCGCGGCGCTGCGGCGTGGTGATCTGTTCGGACGGATCGGCGGTGAGGAATTCGCAGCGGTGTTTCCCGGCTGTGCACCGGACATGGCCATGCAAGTGGCCGAGCGCCTGCAACGGGAAATTCAGCGGTTAAGCTTCAGCCATGACGACCAGACCTTCGGCATCACCGTCAGCCAGGGCCTGAGCAGCCTCACACACGAGGATGAAAGCATCGACACCCTGTTCGCCCGCGCTGATGCGGCGATGTACCAGGCCAAGCGTCAGGGCAAGAACCGGATTATCTCTGGCTGAGCTCGAATCGAAACTCAACGCAAAACTTGTGGGAGCGGGCTTGCCCGCGATAGCGGACTATCAGCCTACATCAATGCTGAATGTCAGACCCTCATCGCGGGCAAGCCCGCTCCCACAAGGTTTTGCGTGAAGCTTATTTTTTGCGCAAACGCATCAACTCCGGCAATCCGATCTTGAGCAATCGTGCTGTACGGCTTTTGGACAGTTCAATGCCCCCCTGATGTTTTCAAGCGACATAAAAAAACCCGCCGAAGCGGGTTTTTTGTCGATCAGATCACAAATGGATCAGAGCTCGGCGAAGCACTCTTCGATGATCGCCAGGCCTTTGTCCAGTTGCTCGTCCGGCGAGGTCAGCGGTACCAGTACGCGCAGAACGTTGCCATAGGTGCCACACGACAGCAGGATCAGGCCCTTATCACGAGCCTTGGCCACAACCGATGCCACGGCAGCAGCGTTAGGCTTGTGGCTGTCGCCGTCGACGAACAGCTCGACCGCGATCATCGCGCCCAAGGCACGCACTTCGCCGATGACCGGGTACTTGGCCTGGATGGCTTTCAGGCCAGTCACCAGACGCTCGCCGACCGCTTTGCAGCGATCCAGCAGGTGTTCTTCTTCGAACACTTCCATCACGGCCAGGGCCGCGGCGCAAGCGATCGGGCTACCGGCGTAAGTACCGCCCAAGCCGCCTGGAGCGATGGCGTCCATGTATTCGGCCTTGCCGCACACACCGGCCAGCGGGAAGCCGCCAGCGATGGATTTGGCGAAGGTGGTCAGGTCGGCGGCAACGCCCATTTGTTCCATGGCGAAGAAAGTGCCGGTACGGCCAGCGCCAGTCTGCACTTCGTCCGCGATCAACAGAATGCCGTGCTGGTCGCACAGGGCGCGCAGACGCTTCATGAACTCTTTAGGCGCGACGTAGAAACCACCTTCGCCCTGAACCGGCTCGATGATGATTGCAGCGATGTCACGCGGCTCTGCGTCGTTTTTGAAGATGCGCTCGATGCTGGCGATCGAATCGTCGATGCTCACACCGTGCAATTCGTTAGGGTACAGCGCGCGGAAGATGCCGCCTGGCATCAGGCCCATGCCGGCCGAGTAAGGCACGACTTTACCGGTCAGGCCCAGGGTCATCATGGTGCGACCGTGGTAAGCGCCAGTGAACGCGATCACGCCGGCACGGCCAGTGGCAGCGCGGGCGATCTTGATGGAGTTTTCCACGGCTTCGGAGCCGGTGGTCACCAGCAGGGTTTTCTTGGCGAAATCACCCGGCACCTTGGCGTTGATTTTTTCGCACACTTCCACGTATGGCTCGTAGGCCAGTACCTGAAAGCAGGTGTGGGTCAGCTTGTTCAGCTGTTCGGTCACGGCGGCGATGATTTTCGGGTGCACGTGACCGGTGTTCAGCACAGCGATACCGCCGGCGAAGTCGATGAACTCGCGACCTTCAACGTCGGTCACGGTGGCGTTCTTCGCGGACTCGGCGAAGATCGGGTGAATCTGGCCAACACCGCGCGGTACAGCGGCTTCACGGCGTTTCATCAGGGATGCGTTCGTCTTGCTCATAGTGTCCTCATTCACCGCTCATCGGGCGGCGTGGTTCAAGGAAAATGCGGCGGGGAGGTAACTACGGCAGCATGCGATGATCGACTGCCACAGCTTTCCCGGCCACAGAGAAATTCCGTTTGAAGCGTCGCAAAGGGACAGCGCTCTCGTGCCCTTTGCGCTTGAAGCAATGGCCTCAGATACCCAGGCAGAGGTATTTGATTTCCAGGTAATCTTCGATGCCGTACTTGGAGCCTTCACGGCCCAGGCCCGACGCCTTGATGCCGCCGAACGGCGCGACTTCGTTGGAGATCAACCCGGTGTTAACGCCGACCATGCCGTATTCCAGGGCTTCAGCTACACGGAACACACGGCCCAGGTCGCGAGCATAGAAGTACGAGGCCAGACCGAACTCGGTGTCGTTGGACATCGCGATCACGTCGGCTTCGTCTTTGAAGCGGAACAGTGGCGCCAATGGACCGAAGGTTTCTTCCTTGGCCACGGCAGCGTTGTTCGGCACGTTGGTCAGGATGGTCGGCTCGAAGAAATTGCCTTCCATCACCTTGCCACCGGACAGCACGGTTGCGCCTTTGCCAACAGCGTCAGCAATGTGCTCTTGAACCTTGGCCACGGCTTTTTCGTCGATCAGCGGGCCAG
This sequence comes from Pseudomonas sp. BF-R-26, assembly GCF_019947395.1. Taxonomy (NCBI): domain Bacteria; kingdom Pseudomonadati; phylum Pseudomonadota; class Gammaproteobacteria; order Pseudomonadales; family Pseudomonadaceae; genus Pseudomonas; species Pseudomonas sp. BF-R-26. Next base: position 88,214 of record NZ_JAGYGK010000003.1, on the reverse strand, counting down.
TGGTGGTGCCGTCTTCCAGACCGTTACCGATCTTGAGTTTGGCCACGGCCACTTTCAGTTTTTCGGCGAATGCGTCGTAGACCGAATCCTGAATGTACAGGCGGTTGGCGCAGACGCAGGTCTGGCCGTTGTTGCGGTACTTGGAAATGATCGCGCCTTCGACGGCCTTATCCAGGTCCGCGTCGTCGAACACGATGAACGGCGCGTTACCGCCCAGTTCCAGGGAGATTTTCTTGATGTCCTTGGCGCATTCAGCCATCAGCTGACGACCGATTTCAGTCGAACCGGTGAAGGACAATTTGCGCACGATCGGGTTGCTGGTCAGCTCGCTGCCGATGTCGCCGGCGCTGCCGGAAACAACACTGAACACACCGTTCGGAATACCGGCACGCTGGGCCAGTTCAGCCAGAGCGAAAGCCGAGAAAGGCGTTTGCGAAGCAGGCTTGAGCACCATGGTGCAACCGGCGGCCAGGGCCGGGCCGGCTTTACGGGTGATCATCGCGGCAGGGAAGTTCCACGGGGTAATGGCAGCGGTCACGCCGATCGGCTGCTTGATCACGATCAGGCGCTTGTCTGGCTGGTGACCCGGAATCACATCACCGTAGACGCGCTTGGCTTCTTCAGCGAACCACTCGATAAAGGAAGCGGCGTAAACGATCTCGCCCTTGGCTTCAGCCAATGGCTTGCCTTGTTCCAGAGTCATCAGGCGAGCCAGGTCGTCCTGGTTCTCGATAATCAGCTCGAACCAGCGACGCAGCTTGTTCGCGCGATCCTTGGCGGTCAGTGCACGCCAGGCCGGCAGCGCTTTATCAGCGGCTTCGATCGCACGGCGGGTTTCAGCAGCGCCCATTTTCGGCACGGTGCCCAGAATTTCGCCCGTTGCCGGGTTATTGACCTTGATCGTCTGACCGTTGTCCGCATCGACCCAAGCGCCATCGATAAAGGCTTGCTGGCGGAACAACTGGGTGTCTTTAAGCTGCATGTCGGCTTTCCTTAACAGCACCGCGGCACGCGCGGAGCGAATTATGATTGTAGAAAGGCGCCTTATAGGCTGCCGTCAGGGAAATCATTCACCGGGCTGAAGCACATAAATAGCGCACAAATCGAACTCGTGCGGTTCAGCACCCAGACAAGAGCGTTTGAAATCTCAAACGAATCCTAGGATCAAAGGGGGTAAAGGACAATAGGCTGTTCGAAAAAAAGAACGAAAACGCCGCATTTGCCTATTTTTTCAGATCAGCGTAGCAATCGTAGGTTACGCTTTTGAAAAAGGCAGACGATTCAGCAGCATGGACGCCTGCAGCGCATATGAGTATCATGGCGCCCGCATTGCACCAGTAGCTCAGCTGGATAGAGTACTGCCCTCCGAAGGCAGGGGTCGTGGGTTCGAATCCCGCCTGGTGCACCATACGTAGAAACGAGAAAGCCTCAGATCTTAGGGTCTGGGGCTTTTTTGTGCGCACAAAAAAACCGCCAAAGCGGTTTTTTCATTCTGTCGTCCAGTCAAACTCGTCGTAGTCATCATCCTCTTCGTCCTCGACCACTTCATCATCAAGGACGTCTTCCTCAAGCGCTTCTTCTGCCTGCTTCGCCAGAAGAAACTCCTTACGACTCTCAGTCACTGCTCGCCGTAGTTCCTCACCCTTCACCGGGCAGTTGAGCATTTGGGCGATGCGGTCGATTTTTTGTGCCACGGCATCCTCCAACGCATCGGCTATAGGCCGATAGTGCGCGCTTTCGGGTGTCGATGCCAAATTTGCCGACCGCTGTTCACCTCATTTCTTCTGCAAATCCTTGAGTCGGGCCGTGAGATTTTCCTTGGGAAAGCGCTTGTGCAATGTCGCCAGCAGCGCCTCGGCGGCTTGGGTTTGACCGGTCTCTTGCAGGCGTATCACTTCACGTAATTGATCATCCAGTGACTTGGTCGGCGCGGCTAAGCGTTTACTGACTTTTGCTTCGTCCGCCATTTCGCTATTGATCGACTCGCGCTGCAACGGCGCCGAGAACTCCGCCATGGGCGCAGCAGGTGCCGGCGCGGATATAGCGCCGGTCGGTGCCGCCTGGGACCGGGCAGCGGCTTCCGGTTTGGCGGCCGGGGCGGACGCTTTAGGCGCTGGCGCGAAGTCATAACTCGGCAGTTGTTCCGGTGTGCGTTGCACCAGTGCCAGCATCAGCGCGACGCCGACGAGGCTGGCGAATGCCACTTGCCAGCGGGGTTGTTGGCAGGCGCGGAGCCAGCGTTGCCACAGGTTCGGCTTCGGTGCCGGGGCTTCGCGGTGTGCGGCGGCCAGGATGAAGGCGTCGAGATGCGCCGGTGGTTCGCCGGTTGCGTGGTCGCGAAAATGCTTGAGCATTTCATCGTCAGGCGGTGGCGGTGTTTGTCGGGCGTCAGTCATGTCAGTACCTCCTCGGCCAGCAGCCGACGCAGTTTTTGCTGGGCGTAGCGCAAGCGACTTTTGACGGTTTCCAGCGGTGTTTCGGTGAGGGTGGCGATCTGCGGCAGGTCGAGGTCGCCGTGGGCGCGCAGCAGGAACACTTCGCGCTGGTCGGCGGGGAGGGTTTGCAGGGCGGCTTCGAGGCGTTGACCGTCGCGGCTCAGGCTCAGCAGTTGTTCGGGGTCGGCTGCGTCATCGATCAGGGCATGGGTTTGTTCGTCATAGCTGTCGTGCAAGGGGTTGTGGATTCCGTGTTTGCGCCAGTGATCGATCAGTCGGTTGCGGGCAATCTGGTAGAGCCAGGTACGAAAGTTCGCCCGGCCTTGTGGCTGACTGGTGCTGCGGATCAGGCTCAGCCAGGTTTCCTGATACACCTCTTCGGCCAGTTCGGGTTTACCGCTGAGGCCGAGGAGGAATCGATAAAGGCCTTGGCGATGACGGGCGTACAAAACTTCGAACGCCGGCCCGTCGCCGGAGCGATAGCGTGCCAGCAGCGATTCGTCGCTGCTGGCGGCTGAGCTGATTGCAGAATCGGACATGTCAGCGCGGGCCTCTTTCACTCTATCCGGTTGTCATTGGGCTGTTGATTCGAGGCGGTCGGGGTTCGCAGGCTCTGCGCCAACTCCACCAATTGCACGAATTCACTGCGCAGGCCGAATTGATCATCACCCCGTGCGCCACGGGCCAGGGCTTCGGTGTCCTTGAGGCTGAAATTACCGGTATAACGCCCGTCCTTGAGTTGCTGGGAAAAGGCAGCGACGGCAGCGGCAAAGCGCAGATCATTGCTGGCTGCCGAGATTTTGTCGGCCTCACCACTCAGCTCTCCACTCAGGATTGGCCGCTCGATCAAGCGACTATTCCCACCTTCCGGCAACTGATAACGCACTCGCAGCATCGCCAATTCCCCGGTTTTTGCGGAAACATCGGCCGCAGGATTGCCATAGCGCAGCGGTTCCAGCCAGCCCTTCTCACCCTTGGGCACAATTTCATACAACGCTGTCACCGTATGCCCTGCACCGATTTCTCCGGCGTCGACTTTGTCGTTGCTGAAATCCTCACGCTTCAAGGCGCGATTCTCATAGCCCAACAGCCGATATTCGCTGACCTGGGCCGGATTGAACTCCACCTGCAGCTTCACGTTCTTCGCCACCACCGCCAGGGTCGAGCCGAGCTGATCCACCAGTACTTTGCGCGCCTCGCGCAGGTTGTCGATGTAGGCGTAGTTGCCGTCGCCAGCGTCGGCCAGTTGTTCCATCAGGTGTTCATTGTAGTTATCCACACCAAAACCCAGGGTGGTCAGGGACACGCCGGTTTTGCGTTTATCCACAGCCATCTGCTTGAGGCTGTCGAAGTCGCTGATGCCGACGTTGAAGTCACCGTCGGTGGCCAGCAGGATGCGGTTGATGCCTTTGGGGATAAACGCCTGTTGCGCCATTTGATAGGCCAGTTCGATACCCGACGCGCCGGCGGTCGAACCGCCTGCGGTCAATTGATCGATGGCGGTACGAATTTTCGCTTTTTCCCGTCCGGAAGTCGGCTCCAGCACCACGCGAGATTCTCCGGCATACACCACCAGCGAAACCCGGTCCTGCTCGCGCAGTTGATCAACCAGTAATTTCAGCGTGCTTTTGACCATGGGCAAACCTTCGCGCCGGTCCATCGAGCCAGACACGTCCACCAGAAACACCAGGTTCGCCGGGGCCAGCTCCGCCACCGCGCGATCAGATGCCTTGATGCCGATGCGCAGCAAGCGGGTATGCGGGTTCCAGGGCGACGGCGCCAGCTCGGTGGTCAGGCCGAATGGCGAGCCATCGGTGGGCAAGGCGTAATCGTAGGGGAAGTAATTGACCATTTCTTCCAGCCGCACCGCCCCTTCGGGAGGCAAGCGCCCCTGATTGAGCAAGCGCCGGACATTGGCGTAAGCGCCAGTGTCGACATCGGCACTGAAGGTCGAGACCGGCGCCTCGGCCACGCTGTGAATCGGGTTATCGGCCAGCGCCTGATATTGCTCCCGCTGCTCATCCCGATAGCCCTGTGGATAAGCTTCACCGGCCGGCATGGGCGCGAAAGCGGCCGACGGTGCCGGTCGCGCGTTGCGCTTGGCCTGCGCGGTGTCTGCCATGACCGCCTCGCGCACCAACGCTTCAGTTTTCAGCGCACCTTGAACCGGAGGCGCAACCGCTGCCGGGCTGTCTATCTTAGAGTCTGGCGTGGATGAAGCGCCGCAACCGGCAATGGCCAGCAGCAACCCGGCGGCGAAACCCTGGGCTGCAGGGCAGAGGTAGTGCAGAGGGAGGGACATGGGGGCTGACCTCAGGAGGAAATTGACTCATTCATCCTCTGAGACGGACAGCCCGTCAGCTTCGGGTTAACTCACCAAAAAAATCTTCAGCGGTGATAACGCCGCACCACGCTGCTGTTTTTCAGCACATGGCCTTTGATCTGCTCCATCAGCTGCGCGCGGGTCAGGCCGGCAGGCAAGGCGTCTGGCGCCAGGTCCAGGGCGTAAAGCTGAATGAGGTAGTGGTGGGAGCTGTCGCCGATGGGCGGGCAAGGGCCGATGTAACCGGTGGTACCTTTGCTGTTGCTGCCGCCCACGCCTTCGAGGGCGGATTTGGCGCCGACGCCGGCCGGGATCTGGCGCGTCGAGGCTTTGATGCCGTAATGAATCCAGTGATCGACGCCCAGGCCTTTCTGGCCGTCCGGGTCGTGCAGGACGATGGCGTAGCTGAGGGTGCCCGGAGGGCCGGCGTTCCAGCTCAGGGCCGGGGACTGGTTTTTGCCGCCGCAACCGTTGGCATCGCTGGCCGCCACCGACGTGAACAGGCGATTGTCCGAAACACCGGGAATGCTGAGGGTGAAACGCTCCTGGGCCTGCGCCGGAAACTGCACGCAAAGGGCGACTGCAACGGCCGCCAGCCAAGGGTTCAAAGAGGTCAATCGGGTCATACCGGAGCACCTTTGTGCGGGTGGGGGCCGTCGTCGGCTGGCAAACTATAGCCGGACCGTTCGTGCGGTGGCAGCAGGAATTGGCTGAACCTCGGAATAGGCGCCAAACTCTTAAGTGAAACACCTGCCTGGAGATCGATCATGGCACTGCACCGCGTCGCCCGTTTCGCCGATGTGCCCCAAGACCGTGGTCTTGAGGTTCGGATCGACAAGATGAAAATCGTCTTGCTGCGGGTCGGCGATCAATTGCGCGCTTATCAGGGCAAATGTCCCCACGCCGGGGCTCCCTTGGCCAAAGGCGCGCTGTGTGAGGGACGGCTGATTTGCCCGTGGCACAAGGCGGCTTATCGGCTCGAAGACGGCGCGCTGTGCGAGCCCCCGTCTCTGGACAGTTTGCGGCGCTACCCGCTGGAGTTGCGCGACGATGAGGTCTGGGTCGATGACCAGCCGATGCCTACCCCCAGCACTCCACCGGCGGACGATAAGCGAACCTTTGTGATCATCGGTGCCGGTGCCGCAGGTACGGCTTGTGCGGCGGCGCTGCGAGAGAAAGGTTTCGGTGGCCGGGTGTTGCTGATCGACCGCGAGCCCGAGGCCGGTTACGACCGTACGGTATTGAGCAAATTCGTGATTGCCGGGGAGATGCCGCTGGACGAAGTTCCGCCTCTGCGGGATGAAGATTTTTATCGTGAACAGCGCATTGAACGGATAAATAGCGATGTGATGGGCCTGGATGCACCGAACCGGACTCTGCGCCTGGCCGATGGTCAATCGCTGAGCTATGACGGCGCAGTGATCGCCACCGGCGGCGCTCCCAACCATCTTTCACTGCCTGGCGCCGATCTGCCACAGGTGTTCGTATTGCGTTCGAAAGCGCAGGCGCTGCAGATTCTTTCAGCCGCCAAACCCGGTCAACGGGCAGTGATTGTTGGCGACAGTTTCATTGCTCTGGAGTCCGCCTCTTCCCTGCGTCAGTACGGCCTGGAGGTCACTGTCCTGGCCCGCCATGCCATCCCTTTCGAGGCGCAATTCGGCGATGCCGTCGGCAAGGCAATTCGTGCCCTGCACGAGGCCAATGGCGTGGTGTTTCATACCGATGGCGAAGCCGCGCAGATCGAAGGCACAGGCAAGGTCGAAGCGGTGCTGCTGGATAATGGTCAGCGCTTGCCGGCGGATCTGGTGCTGGTTGGCATTGGCGTCACCCCGGCGACCACCCCGTTTACCGATCTGCCGAAGGAAAAAGATCAGTCACTGAAGGTCGACGGCGGAATGCGCGTGGCTGACGGGCTCTGGGCCGTCGGCGACATTGCAACCTTCCCGCTCAACGGCCAGCCGCAACGGATCGAGCACTGGCGCCTGGCTCAGCAACAGGCGCGAATTGCGGCGGCGAATATGCTCGGCGGCGATGAGCGCTACCTCGACGTGCCGTATTTCTGGACCTGGCACTTCGGCAAAAACTACGACTACCTCGGACATGCCGAGGCTTGGGACGAGGTTGAGTTCAAGGGCGATCCTGACCACCCACCGTTTATCGGCCTGTTCGGCAAGAACGGCGTGGTGGCGGCGGCCGTTGCCTGCGATCAGGAGCGGGCCATGGCAATGCTCGCCGAACGGATGAAACAACCGCTGTCGGTGGATGAGGCCTGGCGGCTGATTCGGGACGTTGGCTGACCGACCCAAACAACAGGAACGTACCAGGCTCAGACGTGGCTCAGCGGCTCTCGGTTATCGTCATCTTCGGCTGACAGGCGGATAACCAGCGGATGCTCCAGCGGCGCCAAAGGCGGCGGTAGGTCAGCCGGGTCGACCGGGAAGAAGTGCGTAACGACATGACTGACATCGCCATCCTGATCGTTATGAATGGTCATCGAGCCCGAGGTGCGCAGTTTCGCCAGCCGGTCGCCGGTCAGCTTGAAGCTTTTGCTGAGCCCCTGATCATCCACCACCGGCGCCGGCAAACGGCGCTGGGCGAAGCTCTTGCTTTTACGCTGTTGATAACGCGCCCACGTGATCAGGATCACCGCATTCAACAACGCTACCCACAGGTAAATCTGCAACGTGCCGAGGGCGTCGAAAAAAGACGCATCGATGCGCGGGCCCTCATGGGTATCGATCAACGGCCACAAACCCCGCGCCAGCAAATACAGCAGACCGACCCAGGCGAGCACGGTGAGAAAAACATCGATCAAGACCAGAAAGGGCCGCTGCCGGGTTCTGATGATTTTCATTTGATGACCTCCTCTTCATCGTCATTCAGCGGCTTGATGCCCCGGTCCGGGCTGACCCAGCGCGCGCGCTTCTGATGTTGGCCGAACAGCACTTTGGGAAAACTGACCAGGGTGGTGAACAAGCTGATAAGCCAGAACACCAGCGGATACCAGACCACCCAGAACATGGTCTTGCCCAGGCCCTTTTCATAACGGCGGTCGATCAGGATGCTGACCGCGAACTGCACCAGGCAGACCACCGCCAATAGCAGACCGGTAAACGCCGGCGGCATCAGGTGATCGACGGCAATGGCTGGCGGCATTTCGACAAATTTGCCGCCGCCCCAGAAAATCACCGACAGCAGAAAGGTGAACGCCCAACCGGTGGACAGGCAGTATTCGAACAGCAGCGGCCAGAGGTAACGATGGCGGTATTGCCAGATGCCACGGATGTTCTTGAACAGCACCTCGGCGCCGCCCTGGGCCCAGCGCAGACGCTGCTTCCACAGGCCACCGAGGGTTTCCGGCATGAGGATCCAGCACAACGCGCGGGGCTCGTAGAAAATGCTCCAGTGATCCAGTTGCAGCTTCCAACTGATGTCGATGTCTTCAGTGATCATGTCCGGGCTCCAGTAGCCGACCCGGTTCAGGGCCGTGCGACGGAAGGCGACAATCACCCCGGAGACGGTAAAGATCCGCCCGAACACCCGTTGGGTGCGCTTGATCAGGCCGATGATCGACGAGAACTCGCCGACCTGCACGCGGCCGATCAAGGTCGAACGGGTGCGGATTCGCGGGTTGCCGGTCACCGCGCCCAGTCGCGCATTGTCGAGCATCGGCGCCACCAGATACGCCGCGGTGTTCGGCGCCAGCAGCGCGTCACCGTCGATGCACACCAGATACTCGCTGCGCGCCGCGATGGCGCCCATGCGCAGGGCCACGGCTTTGCCCTGGTTTTCCGCCAGATGCAGCACCCGCAAACGCGGATCCTGCAACGCCAGTGCATCGAGCACCGCGGCGGTATTGTCCTTGGAGCCGTCGTTGATCGCGATCACTTCGATGTTCGGGTAATGCTGGGCCAGCGCCGCGTGGATGGTATCGGCCGCGTTGTCGCCTTCGTTGTAGCAAGGGATCAGGATCGAGATCAGCGGTTCGCCGGCCAGCGGTGGCGGCAAAGTGTCGTCCTGCCACGGCCAGTGCCGCTCCCAATGCAGCCAGAAATACAGGCCGCCGGCGATCCACAGTCCCGACATGAACAGTGGATAGAAGAACACGAAGTCCATCAGGAATTGCCCGGTGAGCAGAAAGATCAGCCCGAGGGGAACCCCAAGGACGATCGCCAGAACCAGCAGGGCTAAAAGTCTGTCCAGCATGTTATGGATTCCACTTGTTGGAGAGCGCGGGCCGCACGGTTTTCAGGTCCGGCTGGTTCTCGAGGAAGTTGTCCGGGTAGTAGCCGAAACTGGTGGCGCCCTGACGCTTGAGGCGGCCCATCCAGTCAGCCAACTGTTCGCCGTCGATGTCGGCGTCGGCGTTTTTCGTCCAGTCACGGGCCTGCAATTCGAACACCGTGCGGTCGAGTGCGCCGGGGCGCGATTTCACCGTCGCCACCAGCGTTTCGAGCCAAGGGCCGGATTGCTGGAGGCTCTGTTTTTCCATGAGTGGCATGGCCATTGGCGCCGTCCAGTCGTAGGCGCTCAGGAAGTCATCGAGGTTCTGCGCGAACCAGGCTTCGCTCTCGGGGTTGAGCATTGGCTCGGCGAAAATATTGCGCGCCGTTTTCACTTGCGGGCCACGAATGGCGCGGACCTTGGCAGTCAGTTCGTGAGTGAAATCGATCAGGTAGCGGCTCTTGAACCGCGTCCAGCGTTGCAGCATGGCTGGATCCGCACGCAGGGCGGCAATCGAACCGGGTAGACCGTTGGCGGCATAGACCTTCAAGGCATCAGGCCCGGCGTCTTCGAAGTCCGACAGCACCGCGTCATCGTGATAGAGGATGCCGTCGACCGAGGTCAGGCGTGCCACGTCTTCGTAGATTTCACCGATGATGCGCCGCACGTTCGGATCGAATGGCGACAAGCGCTTGTACTGATCCGGATCAATCGACGTGGTAGCGGTTTTCGGGTCCCAGCGAGTGACCCGTGGCAACTTCGAGTCCAGGGCAAAACTCAGCACCGGCATCCACGCGAAGACCTTGACGTTAGCCCGAGTACGCAACTGCCAGGCCACGCGGTCGAAGAGGTCGGCGCGCACCGGCAGGTGACGGTTGGGGAAGTACAGCGAATGCACCAGGCCATCGCCGGCAGGGTCGGCGAAGGCTTGCAGGAATACGGTGTTGGCGCCCATGTCGGCCATGCGCTGGATCAGTTTGCCGAGGTTGATTTCCTGTTGGGCCGGGTCCGCGTCGTAGACGTTGTCCAGGTCCACATGCACCACGCGCATCGGCGATTCAGCCTGCACCGAGACGATGCTGTTGGCGAAGTGTTCGCCATCCGGGTCCGAGGCCACCAAAAAGCGCGGGCTGCTCATCAGGTCGTCGAGGGCATCGAGGCCGTCTTCCAGGGTCAGGGCCATCTGATAACCCTGTTCGTTGACCACTTGCAGCGAGGTGCCGTCCGCCGCGCCGTATGGCCAGACCCAGACACGTGGTTTGTAACCGGTGACCTTGCGGATTTTCTCCGAGATGGCCGCCACGTCGGCGCGCATCCGGGCCTGGAATTGGGCTTCGGTTTCATAGCGTCCGTTAACAGCGTCATAGCGCCGGGTCGCGGCCGCCGGTTGCAGGTTGCCTTGCGGGTTGGCCAACACGCCTTTGTGGCTGGCGTCGGTGTGGGCGGCGATTTCCACCAGGCCGGATCGGGAAATCTCGCGGATCTGCTCCCAGGTCAGGAAGTCCGAACGCTTACGCGGTGTACCGGCAAAATCCACCGGCTGGTTCAGCGGCGTATCGATCCATACCCCGACCGGTGCCAGCAAGGCATGCCAGTTATAGGCGCGCAGTACTGGCAACACGCGGGTGTAGAAGCTCGAATAACCGTCGTCGAAACTCAGCATGATCGCCCGTGGCGGCAGTTCAGGGCCGCCGTTGCGAGCGGCCATGACCTGGTCGACGGTGACCGGTTGGTAGTTGTTCTCCCGCAGCCACGCCAGTTGCTCGAGCAGGCGTTCGGTGCGCACGGCCACTACCGCCTGATCGGGATCACGGTCTTCGACATCGTGGTAAGAGATCCCGAGTACGTGGTTTTTCGGCCACGGCTTTTCATTGGCCGACACCGGGCGTTCGGACGGCGGTGCGAAGGCCGGGGCTTGCTGGGCGCAGGCGCTGATCAACAGCGCTCCCAGCAGAAGGATGAAACGCGAAATAAAAGGCATCTTCAAACTCTTCTAGAAGCGGTAAGTGAGGTCGACGAGCAGGCGCAGATCGGTTTCGCGGTCACCGTCATAAGGCCGGTTGATCACGCTCAGCAGGCCACCCACCTCGAATACGTCGTTCCAGCTGTAGCGCTGGCCGTAACCCAGCAGGCCGACGCCGCCGGTCCCGTGATCACGCTGGCTATAGGTGCCCGCACCGGCCTGGAACTGCTGGCTCCAGGAGGTTTCGTAGCGGTGATAGAGCACATGGTTGACGTTCACCGTCGGCAGCACGCTGAAGTCGGATTTTGGGTTGAAGTACGGCACGTCGTCGGACTTGGAGTTATGGCTGGTGCCGACCTCCAGGCCGAGGTCGACTTGCAACCCCGGTGCGCGGTAAACACCCTCGCGTCCGGTGAGCAACGCTTCGACACGGTTGTTGCCGTCACTGAAGTGCGAGGGGCTGACCGCCAGCCTCCACTCGCGGCTCTCATTGGCGCGCCAACGGATGAAACCGCTGCCGCCATTGGCGGTGATGTCGCTGTTCAAGGCCCGCAACGGCGTTTGCGCCGACAGGTATTCGAGGCTGCCGCCGTACTGCCAGTGATCATCGATGTCTCGGGCAATCGCCAGGCGCGCGCCCTGTTTGTCACCGAAGCCATAGGAATGATTGGAGACTTCCGCCTCCAGGGTCATATCGCGAGTCCGGCGTTCTAGCCCGACGCGCTGAAAGCGATGGTGGCCGGTGCCTTCCTGGAAGTCGCCGGTGGCGTAACCGGCACCGACGAACACACGCCAGTCTTCATCGATGGGCGGGCTGTACAGCGTGGTTTCGATGCCGAAATCGCGACTGCCGTTGACCGCCCCGGCGTCGCCGTTGCCCCCGCCATAACTCTTGCCGCCATAGGCCTCTACCCGCAGCTCGGCCATGTCATGGACTGCACGCTGACGCTGCAAACGCTGGACCTGACGGTTGTCCGGAAAACGCGCGACCACATCGTCGGTCAGCGCATCCATCTGCCGCCATTCCTGTAGATCCATGGCGGTGTGGCCTTGCGCAACTTCCAGGCCGATGTCCCGCGGCGCCATGCTCTCGGTTTCCTTGAGCTGATTCTCGGCGCGCCGTGGCCAGTCCCGGGCCAGGTACAGATCGGCCTGGGCCAGACGCAGGCCGAGGTTGCCCGGGGCCTGATCCACCAGCGTCTGCAAACGCTGCTCGCCCGACGGCAGATCAGCGCCGTAGGTGCCGGCCTGGGCGGCGAGTTGCTGCGCGTCCATCCATTCATCGTTGGGGTTGCCCACCGGCAAACCCTTGAGCTCGACGCGCGGCTTCTGAGTCTTGGCCAGGTCTTCAGCGACCTTACGCGCTTCATCGGCCTTATCGCTTTCGAGCAGGGCGTAATAGAGCGCGGTGCTGTCTTCCAGGCGGTCGCCGACATCGGCATCCGGCGCCACCAGCACCTGACGATACAAATCGGTGGCGATTTCTGGCTGACGCTGGTCCAGATAGGACGACGCCACCCAACGCAGGGCGTAGGTCGGAATCTTCACACCTTCGGCGAGCAGCTTCTGGTATTCGGCGATCACATCGGCGGTGCGTGCACGGGCCTTGAGGGCGCCCATGCGATCGATTCGCCAGCGGATGACGTCATCGTGGGCCTGAGGATCCGGCGTCCATGTCGTCAGCAATTGGTCGTAATCGGCCAGAGCCCGATCAGCGATCAGATAACGTTCTTTTTCGCTGCGAGTGGCCAGCTCGGCCAACCGCACGCGTTCTGCGGCCAGGTCACCTTCGAGGCGTCGCAGTGTAACCGGGTCCAGCAATCCCGGCCGCTGACGCGCCAGGCGCAAGGCCGGTTCCGGCAAACGGGCGCGTTGCAGGGCAATCACGTATTCCCGAGCGACGTCGGGCTTGCTGCCAGCGCGGATGAAGGCCTGGTCGTATTCAAACAATGCGTCGTAGGTGGCGCCGGCGCGGGTCAAGGCGTAGGCCAGGGCCAAGCGGCGGGAAGGATCATCCGGTTTCGCCGCCACCAGCGCCCTGGCGCGGGCAACCGCCTCGTCAGGTTTACCGGCATCGGCCTGGGTCATCGCCAGCCCCAGCTGCAGGTCGGCATTTTGCGGTTCAAGGGCCAGGGCCTTGTTGTACACCCGGGTCGCCGAGTCCCAGCGCTTGAGGTTGCGATAGGATCGCGCGGTGGCGGTCAGGGCCTGAACCGGCAGCGCACGATTGTGCCCCTGGGTTTCATAGACCTGGACCACTTCGGCATCCAGACCCGCCCAGCTGGCGATCTGCAAGTGATCGCTGATCTGGCCGGTGGTGGCCTGGTTGACTGGCACCTGGCGCAATACAGTCAGCGCAGGCGTGTAGTTGCCGGCCCGTGCATCGTGAACCATTTGGTCGTAGGGGGTGTCGGCGAGCGCCAGCATCGGCCACAACAACTGGCCGCACAGCGCAACGCTAAACAAGGGGCGCAAACCACGATGAATAAAGGGACCAGCAATACACGGCATTCGTCAGCATCCTTACATGGCCAGCCGGGTCGCAATGTCCCTTGCCCATTCGTAGCGGAAAGCCGGGTCGAAAGACCCAGCCAAGCTTTATCGATGCAGTCTTGCATGCAAGCGTAGTCGACTATTCAGAACACAAGAATTCTTCAGATTCGTGACGCTCCGGTTCTCTGGTGCCAGTCAGCCAAGCGCAGCCCCTGTGGGAGCGGGCTTGCCCGCGATGAGGGCGCGTCAGTCGATAAAGATGTTGGCTGATAGATCGCTATCGCGGGCAAGCCCGCTCCCACATGGATTGCGCTTGATTGACTGGCATTGGAACCTCCTCCCCCTCTCCCCGTTTCGAAACCCCAGACAGCAAAACGCCCGGCGTCTGCGTGTTGCAGAGGCCGGGCGTTGCGCTGAAGCCTTCGGTTTTACTGGATGCTGACGTCGCCCGTGCCGCCGAGTTTGCTCATCACGAAGCCGACAAATTCTTCGAGGGTCATTTTCTGGCCGTTGAAGTCCACCTGATTGTTGGCGTAGTGCAGCTTGGTGACGACGTTGTTGCCGTCCAGTTTCGCCAATTGCGTGCCGACCGCCATGCTGCTGAACATGTCGGCGGTTGCGCTCGCCTGATCGGCGATGAGCTTGGCGTCGGTCTGGCCGTCGATTTGCGACTGCACGGTGAGCACGTCAACCAGCATTGGCTTGGACACCAATAGGTTGAAGTCCAGCAGCGCGATCAATTGCTTGACCAACTGGTCTGGCGGCAGGTCCATGGACTGCGGTTTGGTCAGGTCCAGCACCAGGTTGGCGCGGCTTTCGCCGTTGCTGGTATTGAACGACAGGTTTTCCAGAGCCACCTGCGGGCCGGCGGCCAGCAGTTTCTCCAGGCCGGTCTTGACCTGTGCCTCTTCGGCCGGCGTCAGGTTCAGTTCCGGCGCCGGTAGACCAGCGGCAGCGGCTTCAGCGGCGGCCTTCTCGTACGGTTGCAGTTTGGTCTGGTAGATCTGCATCAGCGACATCGTTGACGGGATGTCGAGGTTTTTCAGACTCATGGCCATCTGCGCAGAGCCGATAACTTTGCCGTTCAAGGACACTTCACCAACCTTGTAATCGGCACGCCCTGAAGCGTTGGTGCCCGATTCCTCAGTCTTGTTCTTCATTTCAAAGTTCTTGACGCCGAGTATCGACTGTTTGGCGCCGAAGGTGGTCTTGCTGTTGGTCAGCTCGATGGTGTTTTCGCCGGTGTAATAGCCGTACGTGCTTTTGTTCAGGTTACTGGCCACGGTCAAGCCGTTGAGCTCGACCTGCACCGGGGTCTGATCTTCGGCCACGGTGGTCAGCTTCAGGCTGTCCATGTAACCGTCAGCCTTGACCTTTTGCGCCTGGGCACTGGCGGCTACGTCGAGTTTCATACCGGAGAAGGTCAGATTGGATTTGTCATCCAGTGCTGTTTCCAGCGGCAGGAATTCGAGGGTGCCCTTCGTGGAGTTGTCGTAGCCGATGTTGACCACGCCTTTGACCGGGGAATTGTCCTTGGCGGCCGCAAACCACTTCTCGGTCAGCGGAGTCTTTTCCAACTCGTAGTGACTGGTGGCCAGGACCGGCAACCACTTCAGCGATACCAGACGCGAAAACGGCAGCGGGCCGTGTTCGATGCGGTCGACGAACAGCAACTCGACCGGCGCTTCACCAAACATCTCGCCCTCGCCCTTGAGGCGGTAGTGCGCGGTGCTGCTGAACACATGGCGGTCCAGCGACACCAGCTCCAGCGATGCCGTACCGTTGGAACCAGCCAGCGCGGCTTGCAGCTCTTTGTTGGCGTCGGCGATCGAGGTGTTCAGCACCCCATCGAGTTTGGAGCCGGTGTACCACGCACCGCCAGCGCTGATTGCACCGATGGCCACGACAATTCCTAGAAGCACGCCTGCTGATTTATTCATGAAGTACCCGTTCAGTGTCCGTTGTTGAAAGTGTGGTCGTCTTCCCTGAACCCATGACAGGTTGCGGTCACGACTGCGCTAAAAGTGGGATGGAGATTAGCATTTGCGCCGCAAAGCGGCTCAATGATTAAAGGTGAAAGAGTGTCTATGGATCGCGCAGAAGGGGCGATAGTTTCAGCGGCTGTAAGATTGCCATCGCGGGCAAGCCCGCTCCCACAAGGATTGCGCTGAACCTGTGGGAGCGGGCTTGCCCGCGATGGCGTCAGTCCAGCCAACCTCAATTCAGGAATACTGAACCTCAATCTCATCCAATTGATGATCAAAACTCTTGAGCCGCGCTGTCCACGTATACACCAGCACTTCAAAATCCCGATTGATCACCGCCCCGCCGGTCACTTCCGCGCGCGGGTCGCAGAAATCCAGCTGATAGCGTTCGCGGGCCATGGCGTTGGCGACATCAGACAGCTCTCGCGCATTGTTGAGCCAGTGCCACCCCTCGTCGGCCACTTGCTTGTCCAGCGCCAGGCATTGTTTCTTCAAGGTTTCGAGGCTTTTTTCCAGCGGCGTGCCGGTGAGTTCGCCCATGACTTCCTGGAAGGTGCGCCCCGGTTGCCAGTAACTGCCCCAGAAATACCGGTCGAACACCGTTTCGACGCGACGCAAAGCCACCTTGGTGTCCCAGATCAGCACCAGGGTTTTGCCTTGTTCGAGTTGTCGTTTCTTGATGCGCTGGCCCTGTAATGAAGCCCAGGCGACCACCACGATAGCCATCACGGCGATCAACGCCACTGCGCTGTCGAGGAATATCAGCGCCGTGTCGAGCTGGTGGGCCAGCATGACGCCGTAGAAATAGGTGGCCGACAGCAAAACCAATGCTGCAATGGCGCACCAGAAGCCGGGAGCGTAAGGGTTTTTCATTATTAGATCCCCATGACCAACGCAAGCCTTGATCGACGGGTTCGCCGCGCGCCCCCATCAAATCAAAGCATAGCAACGGCCTCAGGGTTTGCCGGGTTGTGACCCTTGCGTTCGTCCGCTTTCCCAGCCGCCACCCAAAGCAAGGAACAAATCGATCTGGCTCATCGCGACTTGGGTGCTGGCCGAGGCCAGTTGCGCCCGTACGTCGGTGTAGGTGCGGGTGGCTTGCAGGTCAGCCAAAAACGACGCGCGGCCGGCCTGAAAGAAGCGGTGGGTCTGGTCGGCCGCCAGTTGCGCCGATTGCTCGGCATCTGCCAACGCATCGCGGCGCTGAAGCTGCGCGGAATATTGCGCCAGGCCGGTCTGAGTTTCGCGGATGGCGTTGAGCACCACGCCATCGAAATGCGCCAGCGCGCCTTGGGTCGCGGCCTCGGCCTCACGGATTCGCGCGCGGGAGCCGTTGGACGGCACGGTCCAGCTCAGCAACGGGCCGAAGCCCCAGCGATTGGTCGCCGGTTTGCCGAGGTTTTCCAGAATCCCGACCGTACCAACGGTCGCGCCGATGCTGATGTCCGGGTACAACTCGCCGGTTGCAATACCGATACCGGCCGTCGCGGCCGCCAATCTGCGCTCGGCCTGCCGCACGTCGGGTCGACGCTTTAGCAGCGTGGCGCCGTCACCCACCGGCAACAATTGCGCAATTTTCGGCAGCTCAGCGCAGTCGCTGGTACCTGCAGGCAATTGCTCGACCGGTTTGGCCAGCAGCATCGACAAGCGGAACAGTCCGGCCTGACGTGCCGCTTCATAACGCGGCAATTCGGCGCGCAAGGATTTGAATTGGGTTTGTGAACGGGTGACCTGGGTTTCATCGCCGCGCCCGGCATCGCGCAAGCGCTGGGTCAGCGTGGTGCTCTGGGCTTGCAGGTCGAGGGAATGCTGAGCGATCTCCCGCTCTTCGTTGGCCGCGCAGACTTGGGTGTAAGCCCGCACCACATCGGCCACCAGCGTGATGCGCGCGGTGTCCGCTGCCGCCTGAGTCGCATCGGCATTGGCTTTGGCCGCTTCGATGCCGCGCTGCAATGTACCAAACAGGTCGAACTGATAGGACGTGGTGATGCCGATATCACCGACGTTGGCCACCGGCACTTTATCCGCCAGCAAGAACGCCTCGCCAGACTCTTGCAAACGCTGGGCACCGACTTTCACGCCACCGCTCCAACCGCCCGCCGCCTGCGCTTCGTCGACCTGAGCGCGAGCCCGCGAAAGATTCGCCGCCGCCACCCGCAAATCAGTGTTGGAGGCCATGGCCTGCTGCACCAATTGGTCCAGACGCGGATCCTGATACAACCGCCACCAATCGCTGGGCACCGGTGCCGAAACGACATTTTTGCCGTTCACCGCCAGATCGCCCTGAAAGTCGTCACGGTGCACGGCGGCCTCGTCCGGCAAGTGATAATCAGGCCCGACCACCTGACAGGCCGACAGCAGCAGCCCTAACCCGGCCACCGCCAATCCAGAGGCCCTGCTCATTGCGCCGGCTCCCCGGCTTGATCGTCGATGATCGACACCGTGGCCGTGCGGCCGGCAATCATGCGGAAGTCCG
This sequence comes from Pseudomonas sp. BF-R-26, assembly GCF_019947395.1. NCBI lineage: Bacteria > Pseudomonadati > Pseudomonadota > Gammaproteobacteria > Pseudomonadales > Pseudomonadaceae > Pseudomonas > Pseudomonas sp. BF-R-26. The sequence continues at coordinate 70,315 of NZ_JAGYGK010000003.1, read as the reverse complement.
CTGGCACCTCGTCGAAAGCGATTCGTACCGGAATCCGCTGCGCCAGCCGCACCCAGCTGAACGCCGGATTGACGTTGGGCAACAGGTTGCTGCCGCTGCTGCGGTCGCGGTCTTCGATACCGGCGACGATGCTTTCCACATGCCCGCGCAGCCGAGCGCGGTCGCCGACGACCCGAATATCGACGCTCTGGCCGACATGAATGCCGTCCAATTTGGTTTCTTCGAAATATCCATCGATGTGGAACGAGTTGCTGTCCACCACCGACAATACCGGCCGCCCGGCGGTGACGAACTCCTGGGAACGCGGCGCCCGGTCGTTAACGTAGCCATCCACCGGGCTGCGGATCAGCGAGCGGTCAAGGTTGAGCTGAGCGCTGTCCACCGCCACCTGCGCCTCCATTAACGCCACTTCGGCGCGGGCGACACGGGACTGGCTTTCTTCCAGTTGTTCGGCCGGGACCAGGTTGCCGAGGCCACGGTTACGCTTGGCCTCGCGCTGAGCCTGGGCCAGGGTTTCCTGGCAGTCGGCGACGGCCGCTTTTGCCTGGCGCAACGCCAGTTTGAAACGGTCCTGATCGATACTGAACAGCACCTGGCCGCGTTTCACCCATTGGTTGTCGCGCACCTCCACCTGCTGGATCAGTCCCGACACGTCCGGGGCGATCTGCACGATGTCGGCGCGGATGTGCCCGTCCCGGGTCCAGGGCGCGAACATGTAATACATGACCATGCGCCAGACCACGACAACGGCGAAGGTCACGATCAACAGCGTCAAGACCACGCGGCCGAGGGTCAAAAAAGGTTTTTTCATGTCATCAGGTATCGACTGAGTGAATCCACGGCGCCGAGGAGCAAGGCGTAGAGACCCACGTTGAACAATGCCCGGTGCCAGACCAGACGGTAAAAGTGCAGGCGCGTCAGCAACCCGTGCACCAACAGGTACAACACGTAGGTAATGCCCATCAGCACCAGCAGCGTGGGCAGGAACACCCCGCTGATATCCAGATCACCGATCATAAAGGCGCTCCATCGATGCCATGGGGAAGCGGTTCTTCGAGCTCGCCTGTGCCGACGAACTCCACACCCGGCAGCAAGGCCAGGCGCAAGCCGCTCAGGGCGTGCAGCAAATGCAGACGGGCGCCGTCGTCGCACTCGGTATCGAGGGCGCGACGGGTGCGGTCGAGAGTCATCAGCAACGGGCTCGGCGCTGGCAGACGTTCGTCGGCCTTGAGACAGGCCTTGAAGTACTCACCGACTTCGGCCACCACTTGCTGCAGCAGCACCTGCGGCACGCCCACCACACGCGGCGTATAGGCCAGCAGGTCGAGCAGATTCAACGCCACGCGTACTTCCCGCAGCGCGATCCCGGTGTCCTGGCCGGTCATGGCCAGCCGCGGCAAGTGCTGCATCAGGCGATCGAGGACCTGCACGCCCAATTGCCGGTGTTCGGCCAACGAAGCCGGCTCGGTGAGGCTGACGATGTCGCGCCAGCTGAAACGGGTCAGGCGCTTGGCCGCCAATTCCGCGCCGAATGGCCGGGCGATCAGGGTCCAGATGAACGCGAACAGCAAACCCATGGGACCAGCCAGGTTGGAGTTGGCGAAGCTGAGGAAGTCCGCGTCGTAGGCGCCCTGAATGCTGATGAAAGATGACGTGTTGACGATGGTCAGCAGCATGCCCAGGTAGAAACGCGGCTGCACCGTCAGGGTGCCAACGCAGATGAACGGGATGGCGAATGCCAGCACCAGCATCGGGAAGTCATGCAGGTTCGGCAGGATCAGAAACAGATAGAGGCTGGCGAACAGCACCGACATCGCGGTCCAGAAAAAGAACCGGTAGATCTGCGGCGCCGGGTCGTCCATCGAAGCGAAAAAACTGCACGCCACCGCCGCCAGAATCACCGCACTACCGCCGTCGGTCCAGCCGAGCAGAATCCACAGCACCGAGGCGACGATGATGGCGGTGACCGTGGACGCGGCCGAATAGAGCATCAAGCCACGGTCGAGAAACGGCGACAGCCGACCGAGGCGCCAGTGCCGATACACCGCGCGCCAACTGTCCTGGCTCTCGCACTGAATGGCGTATTGCAGGCTGCGGCAGTCTTGCCACACATCGATCCATTCGCCGAGGCGATACAGGGCATTGGAGAACAACAACTGCTTGCGGTCATCCAGCGCCTCGGCACTCGGTTGCAGCGCTTCGAGCTGGTTTTTCAGGGCCTGCCAGAGGTTGAGGTCAGCGTCTTTATGGTCGAGCCATTCGGCGGTCGCGGTCAGCAGTGGCGCGAACTTATCCACAAGCTCCGGCGTGCGCCGCTCGAGGGCATAGAGTGCGTCGTCGAGGGCATCGATCACCGGCAGCAGATGGATCATTCGCCCGCGCAGTTCCTTGGTATTACGCACTGTCTGCGGCCGCGCGCCCTCGTGGGGCAACTGACCGATCATCAACTCCAGGCTGTTGAAGTTCGCCACCATCGATGAACGCAGGGCGCTGACTTCGTCCGGCTGCACGTTGCGACTGAGGAAGCGCAGACTGTAGGTCGAGGCATCGACGAACCATTTGTTCACCGAATCGTTGAACACCGGCGCCAGCCGCCGCGGCCAGAACATGGCGCCGACCACTGCCGCGCAGGCGATGCCGAGAAAGATCTCTTCGGTGCGCGCCTCGGCCACGTCCCACACCGCCAGCGGGTTATCCACCACCGGCAGGGCGATCAGCGGCAAGGTGTAACCGGCGAGCATCAAGGCGTAGCTGTTGGCAGTGCGCAGGTGCAAGGACAGGAATAGCAAAATCCCGGTCCACAGCGCGATGACCACCACCAGCACATAAGGGCTCTGCACAAACATTGGCACGAAAAAAACCGCCGCCGCCGCACCGAGCAAAGTGCCAACGGCGCGGTACAAGGCCTTGGAGCTGGTAGGACCGACGAACGGGCTGGAAACGATGTACACCGTGGCCATCGCCCAATACGGACGGGGCATTTGCATGAGCATGGCGATGTACAGCGCGATCATCGATGCCGCGAATGTGCGCACACCGTAGAACCAGTCCCGCGCCGGGGGCACGCCGGTGAAAAATCCGCTCAAGGTTGAGCTACCGCTGGATGATTGGCCGCTTCGAAAGCTTTCAGTACCCGCAGCGCCGCTTCCAGATCACTCGGGGCGATCCCTTCGAGCACTTCATGGCGCAAACGCACCAACTCGACTTCGACTGCCTGCACCAGTTCGCGACCGGTCTCGGTCAGGCTCAGGCATTTGGCGCGGCGGTCTTGGGTGTCTTCGGTACGGCAAACGTAACCGGCATGACACAGCTGATCCAGCAAACGCACCAGAGAAGGACTCTCCATCCCCGCCGCCTGCGCGACCGTCACCTGCCGCACACCCTCGCCCAAACGCCCGATCATCAACAACGGCACGGCACAGGCTTCGGAGATTCCATAGTTGACCAGCGTGTTCTGACAGATCTTCCGCCAATGCCTGGCGGCCACCACCATGGAGCTGCTGATGTTCATCTGGAGAGCGTCGAGGTTCTTTGGCACGAGGGGATGCACACACTGTTAGTTTGCTAACTATCAATATGGCATTGGAGGGGAAAGTTGGTCAAGTTTTGAAACAATTCTCATGCTGGCAATGAGTTTTCACAGGTCCTCAAGACTGATTGGTTCGCCAGTCTCCTGATTGCGAGCGCGTATGAGAGTTGCAAGGTCGACATCATCCAGGCGGTCCAGCATCGCTTCGTAGAGATCCGCCGAAACCAGATACGCCCTGATTCGATTGTTATCCACTACCGCGACTGGCCCGGCTTGTGTATCCCGCAAGACAGCACCGACGTTTTTCGCAAACTCGGAGATGCTGATGATTCTTTCGGCCAAAACATATTGCATGGGTCAATCTCATCTTGGATTTGTCGCCATGGAAGCTACTTGAACCAAGTTAATAAGACCCAGAAGAAACCTGTGACGAGGTTTTTCGTTTACACACCCCGCCCCTTCCTCAGCAGCACATCCAGCTGATCCACCACCTCCGCCCAATCTGCATCATCCAGAATCTCCTCACGCAGCAGCTCTGCCTGGCTCTCGTTCCAGAAGAACGCGTCCGCCAGGTGCAGTTCGGGTTTGAGCGGTGAATGGGTAGCGATGAATTTATCGATACTTTCGGCGTCATCAGGCAGGCCGAGTTGTTTGAAGAGAGATGGGAGGCTGTGGGTAGGGGATTCCATGTCTGGCTCCTTCGTGATTGCGTGTTGGATGGGTGACCGTGGCGCGGCTATTCGCGGGCAAGCCTCGCTCCCACAGGGTTTTCGCAATTCCTGTAGGAGCGAGGCTTGCCCGCGATGATGGCAGTTATGTCGACGCTACGCCGACTGACTCAACTCGCACACCTCGGCATGCGGCACCATTTTCAGAAATTCCGGCACGCTCATGTGTACCAGATTGTTGTGGTTGCCGGCTTCGAGGTAGATGTCTTTCTGCCGGGTCAGCTGTGGGTCGATGACCATGTCCATCCCGTAGGATTCACCCAGTGCAGGCACGGCACCGCGTTCGCAATCGTCAAACAGGTGCGGCAGGTTGCTTTCACGGGTGATTTGCCATTCGCTGCTACCACGTACTTTGCTCAGGTCCAGATGACGGCTGGCGGGTAGCACGGCCATTAAGTAATGCCCGTGGCGATCGTCGAGAATCACCGATTTGGCGACCCGTTCGGCGGGAATGCCCGCGAGCCGAGCCGTTTCAAGGCTGCTGGCCGAGTGCGGGTGGGAAACGATGTCATATTCGCAGTGAGCCTTTTCCAGGCTGTTCTGCACGGTTTTTGCCATACGCATGATGCACCTCGGTGTCCGCAGCAACGAATCGCGGACGGTGGTTAGCTTTTGGTCTCCCTTAAAAGTCTAGGCCCGCTGGTGGGATCCGGCGGGAAATCCGCCCGTCGGACGCTGTCGACAACTGATCAAAATTCATACAAGTGCAGGCTCAACTAAACTTGTATACAGAGTCATGAACGGCTCGCGGACGGATGACTCTCCCGGAGGGTCAAGTGAACACTCGTTGCTGTGCAATTGCGCTGCTGTTGGCCTTGAGCGGATCGGTTTTCGCAGCGGACACCGTCGTCCTGCTGGTTCCCAACCCTATCGGGATCTGGCTGATCACGTTCGGCATAGCGTTTCTGATTGCCGAAGCGGCCTTGCCCAATTACGGCGTGGTCGGTCTGGGCGGCATTGTGATGTTCGTGATCGGCGCGGTGATTCTGACCAATACCGAGGTCCCTGTTCCCTTGATGATCGGCCTGGGGTTGATCAGTGCCTTGCTGCTGACTTTCCTGCTGATCCACGCCTTGAAAACCCGACCGCGCCGCAACGTCAGCGGCGATGACGCATTACTCGGCAGCGTGACGCCGGTAACGTCATTGCAGGCTGGCGATGCGTATATCGGCTGGGTGCATCTGCAAGGCGAACAATGGCAGGTATTGAGCGAAACACCGCTTCAACCGGGTCAACAGGTCCGGGTGGTGGCACGCAAGGGTCTACTGCTGGAAGTGGCCGCGGCTGACGCGGCGCCCGCAATGAACAATGATGGCGGAGAATAGTTATGGGCCTGCAACTGGGTTTTGCCGCGCTGCTGTTATTGCTGATTGCACTGGCGGGGTCGACCTTCCGCATCCTGCGCGAATATGAGCGCGGCGTGGTGTTCCAACTCGGACGCTTCTGGCAGGTCAAAGGCCCCGGCCTGATCCTGCTGATTCCGGTGGTTCAGCAAATGGTTCGCGTCGACCTGCGTACCGTGGTGCTCGACGTGCCGCCACAAGACGTGATCACCCGCGACAACGTCTCGGTCAAGGTCAATGCGGTGCTGTATTTCCGCGTGCTCGATCCGCAAAAGGCGATCATTCAGGTCGAAGACTTTCTCATGGCCACCAGCCAACTGGCGCAGACCACGTTGCGGGCGGTGCTCGGTAAACATGAGCTCGATGAATTGCTGGCCGAACGGGAACGCCTGAACGTCGACATCCAGCAAGTGCTCGATGCGCAGACCGATGCCTGGGGGATCAAGGTGGCCAACGTCGAGATCAAGCACGTGGACCTCAACGAATCGATGATTCGCGCCATCGCCAAACAGGCCGAGGCCGAACGGGAACGTCGGGCCAAGGTGATCCACGCTGAAGGCGAATTGCAGGCCTCGGAAAAACTCATGCAGGCTGCTGAAATGCTCGGGCGTCAGCCGGGAGCCATGCAATTACGTTACATGCAGACGCTGAGTTCGATTGCCGGGGACAAGAGTTCGACCATCGTCTTCCCGCTGCCGATCGAGTTGCTTAAGGGGATGGCGGATTTGTCGTCGAAATCCTGAGGCATTAATCTGCCGGCCCAAAAGATCGCAGCCTTCGGCAGCTCCTACAAAAGCTCGGGGTACACCTGTAGGAGCTGCCGAAGGCTGCGATCTTTTTCCAATGCCTCATAAGGCTCCCGCGCCCAGTGTTCCACCCGATCACGAAGCAGCATCGTGGCTTCACGACGCTTGCCATCACTGTCACCAACAAACACCTGCGACGGCTGCTTGGCATGTTGCCCCACCGCCGCAAACACTTGCCTGCGCTGCTCGAGATCCAACGCAAAGAACGTTGCCAACCGTCCCGCCATGGCCTGCGGCAGTTCGCTGTAATTCACCGCCCATCCGCCAAACGCCTGGCATTGCGCCAACCCCGACGCCAGCAATCGCCCCAACCGCCGGGCGATGTAATCCTCACGACTGCTGAACGGAAATTCCTCATCCAGCATGCTCGCCCCGATCATCCCCGGCACCATGTGCATGCCCGGACGACGCAAATGCGAGACAGCAATTTCCAGCGGATCGCGATAAAGAAACAACCACGGTGTTTCAGGAAAACACTCGCGCAGCAACGGCAGTTCACCGATGTTCCAGGCGTCGAGTTTGATCACCAGCCGTTGCTCCACGCCAAGCCGACGTTGCCCGTAGGCAGACAGCAACCCTTTGATGGCGGCACAGCGTTCGACGGCGGGCAAATCACTGCGCAGCAACGCATCCAGCGGCGGTGGCTCGCTGATGACGATGTGATTGTCGAGTTGCGCCAGCATCTGGCTGATCAGGGTCGAGCCGCAGCGGGAGGCGTGAAAGATAAAGGCGCTCGGCGTCAGGCCGGGGCTGCAAACCTGCCAGTCAGCAAGGGTCGACAGTGCGGTTTTCCGGCGAAACGCCTGATTGAACGGCAGCCGCAGCGCATCCTCCACCGCATCACGAAAAAACGGCTGATGCAGCCGCGTGTCACCGAACCAGCACCAGTCGACTTGCCATTGCCCGGCCTCTTGCCAGACGCGGATCGGCAACCAGCCTTCGAGGTTCAGGCACTCCATTGTTCATTCCATTGGCGACGACCGTCGCGCATCGCCGCGCGCAGTTCTTCACGGGTGAACGCAAGTCCACGCTCGGCGGCCAGTTCCAAAGTACGGACGATAAAGGCTTGGTTGTCCTGCACACCCTGCAAGGACTTGCACAGCTGCGGATCACTGGCCACCAACGCCTTGAACTGCGCCAAAGCGTCCTGACCGAGTTCCGGCAACGGCGTGGTTGCCAGCCCGTCGATAATCGCCTGCTCGAGCCAGGCACCAGGCCGGCAATCGAGTACCAGATGAATCCGTGCCTGAATATCGCGATTGTCCACGCGATGAGGCCGCGACAGGTCGAGAAACCAGCATTCGCCAGCGGCCATCGGCATGCGTTGGCCGTCCAGCAGAAAGTCCACTTGAGGCGGGCTGAGCAGCGGGATATGCAGACGCAAATCAGCGTCCGGCTCGCCCAGGTCATAGTCGCGATGCTCGTGGATGCGCCCGCCCGGGCCGAGCCGCAGCAGACGCGCGCAGACGATCTGCAGCGGCAGATCCCGCAGCCCTTGCTGCCATCGAACATCTTGCAGCCAGGGCGCACGCAACAGAGTCTCGCCGCGACCGGGCGACAATTCAGTCAAGGCATCGGCCGCGGAAATCAGCGCCACGCCGCTCCAGTCGCCAGCGTAATAATCGCTATTGAAGTGGCCGTGCCAGTCGTCCTCGCCAATCGCTGCCAGTGCCTGCAGCAGCAACGGCAAATCCACCGCCACCGGCAACCGGGAGAAGGCCGGCCGACTCATCGTTTCGGCAGCACCGCGCATTCGCCGAGCCAGGTCAGCAAACGATCGAGACAGGCCTCGACCGACTGCGCGCCCGTGTCGAGCACTAGCGACGCAGACGGCGGTGGTTCGTAAGGCGCGGAGACACCGGTAAACCCCGCCAACTCACCCCGTCGAGCCCGGGCGTAATGACCTTTGGGATCACGCTGTTCACACACCGCCAACGAGGCGTTGCACCAGACTTCGCGGTAATCCTCGCCCAACCGTCGGGCGAACAATTCACGCAACTCCACCAAGGGCGCGATCATCGCCAGGATGACAATCTGCCCGTTCTCGACCAACAGCGCCGCGAGTTCGCTGGCGCGGCGGATGTTTTCCAGACGATCGCTGTCGGTAAACCCCAGATCGCGATTGAGCCCGACCCGCAGTCCGTCGCCATCGAGCACCACACTCTGCACACCGTGTTCGAACAGCTCGGCGTGCAGTGCCTGGGCCAATGTCGACTTGCCCGCGGCCGGTAAACCGGTCAGCAGAATCGCCGCGCCACGATGGCCGTTGCGGGTCTCCCTTTGGGCGCGGCTGATGCTCGCCGTCGGCGCCAGCAGGTTATTGGACCGGGGCATGGGTCACCGGCATTGAGATGTTGCCCGCCGCCCACGCCTCTTCGCGATTGGCCAAGGCGGTGGCGATGGACTGGACTTCGGTCGATTGCACTTCATCCGGCAGCGGATCGAGACCGGCGCTGGCGAAAATTTGCCCGTAAGCGTTGCGCAAGTCAGCGTAAGACAGGTCACGACGCAGATCGGCCTGCAAGGTGTTCAGCTCGCCCTGGATCAGATCCAGTTCGCCCAGCCCGGCCGCCTGATAGCGATTGCGCAGTTGGCCGACGATTTGCCCATCGATGTCCGACAGTTGCTGATTGGTCTTGAACTGCCGCATCGCCTCGCGATAGTTGGCGTTGGCCACGTAAAGCTGCGCCAGTATGGCAATCGACATCGCTTGTCGACGCGCCGTGGCGACTTCTTCACCGGCCTTGGCAACGTCGATCGCGGCGGGCGCGGAAATCACATTGAACAGGTTCCAGGTGACTTTCACCCCGTAATCCGCCCAGCCCTGCTCCACCAAAAACGAGTTGCTGTCGTAATGCCCACCGGCGGAAAACTCCAGCCCCGGCAGCAGACGCAGCATGGCTTTGCGGGTTTCGGCGGCGCTGATGCGGGTCTGGTAATCCTGCTCTCGCAATTCCGGCCGACTCGTCAGGGCTTCCTGTTCCAGGCTGGCGAGGTCGACCTTGAGTTCCGGAATGACGTAATCGTCCTGGGTCGCCAGCGTCAGATTGGTACTCGGAGGCAGGTTGATCAGGGTCGCCAGTTCGGTTTTCGCCAGCGACAGTGCGCGGCGTTGCTCTTCCAGTTGCCGAGTGGCTTCGATCAGCGAGCGCTGATAACCCAACGACTGAATCGGATCGCCGATGCGCTGTTCGCTCATGCTCTGGCTATTGTTGCGAGCGGTTTCGACCCGGGCCATCAGGCTGTCGATCTGCTTGAGCAAACGTTCGGCGGCCATGGCTCGCCAATAGGCCGAGCGTACGTCCTGAACGATGGTGTTGATCACCTTGCGCCGACGCTCCTGCACGATCAGCCGCTGATCGCCCTGCTGCTTGGCACTGATGTAACTGACGCCGAAGTCGAGCACGTTCCAGACCATGGTCAGGTCCGCCACTTCACGGTCGCGGTCCTGGGAGGTCGACGGTTCCAAAGACTGGGTGCCGGTTTCCACGCTCTGGCTGCTGGAAGCGTTTACGTTATTACGCCCCACATACCCGGCGTCCAGCGCCATGCGTGGCAGCATGTCGAAACTGGCGAGGTCGAGTTGGCGCTTGGCCAAGGCCTCTTCCATGATCTTGAGCCGGCCTTCGAGGTTGTACTTCACCGCGCGGGCCATGGCCTGGTGCAGGGTCAGTGGGCCGCTGAGAGGCTCCTGCCCCGTGTACATGTTTTGCAGATCGCTTTTGGCGCGCTGTTGGCTGACGCTGCGTTCGATCGGTTCACTGGTGACTGCACACCCGCTGATCGCCAGCGCCAGCAGGCTGGCGCCGAATAACTTCTGACTTCTCTTCATCCTTGGAGCCCCCAGGTGCCGCCCTGCTTTTAATGGTTTTTTCAGGCCTGCATTTCACTGATGCCGACCTGTTGCAAAGCCGCGGCCAGGCTTTCGACCTGCCGCTGCTCGGTGTCTTTGAGTTGTTGTAATTGCTGACCAAGACTCGGTGCGCCAAACACGCCGCGCAGCCCTTGGGAAGCATCTCCTGTCCTGATTGAGTTATTGCCGAAGGTGCTCAGCGAATCCCCTTCGCTGCCAGTGTCCTGATTGAACAGATTCGACAGCGTGCTGCTGCCAAAGACCCCGCCGTCCCCCCCGCCAAAACCGAGGAAGCCGTGGCCTGAGCCATCGCCACCGCTTTCACTGCTGCTGAACACCTGCGCGATAAAGCTAGGCGTCAGCGCCCCGTGGTTCATGAATATGTCGCCCAGAGGGCGAATGCCATTGCCGATCACCCGTTGTTCAAACAGCGGGGAAAAGCTCAGCGGCGAGCCAAGATCGCCAGTGGGTGGGGTAAAGACGATTGGCTGCAATGGCACGTTAGGCTGAGCGGGCACGGTGACAGGTGGTAAGACCACAAACGCCGGCACGGTGTTGATCGTGTAGTTGTTGGAGACCGCGACGCTGTCGCCTATGTTGCCCGCCAGGTCCGTCACATTGCTGGTGTCCAGCGCAATGAAGTTGCTCGGGTCGGTGATATTCGCGGTGGGCGTGAAGGTCCCGGTCCAGGTCTTGCCGCCGTCGCTGCTGGCCAGGTTGGTCAACTCGCCGTTGGTCACGCTCAGGTCCGACAAATCGAAGTCACTGACCGCCTCGTTGAAAGTGAAGGTCACCAGCGTCGTCTGGCCAATGCCCAGGTTCGGGTTGGCAACCACGATGGTGACGGTCGGGCGAGTTGCATCGAGCGCATAGTTGTTGGAAATGGCGATGCTGGCGCCGGCATTGTCCGCCGCGTCGAGCACATTGCCAGTGTCGAGCAGGATCAGGTTGGTCGCATCGTTGAGGTTCGCGGTTGGCGTGAGCGTGGCGGTCCAAGTCACACCGCCGTTGTTGCTGACCAGGTTGGACAGCACACCATTGGCCACGCTGAGGTCCGACAAATCGAAACCGGACACCGCTTCGCTGAAGGTAAAGGTCACCGTGGTGGTTTCACCAATGCCCAGCTTATTGTCCGCGACCACAATGGTCGCGGTCGGGCGGGCGGTATCAATCGCGTAGTTGTTGGAATCGGTCACGCCGACGCCGCTGTTGCCCGACGCGTTGGTTACACCGCTGTTGTCCAGACTGATCAGGTTAGTGGTGTCCGTCACGCTGGCCGTAGGTGTAAAAGTTGCGGTCCAGGTCACGCCGCCATCGCTGGACGAAACACTGCTAAGAGTGCCGTTGGCTACGGTCAGGTCGGCGTTGCTGAAACCGCTGACCGCTTCAGAGAAGGTAATTGTCACCAGCGAAGTTTCACCGACCTTGAGGGCATTGTCGGCAACCACGATGGTAGCGGTCGGTACCTGGGTTTCCACCACATAGTTGGCCGAGTTGGTGGTGCCCGCCCCAGTATTGCCGGCCACGTCCGAGATGCCGCTGTTACTCAGGGTGATGATATTGCTAGTGTCGGTAATCCCGGCCGTCGGGGTGAAGGTCCCGGTCCAGGTGATGCCTCCGTCGCTGCTGCTCACCGCGCTCAAGGTACCGTTGGCGATGCTCAAATCACTGTTGTCGAAACCTGTCACCGCCTCGCTGAAGGTGATGGTCACCAACGCAGTTTCGCCCGGTTTCAGCGTCGTATCGCTCAGCACGATGGTGGCGGTCGGACGTAGGCTGTCGATGGCGTAGTTATTCGAATCGGTGGTGCCGGCGCCCGTGTTGCCGGCCCCATCGATCACTCCGGTGTTGTCCAGGGTAATCAGGTTGGTCGAATCGGTGACGCTCGCTGTCGGCGTCAGGGTTGCGGTGTAGGTGATGTTATCGCTAGTGCTCAGATTGCTCAGGGTACCGTTGCTGACCGTCAGGTCGGCCGTGGTAAACCCGGTCACCGCCTCCGAGAACGTAATGGTCACCACCGATGTTTGACCCACCGCCAGCGCTGCATCCGCGACCACGATGGTGGCCGTCGGACGCACGGTGTCGATGGCGTAATTGTTGGAATCGGTGGTGCCGCTACCGGCGTTGCCCGAGCCGTTTTGCACACCGCTGTTATCCAGGGTGATGACGTTACTGGTATCGGAGATGGCATTGGTCGGCGTAAAGGTTGCGGTCCAGGTGATGCCACCATCACTGCTGGTCACGGAGGTCAAGGTGCCGTGGGCGATGGTCAGGTCGGCGTTGTTGAAACCGCTGACGGCTTCACTGAAGGTGATGGTTACCAGCGACGTTTCACCGATGCTCAACGCATTGTCGGCAACGACGATGGTGGCGGTCGGCAGCACCGTATCGATGGTGTAGTTGCCGGAGTTGGTGGTGCCGCTGCCGGTGTTGCCGGCCACATCGGTCACACCGGTATTGACCAGAGTGATGACGTTGCTCGAGTCATTCACGCCGACGGTTGGGGTGAAAGTCGCGGTCCAGGTGATGCCACCGTCGCTGCTGCTCACCGCGCTCAAAGTGCCATTGGCGATACTCAGGTCGGCGTTGGTGAAACCCGTTACTGCCTCGGAGAAGGTGATGGTCACCAGCGAGGTTTCGCCGGCACTCAGGGTAGGGTCGGCCAGAACGATGGTCGCGGTCGGGCGCACGGTGTCGATGGCGTAGTTGTTGGAGTCGGTGGTGCCACTGCCGGCGTTGCCCGACAGATCGGCCACACCGGTGTTGTCCAGGGTGATCAGGTTGGTCGTGTCGTTGATGCTCGCGGAAGGCGTGAAGGTGGCGGTCCAGGTAATACCGCCGTCGCTGCTGCTCACCGTGGTCAACGTGCCGTTGGTAATGGTCAGATCCGCGTTGGTGAAACCGCTTACCGCTTCACTGAAGGTGATCGTCACCAGAGAGGTTTCGCCGATTCTCAGCGCGGTGTCCGCCACCACGATGGTGGCCGTCGGGCGCACGGTGTCTATGGCGTAGTTGTTGGAATCGGTGGTGCCGCTGCCCACGTTGCCGGTGGCGGCAGCCTGCACGCCGGTGTTGTCCAACGTGATCAGATTGGTCGTATCAGTAATGCTGGCAGTCGGGGTGAAAGTCGCCGTCCAAGTGATGCCTCCGTCACTGCTGCTCACCGCGGTCAATGTGCCGTTGGCAATCGTCAGGTCGGCGTTGGTGAAACCGCTCACGGCCTGGTTGAAGGTGATGGTCACCAGTGACGTTTCACCGATTCTCAACGCAGTGTCCGCCACCACAATCGTCGCGGTCGGCGGGGCGGTATCGATGGCGTAGTTGCCCGAAGAACTGATCCCGCTGCCGGTATTGCCCGCCAGATCCGCCACGCCGGTGTTGGCCAGGCTGATGACGTTGGTCGCGCTGATGATCCCTGCTGTCGGGGTAAACGTCGCGGTCCAGGTGATGCCGCCGTCGCTGCTGCTCACCGCGGTCAACGTGCCATTGGAGACGCTCAGGTCAGCGTTGGTGAAACCGCTCACCGCCTCGGAGAAGGTGATCGTCACCAGCGAGGTTTCGCCCGCCGTCAGCGCCGTATCGGCCAGTACGATGGTGGCCGTTGGGCGCAGCGTGTCGATGGCGTAGTTGTTGGAGTCGGTGGTGCCGCTACCGGCGTTGCCCGCCAGATCAGCCACGCCGGTGTTGTCCAGGGTGATCAGGTTGGTCGTGTCGTTGATGCTCGCGGAGGGCGTGAAGGTCGCGGTCCAGGTGATCCCGCCGTCGCTGCTGCTCACCGAGGTCAACGTGCCGTTGGCAATCGTCAGATCCGCGTTGGTGAAACCGCTCACCGCTTCACTGAAGGTGATCGTCACCAGAGAGGTTTCGCCGATTCTCAGCGCGGTGTCCGCGACCACGATGGTGGCCGTCGGGCGCACGGTGTCGATGGCGTAGTTGTTGGAATCGGTAGTGCCGCTGCCCACGTTACCGGTGGCGGCAGCCTGCACGCCGGTGTTGGCCAGGGTGATCAGGTTGGTCGTGTCGGTGATGCTGGCAGTCGGGGTGAAGGTGGCGGTCCAGGTAATGCCGCCGTCACTGCTGCTGACCGAGGTCAACGTGCCGTTGGCGATGGTCAGGTCGGCGTTGGTGAAACCGGTCACGGCCTGGTTGAAGGTGATGGTCACCAGTGACGTTTCACCAATTCTCAACGCAGTGTCCGCCACCACAATCGTCGCGGTCGGCGGGGCGGTATCGATGGCGTAGTTGCCCGAAGAACTGATCCCGCTGCCGGTATTGCCCGCCAGATCCGCCACGCCGGTGTTGGCCAGGCTGATGACGTTGGTCGCGCTGATGATCCCTGCTGTCGGGGTAAACGTCGCGGTCCAGGTGATGCCGCCGTCGCTGCTGCTCACCGCGGTCAACGTGCCATTGGAGACGCTCAGGTCAGCGTTGGTGAAACCGGTCACCGCCTCGGAGAAGGTGATCGTCACCAGCGAGGTTTCGCCCGCCGTCAGCGCCGTATCGGCCAGCACAATCGTGGCGGTCGGGCGCAGCGTGTCGATGGCGTAGTTGTTGGAGTCGGTGGTGCCACTGCCGGCGTTGCCCGACAGGTCGCTGACCCCTGTGTTGTCCAGGGTGATCAGGTTGGTGGTGTCATTGATGCTCGCCGAAGGCGTGAACGTAGCGGTCCAAGTGATGCCGCCGTTGCTGCTGCTCACCGCAGTCAACGTGCCGTTGGTAATGGTCAGGTCCGCGTTGGTGAAACCGCTTACCGCTTCACTGAAGGTGATCGTCACCAGAGAGGTTTCGCCGATTCTCAGCGCCGTGTCTGCGACCACAATGGTGGCCGTTGGGCGCACGGTGTCGATGGCGTAGTTGTTGGAATCGGTGGTGCCGGACCCGGCGTTGCCCGCCAGGTCGCTGACCCCGGTGTTATCCAGGGTGATCAGGTTGGTCGTATCGGTAATGCTGGCGGTTGGGGTGAAGGTTGCCGTCCAGGTGATACCGCCGTCGCTGCTGCTCACCGAGGTCAACGTGCCGTTGGTGATGGTCAGGTCGGCGTTGGTGAAACCGCTGACCGCTTCACTGAAGGTGATCGTCACCAGAGAGGTTTCGCCGATTCTCAGCGCGGTGTCTGCCACCACGATGGTCGCGGTTGGACGGAGTGTATCGATGGCGTAGTTGTTGGAATCGGTGGTGCCGCTGCCAGCGTTGCCCGCCAGATCGCTGACCCCGGTGTTGTTCAGGGTAATCAGGTTGGTCGTGTCATTGATGCTCGCGTTCGGGGTGAACGTGGCGGTCCAGGTGATGCCGCCGTCGCTGCTGCTCACCGAGGTCAACGTGCCGTTGGTAATGGTCAGGTCGGCGTTGGTGAAACCGCTCACCGCTTCGGAGAAGGTGATCGTTACCAGAGAGGTTTCGCCGATTCTCAGCGCGGTGTCCGTCACCGCGATGGTCGCCGTTGGCCGCACGGTATCGATGGCGTAGTTGTTCGAATCGGTGGTGCCGCTGCCGGCGTTGCCCGCCAGGTCGCTGACCCCAGTGTTGTCCAGGGTGATCAGGTTGGTCGCATCGGTGATGCTGGCGGTCGGGGTGAAGGTCCCGGTCCAGGTGATCCCGCCGTCGCTGCTGCTCACGGCAGTTAAGGTGCCGTTGTCAATCGTCAGGTCGGCGTTGGTGAAACCGCTCACCGCTTCGGAGAACGTGATGGTCACCAGCGACGTTTCGCCGACCCTGAGGGCCGTGTCGGTGAACACGATGCCGACGGTTGGCCGCGCCGTATCGACGACGTAGTTATTGGAGTTGGTCGTACCGACGCCGGCGGTGCCCAGACCGTTGATCACCCCGGTGTTGTCCAGGGTGATGACGTTGGTCGTATCGGAAATACTGGCGGTCGGCGTGAACGTTGCCGTCCAGGTGATGCCGCCATCGCCGCTGCTCACTGCCGTCAACGTACCGTTGGCGATGGTCAGATCCGCATTGGTGAGACCGGTCACCGCCTCGGAGAACGTGATCGTTACCAAGGACGTTTCGCCGATACTCAGTGTGCTGTCAGCCACCACAATGGTCGCGGTCGGCGGTGGCGAATACGCGGTGTTGAGTACACCGCCATCGTTATAGATTGTCGCGACGGAGGTCGGCGAGGTGCCGGTTGTACCTCCGCCCTGCGCGGTACCGCCTGCACCACTGGCCGCGGCATTACCGGCCAGGGCGGCGAAGTTGGCGGCCGTGATCAGCAGCGTGCCTTTGTTCCAGATCGCACCGACGCCCCGGCCGCCGACGCCGCCATTGCTGGCATTGCTGCCCTGGCCACCGCCACCGCCACCGCCGCCACCGGCGCCGATGTTGTTGCTGATGGTCGACGTGCCGACGATGGTTATAGTGCCGCTGCTGGCGTTGTAGATCCCGCCCACCGCGTTGCCGCCAGCGCCACCCACCTTGTCCCAACCGGCCCCGCCGCCGCCACCGCCAATGGAAATCGTGCCATTGGTGGCCGTCGCACCGTTACCGCCGTTGCTGTAATAGGAAACGCCCACCCCGCCAGCACCGCCAGTGGTGGTACCGCCGCGACCGCCCATGTGGGTCGCGTCATAACCGCCGCCATAACCACCGGCGCCACCGCCGCCCGCACCGCCGCCCAACGTGCCGGTACCCGGCCCTGCCGAACCGCCATGCCCGCCGCCCTGGCCGCCCAAACCGCCGCCGCCACCACCGCCACCGCCGTAAAAAGCGCCGGTGACACCGCCGCCGCCACCGCCACCGGAAGCGCCGTTGGAGGTCACGGTAACGTTGTTCAGGGTCAGAATCCCTGCGTTGAAAATCCCCCCGGCCATCGCGCCCGTGGCGCCGTAACCACCGTTGCCACCCGTACCTGACACCAGGCCACGGGTGAGCACCAGACCATCGAGTGTCACGATGCTGCCGGACGCCACCTCAATCACTCGGGTCCTGTACTGACCATCGAGAATCACGTCAGCCGCGCCGTCGTTGTTCAAGTCGCCATCAACGGTGATGTTCTTGTTGATCAGCAGTTCGGACGTCAGCTGCACCGTCATGCCGCTGCTAAAGGTGACGATATCGCCGTTCTGCGCCGAGGCGATGGCCGCACGCAGTGAGCCGACGCCTGTGTTGGCGTTGTTGGTGGCGGTCCAAGTGGCCAGGCCCCATTGATAGTCGCTCATGGCCGTGGTCGAGAGGACGTTGGCGCTTTCGATGTTGCCGGTGGCAATTTCCAGATTCCAGTCGCCACCTATCCCGGTGCGATTACTGGAAGCAGCCACATCGCGGCCGGTCAATTGAGCCAGCGAGTCGACAAAACTCAAGCCACGCTCACCTTCGGCGGTGTAGCAGCCGTAGATCATGATGTCGCCGCCGACGTTCATGTCCTTGCCGATTTCCGCCAGTACCGCGCTGCGAGCCGCGACGTTGTCGGCCGACAGATAACTATCGCCCAGCCACAGATCGCCCGCGTTGCCGTGGGCAATGATCTGCACCGAGCTGACGCCCTGATGGCTGTCCAGATAATCAGCGATTTGCTGCAGGCCATCTTTGCTGGCGTCCAGCTGAACCACCTGAGTGCCGGGCGCAATGCCCTGAAGCAGGCTGGCAGCGTCCTTGACCCGCGAATCGACGAACACCACGCTCTGCCCCGGCACCGCAGCAGATGCTGGCGCCGGTGTGGCATCGGCCTGGCCGTGGGTGTCCTTGCTGGCGACCGGTTGATCGGCCGTCGGCGCCTTGACCGCCTCGGCGGTGGCATGGCTGTCAGTCTGGGCGGTGTCGGCAACGGTGGCGGCCACCGCGCCGTCGAACAGCATGCGTGGCTCCAGGGACATGATCATTGGCGAGGCCAGCGCTCGTGCGCCTTCGGTAACCCGCGACTTGCCTTTGCTCCACCACATGCTGCTCACCCGGACTCGAACTTTTGGACGCATCAATGAAAACGCCGCGATCAACTGATCGCGGCGTCGGCTTTCATACGAATGACATTGGCGGCGCTGGCGGAGCCATCGAGCCAAAAGGACAACTCGGCGTATTGCTTGAACAAGTCCGGCGGCAGGATCGTCCGCCTGGACTGCAATTGAACCTTGGCCTTCACCTTGTGCAACCCCGAGAGGCCGAGGGCCTGATCGAATTCCGGTGCGTCATAGGCCAAATGATCGAAGTCATGTTCGAACCAGGGTTCGCCGATGAAGTCGTAGACCAGCCGCATCACCCGCTCCGGCGCCTGGCTCAGCAGGTCGTAATCGATGATCAGCAACGAGTCGGCGTGTTCGCCGTAATAGGCTTCCTTGAGGGCGGCCCAGGAAAACCCCACCAGCCGATTGCGCTGGGCCAGGGTTTCGCAGCGGCTATAGACCGTGTTGCGCTCGACGGCATCGCCGAACAGCTTGGTGTTTTCGAAGGGATTGGCGCGGTACAGGCGCTCGATACTGTCCATGACCCAGGCGACATTGCGCACGCAGGCAATGATCTTGGCTTGAGGGAACAGATCGCTGATTGCCGGCAGACGCGAACTCCACAGGCGGTTCGTGTCGAACACCACCGGTTTGTCGGCCTTGTCAGCGTAGAAAGAGTCGAACAAGCCGCGCAATAGGCGGCGACGCAAGTCGGTGTCGATCACCGCACCGAACTCGCTGCCGGCGCTGCATTGTTCCAGAACACCGGAAAAGAGCGCACCCACGGGGCTGGTCATGCCGGCATGAAAGCGCGGGTTCTGCAAAAGAATGGCAGAAAGCAGGGTCGAGCCTGAGCGCGGCAAGCCGGAAATAAAGTGAAAGTGTTGCATCCATTCACCCGCCATAAGTCCTTTTGTATGACGAGCGTAGACCATGAATGGTATTGCGACTAGTGGTGCTTTGATATCAAATCGGAGCTAAATCGACTGGAAAAAACGATTGATATAACCGGCTGCAAGATGAATCGATTAAGCCTTGAAAACACGGGCTTACTTCAGCACATACAAGCGTGCCTCGGCGCCTCCCGCGTGGGTTTTGCTGACGCTTTGCCAACCCGCGGGCAAGGGCGCGAACTCGTCCGGTCCATCGACGCTACCGACCAGCCACACGCGACCAGTGCCTTTGGGCAAGCCGCCGAGGCTATCCAGATAGACGTCCTCGGCCACCAACGTGCCGAAACCATAAGCGTTCGGCCGGCTCGACCTGCCATCGGCCAACGGCGGCGTGTACAGCAATGGTTTGGCGTCAGTGCGGTTGTAATAGACATAACTCAAGTACCAGAGCATGTCGCTGGTGACGATTCGGTCGCCGGGGGTGAAGTGCTGGTTCACGTAGTTGACCATGACGCTGATCTGATCGTCGGTATCCACCGTGGCATTGTTCTTCAGGCCCACTAGTTCGATGCCGATAAATAGCATCAGCACCGCCAGCGCCAATACCTTGGAGCCCGCGTACAAGCGATCGATGGCCAGCGCCACCAGCATCGGCAAGCCCAGGGCATAAGCGGTCAGGTAACGCTCGATAAACACCGGCGATATGAACGACACCACAAACACCAGCAACACTGGGAGAACGGTGTAGATCACCGCCAGTGCACTGCCCCGGAAAACACTGCGATCCCGCGCCAGCGCCACGCCCGCCAGGGTCAGCAGCGCCACTGGCAGCGCGATAAAAACCAGCGTGGGCAGGTTCTCGCCATCGTCCTGAATCAGGAACGACCAAATCATCGAAGGCAATGAGCCGAGCGTGACGGGCGCCTCCCACCCCACATCGCCATTAGCCTTGAGCTGATCCATGTGCTGCACAAGATCGAGCAGATTGGGCACCCACGGCAGGTACAACACCACAATCGCCACATTGGCCAGCCACCACCCAGAGCGCTGAATGTGCCGCAATCGATACCCTGATTGCACGCGGATCAGTCCCAGATACAGCCAGTGACACAGCACGCACAGCGCCGTGAAGTAATGGGTGTAGAACGCCGCACTCATCAGCAAGGTGTAAATCACCAGATAGCGCGTGCGTTGCGGCCGCCTGATCCAATACATCAAGGCGATCGTGGCACCGATCAGCCACAGCCCCAGCAGCGAATACATCCGCACTTCCTGGCTGTAACGCACCGCCGTGGGTAGCAGCGCCAGCAGAACCCCGGCCAGCAATGCGGCGCGGCGGGTGGCGAGCAAGTCCACCAGCCAGACGCCGAGTCCCACCGTGGCAATCCCCGGCAACGCACTCAGGCTGCGAATCGAAAAAATGCCGTCGCCGAACAGGCCGATCCAGCCGTGCAGCAGCATGAAATACAGGGGTGGATGCACATCATGAGCCGCATGTTCCCAGATCCCGGCCAAGGAATACTGGCTCAGCAACAGGCTGGCCCCTTCGTCGCCCCAGATCGCCGCCGCCGTCAGGTCGTAAAAACGCACCAGCGTGGCCAATACCAGGATCGGCAACAGCCAGTGCTCCCGCGCCCATTGCAGCAAGCGACGGACAGCCGCCCACAACCCCGGCATCGCATGCGGGTCCTGGGTATCGCCCAGCGGTGTTTCTCTGCGCGCCTCCATTACCTCCCCTTGCAACGGCCATGTGAAAACCGAAGCTTCACGAGCACTGTAGGACAGGCGCGAGCCCGACGTCGATGCTGGCCTTGCGACGGACGACGTCCGGCAATCATTCCGATCAGCGTCTACGCTTTGGCGTGGCGTGACCCAGCCACGGAGATGAAAGGAGTCGGCTGATCAGCGCGAACTGCCCGGATAACCGGGCCTGCAACGTGACGTATCAGACACTAACCTGAGGGATGAGGAACCATGGAAGTATTCATCGGCACTATCCAGCCTTTCGCCTTTAACTTCGCGCCCAACGGCTGGGCCCTATGCAACGGCCAGACGCTGGCGATCTCACAATACAACACGGTTTTCGCACTGCTGGGAGTCAACTTCGGAGGCAATGGCACCACCAGTTTCATGCTGCCCAACCTGCAAGGTCGCATGCCGGTCGCCATGGGCAACGGCTTGGGCCTGACCCCGCGCGTCATCGGCGAAGTCTCCGGGACCGAGAACGTCACCGCGACTATCACCAACCTGCCCAACCACACCCACGCCATGGCCGGGCTCACGGCCACCACCACCCTGCAACTGGCCAGCCCGGCGAGCAACCCGGTCACCAACCCGACCGCCACCAACGCCTACATCGGCGCCTCGGGAGGCGGGCCGGGCTCGGCGAGTATTTACTCCGATCAGCAAGGGGCTGCGGCCGTGCCGCTCAAGGGCGTAGCCACCACGGTAGCGGGAGAAATCTCGTCTGCCGGCAACGGCTTGCCCATGGCGGTGATGAACCCGTTCCTGGTGCTCAACTTCAGCATCGCCCTGAACGGTCTTTTCCCTTCGCGTAACTGAGGGTCTGGCCGGGGGATGCAAATCACCCGGCCACTTTTGCTGATGGAGTGATGCCATGCTGCAACAGGTTCAAAGCCAACACTTTCAGGCACTGCTGGGCAAGACGGGGACGTTGCGGCTGCCCGATGGCAGTGAATTGCCGATCCATATCGACACCCTTGCAGAAACGCCCCGCTCACAAATGCCAAACAGCGAACGCATGCCGTTCAGCGTCGAATTCAACAGCCTGCAACCCACCGATTTTGTCGATGGCTTGTGTGCGCTGGAGTTGCCGGAGCTGGGTCAGGTAGAAGATATCTTTGTCTCCCGAGTGCCGGCGATGGGGCGTGATCCGCAACTGGGGTACTTTTACATCGCCTTCAACTGAGAACTTTGTGGAAGCGGCGGTGTGTTCAACCCTGTGGGTACCACACCAACCGCTCTGCCGCCGGGTTGCGCTCTTCAACCTGAAACCCCAGCGCCAGGTAATGCTGGCGCGCATGGGGGTTGTTGGCCCAGACCACCGTCGCTACCGGGCAGCGGATTTGTTGTGCGGCTTTTTGCACGCCTTGCAGCACCGTCCGACCGTAACCCTTGCCTCGGGCCTGTGGGATAAAAGCCAGGTACAGCACGCGAATTTCATTGGGGCCGAAGTCGGTGGTCAACGCGCCAATGGCCGTATCGAGTTTCTCGATCACGTAATGCATGGCATTGGGGAAGTTCTCCCCCAGCCCTTGTTCCTGCACTTTGAATTGCTGGGCAACCACCTGCTCGACCACCTCTTGCTCACCGTCGATCCATTGCAGATCCGGCCGCGCCGCTTGGTAAAGGCTGTGCAGAAAAGGTCCATCGCTGGTCCGCGAAGGCCTGACCACCAAACCGTCCGCTGCCACTGAATCGGTTTTCGCCATCGCTGTTCTCCCTTAGCTATTCACCCTTAGAAGCCGCTTTCCCTGACCCCCAAAGCCGCCAAGCGTCGCCAGGCAACGCCCAGCAACGACTCGCCGCTGCCCTGCAACACCACAATGCCGCGCAAGGGTTGCACCGGTGTCGGCGTATTTTCGAGGATGCTCAACCGCGCGCCGTACTGCGCCTGTACTGGCTCGGCGCGCTGATGTTGATCCCGGCGCACGGCGATCGGCCCGTGATGATCAGAGGTCAGCGCTTCCTGATCGACATAAGCCACGCCATTGGTATCGATTTCACTCAATTGCACCTTGATCGCCGGGTGCATCGGGTCATCGGCGATGAACCGTCCGCTGGCACCCGGGGCGACACGCCAGAGTTCGGCTTCAGCCAGATAACCGCGCAACCGCGCGCCGTCTTCGACCACCCGCGCCAAAGGATCTTTGGTCGAAAGCCAGCGACCGACCGTCAACTGGGGCAGCAGGTCGCGCACCTTGCCGCCGTGGGGGGCGCGCAGCAGCAGACGTTCACGCTGGGCGGCCAGGCCCCGATATTCGGCCACCGCTTCCGCCAGGCGCTGTTCGACGATACCGGCATCGGCCGCGGTTTCGCTGCGGCCGGCCTGACGGCGCATCTGCAATTGCTGGATCTGGATCTCGCGACGGACGATGGCCTGGCGTGAGTCCAGATCCGGTGATTCCAGCTCGATCAACACATCACCCTGAGCGACGATCTGGCCATCATGCACATTCACCGTCTTGACCCGCGCCGCCACTGGCGCGTGCAGGGCACTGGCGCGTCCGGCCTCAAGCATCGTCGGCAACTCCACCGCGCTGCGCCATGGCAGCGCCAGCAGCAGCAACAACCCAAGCAACGCCAGACCGCTGAGCAGTACCCGAGGCGCATGCGCCTGTTCGCGACGGCTCCACCATTGCCGCCACTCGTTCAGGATCGGCAGAAAGATGAACCACACCAGCTCCACCAGCATCAGGAAGATCCCCAACACTTTGAAGAACAGGTGATAGACCGCCAGCGCAATCCCGAAAAACAGCGCCGCGCGCCACAACCAAGCGCCATACCCCCAGATCAACAAACGCCGCTGCATCTTCGGCGACCAAGGCTCCGGCGCCGGGGCTGCGTAGCCGAACAAAAATTCGCGCAGCCGCCAGCGACACAAGGCAAAGGCCCGCCCTTGAAGGTTGTCCACTTCCCAGAAATCACTGAGCAAGAAGTAGCCATCGAAACGCATGAAAGGATTGAGGTTGATCACCAGCGTGGTGATCCAGGTCGCACTGGCGAGCATGAACGCCGCCGTGCGCCCGGGGCCGTCAGGCAGCAGCGACCAGGCGAGCAGCGCGATACACGCCAACACCAGTTCCGCCAGCACCCCGCCGGCACCGATCAGCAACCGCGCACGGCGGTCATTGACGCGCCAGGCGTCGCTGACGTCCGTGTAAAACATCGGCAGCAGCACCATAAACGCCACGCCCATGCTCTGCACCCGACAACCGGCGCGCTTGGCCATGAAGGCGTGGCCGAACTCGTGGCAAAGCTTGGCGAAAAACAGCGCCACAGCGAACGCCAGTGCACCGCCGAGGCTGAACAGGTGCGGAAAGGTGGCGATAAACCGCTGCCAGTCCCGCGACACCAGAAATACCCCAAGCCCCAGTGTCGCGGGCAATCCGTAGCGCAATGCGCGCGGGCCGAAACGCTCCAGCCACGGCCAGGCGCGATTGAGAAAGGCGTCCGGGCGCCACAGCGGAATCCGGAAAAACAGGTATTGATGCAGCAGGATTTGCCACAGGCTCTGGCGCTGAGCCGCGGCCTTCAGGCTGTAACTGGCGCGCTGCGACGGGTCGAGGGCGCTGATCAGGTCGTGGCCGCGCAAAAACTCCAGCAATTGCTCAAGCGCCGCACCATCCAGCGGCAGCCCCGGTTCGCGGTTGGCGGCACGCAGCACTTGCTCCGGATCGCCCAGGGACCAATGGCGCAGCAGGCGCATCGCCGCCGCTCCGAGTTTGAAATACCGCCCACGCACCGGGTCGGCCAAAGTCCAGCGCGGCGACCCGTCGAGGGCCGGGGCCGCCGTCGACAACTGCAGGTCTGCCCGCAGGCTCGGCAGGCTCATCTACAGGCCCACGCTCTGACGCAACCCGGCCAACGGTCGACGCAACAGGTACAACGCCAGCGGCGCACGGTCGCCGAAGACTTTCGCGGTGCCGCGCAGGCCGATACGTGGCGGCGCAGCGTCGAACGTTGCATCCAGTCGATAAGCCAGTTGCCCGGCAGCAGTGGGCTGCGCTTCGTAGGCCGAACGTTCGAGTTTCGCCAAATGCCGCTGCAGCGGATCGCTGTCGAGAAACAGTGCGACCTGCGCACCCGGTTCCAGGGCAATCGCATCGCCCACGGCCAATTCGATGCGCAACTCGGCCTGGTTCGGGTCGGCGATTTCCATCAGCCGCTCGCCGGTTTGCACGGGTTTGCCGGTCCAGCGCTCGGCGTCGGCGAACACCGCGATGCCGTCCCGCTCGGCGCGTACCTCGCTGCGTTTGAGCAATTCACGGGCGTAATCCCGTTCGGCGCGCTTTTGCTCGACGCGGGCCGCCAGCAGATCGATCTTCGAACTGGATTCGGCATCGGCGAAGGAGCGTTGAGAATTGGCCTTGAGTTCCGCTTCGGCAACGCCCAGGGCGCGCTCGGCCACATCGGCCTGAGCCTTAAGCGTGGTGCTTTCGAAGCGCAGCAGCAGGTCGCCGGTTTTCACCGTCTGGTTGGGTTTGACCAGAAACTCGGCGATCACCCCGTCCAGCGGCGCCGCGACCACCCGACCGCCCAACGGGACGACTTCGGCCGGGGCCAGCACCGATTGGCGCACCGGGATCAGCAACCCGAGCAATAACACGGCAACCAGCGCCACCTGACGCTTGCGCGTCCAGCGCAGTCGCCAGGGTTTGCGCGGTTGCTGCGCCAGCCAGGCATGGCTGTAGGTGTCGCCCAGTTGCGACAGCAGCACTTGTTCGGAAGGGTTCCACAGCACATCCCGCGCCAGCCACAGACCGCCGAACACCTCGCCCTGATGATCGATCAGCGGCAGCCAGAACACCTGAGCGGCTGACAGACTTTGCCAATCGGCCAGAATCGATTCACTGAGAAGATCGGGTGTGATCACCCGCGCCTGTTTCAGCACCTCAAGCTTGAACAGCTGCGCGACTGCTTGCTCGACAAACGCCACGAACGGCGCATTCGGTTCCACGGCACTGACACCGGTGACCGCCTGCACCTTGCCGGCGATCAACAGCGCGGCATGGCGGAAACCGAACAGCGCCTGACCGTCATTCACCAGGCTGTAAGCCAGTTGCGAAGGCGTGCGCGCGGCGCGGGTCTGGCGTTCGAGGTCGAGAAACCTTGCGAACACCTGCTCGGCGCCGCCGGTCACCGGGGCGTTCATTTGAACTCCGCGAAATGCGCCGTTCCGCTCATGCCGGCCAACAGACCGTTGGCGTTGGGCAGCGCCGCTACCAGCAGCAAAGTCTGGCTGCCTTCATCGATCCGCGCACCGAGGCGTTTGACCGTCGCATCCAGCGGTTGACCGGTTTCATCGGGGACAAAACTGAACGTCTGGCCGGGCTTGAGCTTGCCCATCCAGCGCGACGGCACCAAGAGGTGAATTTCCAGAGTGCGGTTGTCGACCACGTCCAGCAACGGCGCACCGGCAGCAACGCTTTCGTAGCGCTTGACCTTGCGCTCGACGACCTGACCATCGAACGGCGCCACCACATTGCAGCGTTTGACCTGAACCTGATAGACCTGAGACTGCGCCTGAATCTCGCTGACCTTGGCCTCGGCCCGCGCCACTTCAAAGCGCCCGACCGAATTCAACGCCGCCAGTTGTTTGTTGTGCGCCAGCTCTTCACCGGCACCACGGCTGGCGGCCTGAGCCGCGTTGAGCTGAGCCTGATAAGCCGAACAGTCAAACCGCGCCAGGGTGTCGCCCTTTTTGAACGACTCGCCCTCACTGAACGGCAACTCGACAATCCGCCCCGACAACTCGCTGGCCAGCACCGCCTGATCCCGGGCTCGCAGCACACCACGGGCTTCACTGCTGGCCGACGCATTACCGCCGAGCGCGCTGCTTTCCAGCAACGGATCGTCTGGTGCAGGCGTTTGCGCCTGTACTACGCACGTTACAAAGGTCAATCCAATAACCAAAATACGAACACGCCGCATAACCGTAACTCCCTGACGGATTAGCGGAGTCTATGACAGCGGGGGTGAGCGTCAAGCGGATGGCCATCATTGGTTGGAAATGTAATGTTTCAAAAAGGACGAAATTTTCGGTGTGGTCGTTTGATTCCTAAGGGTAATGAGCATTGGTATTAAATCCCACACGAAATCAGGAACGACCATTCGATCAAAAACGAAATCGGCAATAGACACTTCATCCCCTACAAACACAACGGCACATCTACCCTTTCCGCCGTAACAATCATTAATAGATGGGTCCAGGAATGGCTTGACTATCAACCAGGCAAATCTACAAAACTGGCTTGCCGGTGCTGGACATGTCCATCCGAATGACGCCTTGGTCAGCCAACGGTTGACGTCATCGCTAACTCGATCTAGGATCGCCCTACTGAACCCCGTACGCAGAGATTAAATTCACTGGCAGTTGGGGTGAAGAAACCGGCCTAGGCCGGTTTTTTCGTTTCTGAGGATTGAGTTTGTGCGTACCGCTTTCTTTGTTGATGGCTACAACGTGTTCTATGGATTGCTCGCGGGTACTCCATACAAATGGCTCAATCTCAAAGGCTTGCTGGGCCATGTCGCCTACATCGAGAACCCACAAAGTTCACTCATCTCGGTTGATTACTTCACCTCTTCTGTCAAACCAGAACTTGCCACTCGCGGTAGAGTGTCCAAAGAAGCCCAAGACACCTACGTCCGTGCTTTAAAAACGACCAATATTACCGTTCACTATGGTCGCCATAAACTTGAGCCAGCTAAAGCGCCTCGCTTCATTGACAGAAAGACCGCTGCCTCTCGCCAAGACAAGATCGACATCTGGAAGCTTGAAGAGAAAGAAACGGATGTCCACATCGCAATAAGCATGTATCGCACTGCAGCAAGACAGGCCAAGCTCCATTTCCATGAGCAAATCGAACAGCTAGTCCTGGTATCCAGCGACACCGACATGACTCCAGCCCTGAGAGCAATTCGAGAAGATTTCCCTGACATAAGAGTTGGAGTCATTCTTCCTCATAGAGCCGAGCTAAACCGTCCGTCACCAGGCTCTTTAAAGGAGCACTCACACTGGATGCGACGTGTCGTAACCTCAGAAGAACTTCAGACGCACCAGTTTCCAGTTCGCGTGCCTACTCATAAGGCACCCGCGATCAAACCGGATTATTGGTAACTGCACCTCCCACCGGATACACCGACTCCCATCCCCCACCCAACGCCTTGTACAAACCAACCATCGCCAACGACACCCCGGTCGAACTCTCGACCCACTGCTGTTGGGTCGCCAGCAATTCGCTCTGCACGGTGAGGACGTTGACGAAATCCACCACCCCTTCGACGTACTGCTGTTGCGCGGTGCGCAGGGCGATCTGGTTCTGGCGCACAGCTTCGGCGAGGCTGTCGCGGCGCAGTTGGCTGGCGTTGTAGGCGGTGAGTTGATCGTCGATTTCATGCCAGGCCCGCAGCACGGTTTGCTGGTAGGCCAGCGCTGCTTCCTGTTGCTGGGCTTCGCGCAGGTACAACATGCCGCGCAGGCGACCGCCGTCGAACAGCGGCAGGCTGAACTGCGGACCGATGCCGAACGAGCGCGAGCTCCAGGAACCGAAGTCGCTCAACTGCATGGCTTGCGAACCGATATTGCCCGACAGGGTGATCCGTGGATAAAAGTCGCCCTTGGCCACGCCGATGCTGGCGGTCGCGGCATGCAGACGGGCTTCGGCCTGACGAATGTCGGGGCGGCGCTCGGCCAATTGCGACGGCAAGCCGATGGCGACCTGACGCGGGGTTTGCGGCACCGGGGCGTCTGTGGATAACTCAGCGGACAGCGCTTGCGGCGGTTCGCCCATCAACAGGCTCAGGGCGTTGATCAGTTGCGACTGACGCTGCTCAAGCGCCGGCAAACGTGACTCGATGGCCGCGACTTGCGCAGCGGCTTCGGCAACGTCCAGATCCGTCGCCACACCGTCGGCCAGGCGCAATTGCGAGAGTTTCAAACTATGCCGGGCAACGTCGAGGTTCTGCTCGGTGACGGCCCGCGTGCTTTGCACACCGCGCAGTTGAATGTAGTCCTGAGCGGTTTCGGCGAGCACCGACAGCAGCACGCCACGACGATCGTTTTCCGCCACTTCCAGCGTGGCATCGGCGGCTTCGGTTTCGCGGCGCACACGGCCCCAGAAATCCAGCTCCCAAGAGGCGGAAAAGCCTGCGTCCCACAGGTTGAACGCCAAGTCGCCGTTGTTGCCCGACGGATCGTTCAGGCCTTCACCACTGTTGCGTTTGCGCCCATAGCTGCCGCTGGCGGCGGTATTGGGATAGCGGTTGGCGGTGATCACCTGGCGCGCGGCGCGGCTTTGCTGCAAGCGGCTGCTGGCGAGTTTGAGGTCGAGGTTGTCGGTCAGGGCACGTTGGGTCAGGGCAGAGAGTTTCGGGTCGTGGAATACCTCCCACCAGCGTTCGTCCATTTCAGCGGGAACGACCTGACTGGCGGCGGCTTTAGTTGGTTTGGACCATTCGGCCACTTGTTGCGGCTGAGGTTTCTGGAAGTCCGGGCCGACAGTGCAGGCACTCAATGAAAGCAGACTCAACACAAAAACCACTGAATGAATACTGACTCTGTGGCGAGGGGGCTTGCCCCCGTTGGGCCGCGCAGCGGACCCAAAATTTGCGAGCGCTGCGCACTCGAACGGGGGCAAGCCCCCTCGCCACAGGGATGTGCGATTAACAAAGTTCATCGTTGCGCAACCTCATGCTCGCTGGCGCTTGCAGTATCAATCCTCGCCTCCACCGACATCCCCACCCGCAACCGATCGGCCAATGCCTGACCCGGTTCCAGAACGATTTTCACCGGAATCCGTTGCACAACCTTGGTGAAGTTGCCCGTGGCGTTGTCCGGTTTGACCGAGGCGAAGGTCACACCAGTGGCGGGTGCGATGCTCTCGACGCGACCGCGCAGGGCTTCGCCGCCGAGGCTGTCGACGTGTACTTGCACGCTCTGCCCCGGCTGTACGTCAGTCAGTTGGGTTTCCTGAAAATTGGCGACCACATAGGCCCGCTCCAACGGCACCACGGCCAGAATCTTGCTGCCCGGTGTGACATAAGCGCCGACCCGCACCGCGCGCTCGCCGACCATCCCGTCCTGGGGCGCAACGATGCGCGTATAGGACAGCTCATAGCTGGCCATTTCCAGCGCCGCTTGTGCTCGTTTCAACCCTCCTTCGGCCGCATCACGCTGGGCGGTCAGAATCTCAACCTGCTTGCGTTCCGCCGCCAGCACCGCCGTGGCATTGGCCAAGCGAGCGGAGGCCTGATCGATGCGCGTCCGCGCTTGCTGAGCATTCTGCACCGTGCCGGCACCCACCCCGGCGAGGTGGTTGTAGCGGTTCAGTTCATGCTCGGCGAAAGCCATTTCAGCCTTTGCCGAAACCACCGTGGCCTGGGCCTGAGCGATCACCGATGTCTGGCGCTCCAGGGTGGCCCGAGCATTCTGCAACTGCGCCCTGGCCACCAGGGTTTCAGCGTCGGCAGCCTCAGCGGCGGCGCGCAGATCGCGATCGTCGATCAACGCCAGTAACTGCCCGGCCTTGACCAGCTGGTTGTCTTCCACCAGCACGTCCTTGATGAACCCCGCCACGCGCGGCGCCACCCGTGTGAAGTCCGCTGCGACGAAAGCATCGTTGGTGCTCTGCTGTGTGCGCTTGCCGAACAAGCCCGGCGCCAGCAGGTAAACCAACACGCCGACTGCCATTACTGCGGCAACGCCGACAGCAACTTTTTGCTTTGATTGAGTCGTCATAAAAACCTTCTGTTTCAGTGAAGCATTCAAGTCGGCGCGCGCGGTGGATAGATCCGCGTCGGCAGCCAGAAAATCATCAGGATCAGCGCCACGGCGACGCCGGCCATGCACAGATAAAGATCGGAGGAGGTCAGCACTAAGGCCTGTTGATGCAGTCGATGAGCCAGGCCTGCGTTGTCGCTTTGGACCAAGGGCGAATTACCCAGGTTGTCCACCAGCATGGTCGAATGGAAATGCAGCCTTGCGGTGGTCAGTGCTTCGATCACCCCGGTGGCGATCACCGCCGCCAGGCCTTTCACGGTATTGAACCAGGCCGAGGCGTACGGCCCTTCCATCGGAGTGATGCTGCCAGTGGAGAGCATCAACAGCGGCAGCACGGCCATGGGCTGACCGAAAATCTGCAGCCATTGCAGGACATAGAAATCGTCGCGAATCCACGCTGACGTCAGATGCGAACCACCGAGGCAAGACAGCGTCAGCATGCTCAGCCCGATCCCCAGCACCCAGCGACAATCGACCCAACGCAGGTTGCACAGCGCTGCCACCAACGGCAGCGCGATCAACTGAGGCAACGCCGCCAGCAGCATGATCGGCGCGGTCTGCACCGGGCGATAACCCTGGACCTGAGCCAGGTAACTGGAGGGAATGATGACCACCGCGAGCAACACCACCAGCACGCCGGCCAGCGTCAACAGCGCGAACGACAGGTTGCGGATACCGAGCATCTGCAACTTGAAGAACGGAATCGGTTGCGACCACTCATTGATCAGAAACAGCACCAGCAACAGCAGCCCGCCGCCGAGCAGTCCGCAAATCAGGCTCGACTCGAACCAGTCCAGCCGATTGCCCTGCAGAATGCCGATTACCAACATGCAGATCGCCGGAAACCCCAGCAGCAAGCCACGCCAGTTGAATTGTTTGAAGCGCTCCAGCCGCAGCGGATCCTGGGGTAAACCGTAAGCCACCGCTGCCATGGCAATCAGGCACGGCACGACGATTTGCCAGAAGGTCCATTGCCAGCCGACGTACTCGGTCCACAACCCGGCCAGCGGCGTGCCGAGACCGGGGCCGAAGGTCGCCGTCAGGGCATAACCGGCCAGGCCATAGAGTTTCACGTTGGCCGGCAGGAACCTCAGGGCAACGGTCATCAGCATCGGCGGCAGCGCGCCGCCGGCAAGACCTTGCAAGATGCGCATGACCAGCAGGCTTTCGTAATTCGGGGCGAACGGGCACAACACACCCAACAGGGTGAACGCACTGATCGCGTACAGGGTGAAGCGGCGCAACGAGAACGTCACCGAACACCAAGGGGCAAATGCCATGGCAGCCACCGAGGTCGCGGTGTAACTGGCGACCAGCCAGGTGCCTTCGTCGTAACCGATGGCCAACGCGCCGCGGATATCGGCCAGGGCGACCTTGGTTACCATCTCGTTCAAGCCCGACACCAGCACCGCCAGCAACACGCCCACCAGGCCGATGATGATTCGCGGGCCGAAGACCGGAGGCGTGACGGCGGTCGCTGGTTTGGCCGCAGCGAGAGGCGCCGTGACCGTGAGGGAAGTCATGTACTGCAAGCTCCGGAAGGGGAATACCGAAGCATTTTAGGGAGCGTGGAAGCTTACGAAAATTGACTTATTGGCAGCTTATAAGTGCGCCATACGCAATCGTCAGGTCAAAAGATCGCAGCCTTCGGCAGCTCCTACAAAAGCATGGCGAACACACATCCCTGGTAGGAGCTGCCGAAGGCTGCGATCTTTTGATCTTTAAACCGGCTGTGCGGCCAGCCAGGTCTCATCGCAACAGGTCTTGAGCGTTTCACGCATCCAGCGATGCGCCGGATCCTTGTCGAAACGCGGATGCCAGGCCTGGGTCAACATCAGGGTCGGTAACGGAATCGGCAGGGTGAATGAGCGCAGTTTCAAGCCCAGGCGTCGCACGCTCAGCAAAGCTTCCTTGGGCACCGGCAGAATCAAATCGGAATCCGGCAAGGCGAACATCGCCGCATGGAAGCTCGGCGCAATCACCGCCACCCGCCGCTCCAGCCCCAAGGCGTTGAGTGCCGTGTCGATCGGCCCGCGGGCGATTCCCCGGCGCGACATGCTGATATGGGAAAAACCGGCGTAACGTTCGGCGGTGATTTCTTCATCGAACAACGGGTGATCTTCACGCACCAGCCCGACAAAGTGAGTGGAAAACAGGTTCTGCACTTTCACTTCCGGCATCAGTGGCCGGTTGTTGCTGACGCTTAAATCGATGCGTCCTTCACGCAACGCTTCGTCGTCCCCATCGCCCTCGGGGACAAAGCGCAATTCACAATGCGGGGCCTGGCGCTCCATCGTGTCGAATAGCTTGCCGCCGTAGACGCCAACAAAGAAATCATTGGCGCGAATGCTGAACCGCCGGCGCAAACTGCCCAGATCCACATCATCGGCGGAGCGGAACAGCAAAGCGGCCTGCTCCACCAGATCCCGCACCTGCTCGCGCAACTCCAGCGCCTTGGGCGTCGGCACCAGACCACGACCGGCGCGCACCAGAATCGGATCGCCGATGGCCTCGCGAATTCGCGTCAGCGTCCGGCTCATCGCCGCCGGGCTGAGGTTCATCCGCCGCGCAGCGCCCACCACACTGCCCTCGTCGAGCAAGGCGTCGAGGGCGACTAACAGGTTCATGTCCGGGAGTTGCATGCTGAGCACTCATGTCTGATCTGGATTGATTCAGACGCAATGCTAGCAAACATCCTCCTGACTGATGTATTGGCAGGTCTGGCGCCATCGCGGGCAAGCCCACTCCCACAGTGATCTTCAGTGGATGCGGACTATGTGTTCGACACAGAACCCTGTGGGAGCGGGCTTGCCCGCGATGGCGCCAGATCAGACACTGCAAAACTCAGCGCTGCATCCCCCACCGCTTCACCGTCACCCGCTCCAACGTATCAAACACCAGATTCTCCACCAGCAACCCGATCAAGATCACCACCGCCAACCCGGCAAACACCTTGTCGGTATACAGCTCATTGCGATTCTGGAAGATGTACCAACCCAAACCGCCCTTGCCACTGGTAGCGCCAAACACCAGTTCGGCGGCGATCAGCGTCCGCCAGGCGAAGGCCCAGCCGATTTTCAGCCCGGCAAGAATCGACGGCAACGCGGCCGGAATCAGGATGAACAGCACGAAACGCATGCCCTTGAGGCCGTAATTACGCCCGGCCATGCGCAAGGTTTCCGAGACACCAAGAAACCCGGCATAGGTATTCAAGGCCAACGCCCAGAGCACCGAATGCACCAGTACAAAAATCAGGCTGTTCTGCCCCAAGCCAAACCACAGCAGCGCCAGTGGCAATAGGGCAATGGCCGGCAGCGGGTTGAACATTGAGGTCAACGTACTCAGCAGATCACGACCGAACCGGGTCGACACCGCCAGCGTCGTCAGGACAAACGCCAGAACGATGCCAATCAGGTAACCCTTGAGCAAAACAACCAGCGAAATCCACACCTTGCTCAGCAGTTCGCCGCTGAGCAGGCCATCCTGCAGCGCGCTGGCGGTTTGCAAAAAGCTCGGCAGCAGCAGGTCGTTGTTCTGATATCGGGCGACGGCCTCCCAAAGCGCCGCGAGCAAAATCAGGATCAGACTTTTGCGCAGCCAACCCTGCTGCCAGAGGCGCTGGCCGAGCGGCAATTCACGCTCCAGCGGCACACTCGTCAGCGGCTGCAAAACAGTTTCGTACTCTTTACGCGCAGATGATGAATGGCTCATCGGGCAATCCTCCAATGGCTCAATAAGCGATGCGGATGTCGGCGAAGTCCAGTTCACGCTCGGTTTCCGGCGACTGACCTTCATCGAACAACAGCCGATGAATCCGTCGCGCCGATTCCTGGAACGCCACGCCACCCAAACTGTGCAAGTCGTATTGATGGCTGTGGACTTCCGCCCGCACCCGACCCGGATGGGGCGACAGCAGCAAAATCCGGTTGCCCACCACCAACGCCTCTTCGATGGAGTGAGTGACGAACAGCAGCGTGAAACGCACCTCTTCCCAGAGCAGCAGCAACTCTTCCTGCATCTTGCGCCGGGTCAGCGCGTCGAGGGCGGCGAAGGGCTCGTCCATCAACAGGATCTTCGGCTGCATCGCCAAGGCGCGAGCAATGGCCACGCGAGCTTTCATGCCGCCAGACAAGGTATGCGGATAGGCATCGGCAAACGCCGCCAGACCGACCTTGTCCAGATAGTGCAGCACCCGCTCTTCAGCCTCTTTGCGCTTGAGAGTTTTGGAAGCGAGCAGCGGAAACATCACGTTCTGTTTGACGGTTTTCCACGGCGGCAGCTGATCG
Source organism: Pseudomonas sp. BF-R-26 (assembly GCF_019947395.1). Classification (NCBI taxonomy): domain Bacteria; kingdom Pseudomonadati; phylum Pseudomonadota; class Gammaproteobacteria; order Pseudomonadales; family Pseudomonadaceae; genus Pseudomonas; species Pseudomonas sp. BF-R-26. The sequence continues at coordinate 35,479 of NZ_JAGYGK010000003.1, read as the reverse complement.
AACTCCTGGAACACCACGATCCGGTCTGGCCCTGGCGCATCGACCCGCTGACCTTGCAGTCGAATCTCGCCCTCACAGGGCTGGATGAACCCGGAAACGGCCTTAAGCAACGTCGACTTGCCGCAGCCGGAAGGACCGAGCAGCACAAAGCGGTCCGCCGGATCGATCTCGAAACTGACTTGATGGGTCGCTCGAACCACACGCGCCGGCGTGCGGTATTCCAGGCTGACCTGGTCGACCGACAACAGCGCTTGAGCTGTCGTGATCGGTTTGCTGACCGTGTGGCCCTGCAAAGGGGCGTTCATGTCGGTCAGCTCCCTTGCAGCGGTTGGGCGTCCTGGAAGAAGTAATCCTTCCACGAATCCGGTTTGTTTTTGATCGCGCCGACGCGGTAGAGGAACTCCGCCAGCGGGTAGGTATTTTTCGGTGTGATGCTGAATTCGAACTGCGGGTTGTCGATGATTTTCAGCAACGCCGCGCGGTCGATTTTGGCCTTGGTGACACGGATGTAAGTGTCGGCCGCCTTACCTTTATCGTTCTGCGCAAACTCGGCCGCTTCGGTCAGCGCAGCGATAAAGGCTTTGTAGGTTTTCGGGTTCTCGTTGCGGAATTTCTCGGTGGCGAACAGCACGGTCGGCGAGTTCGGGCCGAGCAAATCATAGGTATTCAGCACCACATGTACGTTGGGGTTTTCCAGTGCCTGATCCTGGAACGGCGGGTTGGAGAAGTGCCCGCTCAATTCAGTACCGCCGGCGATCAGTGCCGCGGTGGCATCCGGGTGTGGAACGGCGATGGTGTACTTGTCGACGCGATTGAATTCCTTGTCACCCCATTGCTTGGCCGCCGCGTATTGCAGAAAGCGCGACTGCACCGAAACCCCGACCGCCGGCACCGCAATGCGGTCCTTCTCTGTAAAGTCGGCGATGGTTTTGACCTTCGGATTATTGCTCACCAGGTAGTAAGGGAAGTTGCCCAGGGAAGCCACGGCTTTGACGTTTTGCTTGCCGTGAGTGCGGTCCCAGATGGTCAGCAGCGGGCCGACACCAGCACCGGCAATGTCGATGGAGCCGGAGAGCAACGCATCGTTGACTGCCGAGCCGCCGGAGAGCTGAGTCCAGTCGACCTTGATGTCGATGCCTTCCTGCTTGCCGTACTTCTCGATCAGGCTCTGATCGCGCACCACGTTGAGCAGCAGATAAACGATGCCGAACTGTTCGGCGATACGGATTTCACCTTCGGCGTGAGCCACGGTCGGCGCTACCAGGCTGCCGGCGAGCAGGCTGAAACCCAAGCCGATGGCCGCAGCCAATGGTGCAAATGGAAGACGTTTGGACATGGGAATTCTCCGAAATCAGAAAGGCGCGTCGCCCTGGATGGTGGTGCGATACAACTTGCGGCGCAGATGGCTGGGACATCCGGCGGCGAGGTGAATCAGCGAGCGGTTGTCCCAGAACACCAGGTCGTGGGCCTGCCATTGATGGCGGTAAATGTTTTGCGGCAGCACGCTGTGGGCGTAGAGCTCGTCGAGCAATTGTTTGCTCTCGTCTTCCGGCAAACCGACGATGCGGGTGGTGAAGCCCTCGCTTACGAACAACGCCTTGCGACCGTTTTCCGGATGAGTGCGGACGACGGGGTGAACCACTTCGGCGACCTGAGCGAGTTGCTCCGGCGTCAGGGTCGGACGCCAGTTGCCCTCGAATTTTGTCTCGCTGTAGCGCGCCGTGTAGGAATGCGCGGCCGAGCGACCTTCGACGGCTTTACGCAGCGCCTCGGGCAGGCTGTCCCAGGCTTTGTGCATGTCGGCGAACAGCGTGTCGCCGCCTTCGGACGGCAGCTCCTGGGCATGCAGCATCGAACCCAGGCTCGGCAGTTCTTTATAGGAAAGATCCGAATGCCAGAACTTGCCGGCGTCACCGAGGCCGATGGATTGGCCGTTTTCGATGATGTTGGAAACGATGAGGATTTCCGGATGCCCGGCCAGCAGGAACTGTTTGAGCACGTGGATCTGCAACACGCCGAAACGGCGGCTGAAGGCGATCTGCTGTTCGGGGGTAATGCGCTGGTCGCGGAACACCACCACGTGATGGTCCAGGTGCGCGCGATGGACGCGGGCGAAGTCCTGGTCATTGATCGGGCGGGACAGGTCCAGGCCGATGATTTCGGCACCGACGGCACCGCTGAACGGACGGACTTCGAAGACTTGCGACGCGATGGTGGCGGCGCTGGTTGATGCAGGTTTTGGAGAAAAAGAGACGGCTGACATAAAAATCACTCCCACGCACGGCACGCTCAAGGGCGCGCGTCGATCAGAAACTCACGGAGGTCCCGTGTTGGTTCGTGTCGTGCGGCGCGCCGATTGGTCGGCAGGTACGCAGGGGAGTGACTTTATAGGTATAAGAATTTAAATTTAAATACCGTTAGCGAATAACGATATGGCAGAACAGGTTTAGCGTCCTACCGCTCGTGCAACGCCTCGGCCCGAGCCCGAATAATCGGCTTGAGCAAATAACTGAGCACGGTCTTCTTGCCGGTAATGATATCCACCGACGCCACCATCCCCGGGATGATCAGCAACGGCTTCTCATCCGTCCCCAGGTGGCTGCGGTCAGTACGCAGCTTGATGATGTAGTACGTGGTCTTCTTGTCTTCGTCGGTGATGGTGTCAGCACCAATCTGCTCCAGCTTGGCCTTCAGCCCACCGTAAATGGTGTAGTCGTAAGCTGTGAACTTCACCGTCGCTTCTTGCCCCGGATGCAGGAAGGCGATGTCTTGCGGACGAATTTTGGCTTCCACCAGCAAGGTGTCATCCAGTGGCACGATCTCCACCAGATCGCTGCCCGGCTGGATCACACCGCCGATGGTGTTCACCAGCAACTTGTTGACGATACCCCGCACCGGCGATGTCACCAGCGTCCGGCTAACCCGGTCTTCCAGGGCCTTGCCAGTGGCTTGGGCCTTGTTCAGATCGGTACGCGCTTCGTTGAGTTGGGTCAGGGCTTCGCTGCGGAATTTACCGCGAGTCTCGTCGATCTTGCGCTGCACTTCCTTGATCGCCGATTCGGCGCGAGGGATCGCCAGGGTAGTGGCGTCCAGTTGCCCGCGGGTTTCGACCTCGGCACGTTTGAGTCGCAAAACCTCCACCGGTGACACCGCGCCCTGAGCCACCAACGGCTCGGACATGTTGATTTCCTGGCGCTGCAAGGCCAGACCGCTGCGGTACTGAGCCTGCTTGGAGGTGAACTCGCGCAGCTCTTGTTGACGCTGGATCAACTGCTCCTTCAAGCCACCGATTTCATCGTGCAATTGCTGACGACGGCTGGTGTACAGCGACTCTTCACTGGCTGCCTGGACGGGAACAGCCTTGAGCACGTCGACGGGGAAGTTCAGCGGACGGTCATCGACCTCGGCGCTCAAGCGTTCCACACGCAGCAGCATCGACAGCCGATCGGCCTCGGTTTCACCGACGTTGGAGGCAAACCGCGTGTCGTCCAGACGAATCAACGGCGCGCCGGCCTCGACGATCTGCCCTTCGGTGACGAACAACTCGGAGACGATGCCGCCCTCAAGGTTCTGGATTTTCTGGATCTTCGACGACGGAATCGCCTTGCCGTCGCCCTTGGTGACTTCATCGATCACCGCGAAGTTGGCCCAGAGCATCAGGAACACGAAGAAGCCGATGATCGCCCAGATCGTCAATCGCACCACGCGCGGGGCGTCTTCAATCAGCGCTTTGTTGACCTCGGGAAGAGGCTGGCCTTGCAGCGACGCGGAGCCTTTGAAGTAGCGGCGGATGGAATCTTTGACCCCGGACTTAAGCAACACTGATCTGCCCCTTCTTCAACGCTTCCATCACGGCGGCTTTCGGGCCATCGGCGAGAATCTGCCCACGGTCGATCACCAACAGACGATCTACCAGCGACAACAGCGAAGCCCGGTGCGTCACCAGCACCACGGTCTTGTTTTCAACCACTGCAGCGAGGCGTTGCTTGAGGCGTTCCTCACCGGTGTTGTCCATGGCGCTGGTCGGTTCGTCCAGCAACAGGATCGGCGGGTTGAGCAGCAGCGCTCGGGCCAGGGCGACGTTCTGACGCTGACCGCCGGACAGGTTCTGCCCACGCTCACCGACTTGCAGCTCATAACCTTGCGGGTGCAGACGGGCGAATTCGTGAACGCCGGCCAGTTCCGCGGCTTGCAGCACCAGTTCATCTTCGACATAGCGCGCGCCCGAGACCAGATTGTCGCGCAAGGTACCGGCGAGCAATTGGATGTCCTGGGGCACGTAGCCGATGTTGTGGCGCAATTCGCTGACGTCGATCTGACGGATATCCACACCATCCACCAGCAACGCGCCGTCGTCCGGTTGATAGAGGCCCACCAGCAGTTTGGCCAGGGAGCTTTTGCCAGAACCGCTGCGGCCAATGATGCCGATCTTCTCGCCGGGCTTGATGATCAGGTTGATGTTCTTCAGCGCGGGATTCTGCTGATCCGGGTAAGTGAAGCTCAGCTGGCGGCACTCAATGGCGCCTTGCAGTACTTTGCGGCTCAGAGGGCGCTCGTCGAAATTGCGCTCCTGGGGCAGCTCCATCATCTGATCGACCGAGGTCATGGTCACGCGGGCCTGCTGGTAGCGGGTCAGCAGGCCGGACAACGAAGCCAGTGGGCTGAGGGCACGACCGCTGAGCATGTAGCACGCGATCAAGCCGCCCATGCTCAGGTGGCCGTCGATGATCTGGTACACGCCAAAGACAATCATGATCACCCCGGCCAGTTGCTGAATCAGCAAGGTGATGTTCATCGCCAGACCGGACAGCATTTTCACCCGCAGTTCGAGGCGACTGAGGGTGCCGATGGTCTGTTCCCACTGATACTGGCGTTCGCTTTCGGCGTTATTGACCTTCACCGCATCGAGACCGGCGAGGGTTTCGATCAGGCTCGACTGGCGCTCGGCGCCCAGGGCCATGGTTCGTTCCATGGTCGCCACCAGCGGTTTCTGCAAGGCATAACCGATCAGCAGGGCAATCGGGAACGCCAACACCGGAATCCACACCAGATGCCCGCCCAGAATCGCGATGACCATGAAGATCAGCAGCGTAAACGGCAGGTCGATCAGGCTGGTGAGGGTCAGCGACGCGAGAAAGTCCCGCAGGCTCTGAAACTCATGAATGTTCTGGGCGAAGCTGCCGACCCGGGCCGGGCGGTACTTCATGGCCATGCCAACGATGCGCTCGAACAGCGTCGCGGAGATGATCAAGTCGGTTTTCTTGCCGGCCAGGTCCAGGCACAGGCTACGCAGGCTCTTGAGGATCAGATCGAACAGATAAGCGCCCGTGATGCCGATGGCCAGGACCCACAGGGTCGATTCGGCCTGATTCGGCACCACGCGGTCGTAGACATTCATCACGAACAGCGGCGCGGCCATGGCAATGATGTTGATCAGAAAACTGGCAGCGATGGCGTCGACGTACAGCCAGCGCGAACGCTTGAGGGTGTCGCGAAACCACGAACGCGCGCGCGGGATCAGCGTGCCGTGGTTGACGTCGAATTTGTGTTGGGGTTGGGCGAAGAAGACTTTGCCGCTGTAATCGTCGGCCAGCAGTTCACGGCTGACGCAGACTTCACCACCATCGCTTTCGCTAAGCAGCAGGCGGGCCTGGTCTTCACCGTGCCAGCCGAGCAGCACCGCACTGCGACCTTCCTTGAGCAGCAACAGCGCCGGCATGGCAATCGCCGGAATCTGCTCCAGCTTGCGTTGCAACACCCGCCCTTGCAGCCCGGCGCGAGCAGCCGCACGGGGCAGCAGTTCGACGCTCAGGCGTTGTTTGGGTAACGGCAGGCCGGTGGTCAGCATCGCGGCGCTGGCCGGTTTCTGGTGCAAAGTGCAAAGGGCTAACAGGCCGTCCAGTAACGGATCGTCATGCAGCGCGCGCGGATCATGAATGAGTTGAACTCGACTGACTTCTGATTCCACGCTCGACACTCTTGGCTAACAATTGAAATGGGGCAGGACTCAATTCATCCCGGGCAGCTGAACCTTGGGCTTCACGTCGTTTTGCACAACGGATGCCAATGGTGCGACCACGCCCTGACTTTTGAGTAATTCGCCCATGGTCGCCTTGATTCGGTACTGAGTAAATAACTGAATGTTTTTGATCTCGGCCAGCCGACGGGAAGCGCTGAACAGCTCGTTTTCACTGTCGAGCAGATCGAGCAATGTCCGCTCGCCGAGGCTGAACTGCTTCTGATACGCGCTGCGCACACTGGCGCTGCGATCGACATATTGCTGGGCGATCGGCACCTGGGCGTTGGCGTTGTTCAGGGCATTCCAGGCCAGACCCAGTTCTTCGTTCAACACGCGCAGGGCGTTGTTGCGAATATCCAGTGCCTGGTTCGACAGGTAGGACTTGGATTCCAGATCAGCCTTGTTGCTGCCACCGGCGAACAAATTGAAGCGCATGCGCAGCATGGCCTGCCATTCATTGTTGTGACCGTTCTGGCCGTCGATATCGTTATCGGCGGTGCGACCCAATTCGGCATCGAAGCGCGGGTAGAAGCTCGACTTGGCGGCTTCGTACTGCTTCTCGGCGGCAGCGATATCGGATTCGGCGGAGCGCAGGATCGGGCTGTTTTCCAGCATCTGCGCCCGGGCTTCATTCAGGTTGGCCGGCAACAGCGCCATGAAATCGGCAGGCCGCTCCAGTTGATCGGGCATCTGGCCGACGGCGCTGAGGTAGTTGGTTTCGGCATCAGCCAGGTTGGTCTGTTCAGTAATCAGGTTGTTGCGGGCCTGGGCCATACGCGCGTCAGCCTGATCCAGGTCGGCGCCGCTACCCACGCCGCGCTGGGTGCGCAACTTGATCTGGTCAAGGATCCGTTCGTGGTTCTTCAGATTGTCTTCGGCCAGGCGCACGAATTCGCGGCGGGTCAATACATCGAGATAGACCTGAGCGACGGTCAGTCCGGTACGTTCCGAGGTGCCCAGCAAGGAATAAGCGCGAGAATTAACGGTGGCTTGTTGACGCCCCACTTCGCTGGACGTCGCAAAACCGTCAAAAACCATCTGTGACAGACGTAAACTTGACTCGCTGCGGTTCAGCGTTTCCCAGTGGTTGTTGTTACCGGCGGCACGTGTGGTGACGCTGTCGGTGCCTTCACGACCATAACCGCCCAGCAGATCGACCCTCGGCAGGTATCCACCTTTAGCGGCCTTTAACTGATAATCCGCGGCCAATCGGCTGTTAACCCCTGCCTGGATTTCCGGATGGACATCCAGCGCCTGCTGCATGGCCTGCGGGAGGCTTTGCGCCTGAACAAAGCTGGCGGCAAGGGCGAAGGGTAGAACCTTGAACAGGTGCAAACGCATAGTTGGAATTTCCCGAGACTTCTTGTCTTGAATCACTGCAGAACGTGGCGCTGCATCGGATGATGGCAACCGGAATGACCGTATGTCGGAAAGTTCAAAATCGGAACTGGATCACACGCTGTAGGACAGGTCGCCGCTTAAATATCAATGTGACATTACTGGGGCGATTGTTTAGGATGGCTCCCATAAGGTCAATAGTTTGGCATAAAGTTAATTTCGAAAAAATATAGCCAAATTATTGACGATTACCGCGTCAAAGTTATGCATCAAACATCTTAGAAAGTACGTCCAGCCCCGATCGGCGAACACGCCGAGCGGTTCATGGAGGTCAACTGAACGTGACACCCGGAGAGTCTTCAATGAGCAGTGTTGTTGCCATCGTCAAAAGCATTGTTGGTCAGGTTTTCGCGGTGTCGCCAGAAGGCATCCGCCGCGTACTCGTTGAAGGCGACCGGTTGTTGGTCGGCGATCAGGTAGACACCGGTGCCGCCGGCGCCATTACGCTCGAACTGGCTGATGGCCGCACCCTGGACCTGGGCCGCGACACTCAGTGGAGCGGCAGTGATCCGGATTCCAGCACCGACCTTGCGCAAGCCACTGCACAAGCCGCGCCATCGGTTGACGAATTGCAACAAGCCATCGCCGCCGGCGTCGACCCGACCACTGCTCTTGAAGCCACCGCAGCCGGCCCTACGGCTGCGGGCACGGGTGGTGCTGCCGGTGGTGGCCATACCTTCGTGGCCCTGGAGGCAACCGCTGCCCGGGTCGACCCGACTATCGGCTTTCCGACTGAGGGTCTCGCCACTGCCGCGTTGGCAACCCAAGACACCACCGGCGGCCAGACTGCTGATACCAGCGCCAATGCCCTGCGCGAATCGACCCTGAGCCTGAGCGCCACGCCGACCATCACCGAGGCCGGTGGCGTGCTGGTTTACACCGCGACCCTGACCCAGGCACCGCTGACCGACCTGACCATCACCTTGTCCAACGGCTCGGTGATCGTAATTGCGGCCGGCCAAACCACCGGCACCGTCAACGTTCCGCTGGCACCGAACGACACTGTTTATAACGATCCGACCCAGATCAACGTGACCGTCACCGGCACCACGGGCGGCAGCGGTATCGTGGTCACCCCGCCGACCGTTCCGGCCGTGACCCAGGTCACCGACACCGTCGACACCACCACCGTCACACTGTCAGCAGGCTCGACCGTCACTGAAGGTGGCCAGATCACCTACACCGCGACATTGACCAACCCGGCGCAGACGCCGGTCACCGTCACCTTGTCCAACGGTTCGACCATCACCATCGCCGCCGGCAACACCACCGGCAGCGTGAACGTTCCAACACCAGCCAATGACGTCTACAACAACGGCAGTACCGTCAGCACCACAATTACCGGCGCTACCGGCGGCAACTTCGAGAGCCTGGTGCCAAACCCGACTCCGGCCGTCACCACCATTACCGATTCGCCTGATACCACCACCGTCACGCTGACGGCGGGCTCGACCGTCACCGAAGGCGGTCAGATCATTTACACCGCGACCCTGACCAACCCGGCGCAGACGCCAGTCACCGTGACTCTGTCCAACGGTTCGACCATCACCATCGCCGCTGGCAACACCACCGGCAGCGTGAACGTTCCGACGCCGGCCAATGACGTCTACAACAATGGCAGCACCGTCAGCACCACGATCACCGGGACTACCGGCGGCAACTTCGAGAATCTGGTGCCGAACCCGACTCCGGCGGTCACCACCATTACCGACTCGGTCGACACTACCGGCCTGACCCTGTCCGCCACCGGCAGCGTCACTGAAGGTGGCCAGATCACCTACACCGCGACCCTGACCAACCCGGCGCAGACACCGGTCACCGTCACCTTGTCCAACGGTTCGACCATTACCATCGAAGCCGGTAAAACCACCGGCTCCGTGAACGTCGATACCCCGGCCAATGACGTCTACAACAACGGCAGCACCGTCAGCACCACGATCACTGGCGCTACCGGCGGCAACTTCGAGAATCTCGTACCGAGCACCACGCCGGCAGTCACCACCATTACCGACTCGATCGACAACACCGGCCTGAGCCTCAGCGCCACCGGCACCGTCGTCGAAGGTGGACAGATCACCTACACCGCCACCCTGACCAACCCGGCCGGCACGCCGATGACCGTGACCTTGAGCAACGGCTCGGTCATTACCATCGAAGCGGGCAAGACCACCGGCAGCGTGACTGTCGATACCGCGGCCAACGACGTCTACAACAATGGCAGCACCGTCAGCACTACGATCACCGGCACCACCGGTGGCAATTTCGAGCAACTGACCCCGAGCACCGAGCCGGCGCTCACCACCATTACCGATTCGAAAGACGACACCGGCCTGAGCCTGTCGGCGTCCACCGAAGTGGCCGAAGGTGGTCAGATTCTGTACACCGCGACCCTGACCAATCCGGCCGGTACGCCGGTCACCGTGACCTTGTCGAACGGAGCGGTGATCACCATCGCCGCCGGCGCAACCACCGGCAGCGTGAGCGTCGATGCGCCTGCCGATGATGTTTATAAAGATGCCGGCAAGGTTGAAGTGACCATCGCGGACGCCGCCGGTGGCAACTTTGAGAACCTGGTGACTGCCCCGGCAGCCGCGGTCACCGATGTGACTGACACCCTCGACACTTCGACGGTCAATCTGACGGCGACGTCTACTGTCGCTGAGGGCGGGACCGTGGTTTACACCGCGTCCGTAACTTCGCCTGTCACCGGTTCGCCAGTGGTTGTCACCCTGTCCAACGGCCAGACCATTACCATTCCGGTCGGATCGAGCAGCGGTTCTGTCGACTTCGTTGCGCCAAACGATGCGCTGGCCGGTGGCAGCTCGCTGAGCGTCAAGATCGACGATGCGAAGGGCGGAAACTACGAGAAGCTGGAAGTTGACAGCAAGTCGGCTGATACCTCGGTGACGGACACTGCGGACACCACCAATCTGTCGCTGACCGCCAGCGGTTCGGTGGATGAAGGCGGCCAGATCACCTACACGGCAACCCTGACCAATGCCGCCGGCACGCCGGTCACCGTGACCTTGTCGAACGGCGCCGTGATCACTATTGAAGCGGGCAAAACCACCGGCTCCGTGACTGTCGATGCGCCGAAGGATGACGTCTATAAAGACACCGGCACCGTCGAAGCAACCATCAAAGATGCGACCGGTGGCAACTTCGAGAATCTGGTTGCCAGCGATACACCGGTGGTGACCACCGTTAACGACACCATCGATACCAGCACCGTTTCGCTGACAGCCACCGCGAACGTCGCCGAAGGCGGCACCGTGGTTTACACCGCATCCGTGTCGGCGCCGGTCACCGGTTCGCCAGTGGTTGTCACCCTGTCCAACGGCCAGACCATCACCATCCCGGTCGGCTCGAGCAGCGGTTCTGTCGACTTCGTTGCTCCAAATGATGCGCTGGCTGGTGGCAGCTCGCTGAGCGTCAAGATCGACGATGCGAAGGGCGGAAACTACGAGAAGCTGGACGTCGACGGCAAGTCGGCGGATACCTCGGTGACCGACACCGCTGACACCACCAACCTGTCGCTGACTGCGACCGGTGCCGTGAATGAGGGCGGCCAGATCACCTACACCGCGACCCTGACCAATGCCGCCGGCACGCCGGTCACCGTGACCTTGTCGAACGGCGCCGTCATCACCATCGAAGCAGGTAAAACCACCGGCTCCGTGACCGTCGATGCACCGAAGGACGACGTCTACAAAGATGCCGGCACCGTCGAAGCAACCATCAAAGACGCGACCGGCGGCAATTTCGAAAACCTGGTGGCTAGCGACACCCCGGCAGTCACCACTGTCAACGACACCATTGATACCAGCACCGTTTCGCTGAGTGCCACCGCGAACGTCGCCGAAGGCGAAACCGTGGTCTACACCGCGACGATCGGCGCTCCCGTCACTGGTTCGCCGGTGGTCGTCACTCTGTCCAACGGTCAGATCATCACCATCCCGGTCGGCGAAACCACCGGCAGCGTGAACTTTGTCGCGCCAAACAGCCCGCTGGCGGGCGGCAGCTCCCTGAGCGTCAAGATTGACGGCGCAACGGGCGGTAATTACGAGAAGCTGGACCTCGACAGCAAGTCGGCGGATACCTCGGTGACCGACACCGCTGACACCACCAACCTGTCGCTGACTGCGACCGGTGCCGTGAATGAGGGCGGCCAGATCACCTACACCGCGACCCTGACCAATGCCGCCGGCACGCCGGTCACCGTGACCTTGTCGAACGGCGCCGTCATCACCATCGAAGCAGGTAAAACCACCGGCTCCGTGACCGTCGATGCACCGAAGGACGACGTCTACAAAGATGCCGGCACCGTCGAAGCAACCATCAAAGACGCGACCGGCGGCAATTTCGAGAACCTGGTCGCCAGCGATACACCGGCGGTGACCACCGTCAATGACACCATCGACACCAGCACCGTTTCGTTGAGTGCCACTTCGAGTGTCGCTGAAGGCGGCACCGTGGTTTACACCGCGTCCGTGTCGGCACCGGTGACCGGTTCGCCGGTGGTTGTGACCCTGTCGAATGGCCAGACCATCACCATCCCGGTTGGCTCGAGCAACGGTTCTGTCGACTTCGTTGCGCCAAACGATGCACTGGCTGGCGGCGGTTCCCTGAGCGTCAAGATCGACGATGCCAAAGGTGGTAACTACGAGAAACTGGAAGTCGACAGCAAGTCGGCCGACACCTCGATCACTGACACGTCGGACACCACCACCCTCAGCCTGAGCGCTACTGACTCGGTCGCTGAAGGCGGGTCGATTGTTTACACCGCGACCCTGACCAATGCGGCCGGGACTCCGGTCACCGTGACCTTGTCGAACGGCGCCGTGATCACCATCGCCGCCGGCGCCACCAGCGGTTCCGTGGCCGTCGATGCGCCGAAAGACGATGTCTACAAAGACGCCGGCACCGTCGAAGTCACCATCAAAGACGCCGCAGGCGGCAACTTTGAAAACCTGACCACCAGCCCAACAGCGGCGGTTACCGAGGTGACTGACACTCTCGACACTTCGACGGTCAACCTCACCGCGACCAGCACTGTGGCCGAAGGCGGCACCGTGGTTTACACCGCGTCCGTAACTTCGCCTGTCACCGGCTCGCCAGTGGTCGTCACCCTGTCCAACGGCCAGACCATCACCATCCCGGTCGGCTCGAGCAGCGGTTCTGTCGACTTCGTTGCTCCAAATGATGCGCTGGCTGGTGGCCGCTCGCTGAGCGTCAAGATCGACGATGCCAAGGGCGGTAACTACGAGAAGCTGGAAGTTGACGGCAAGTCGGCGGATACCTCGGTGACTGATACCCAGGACACCACCAACCTGTCGCTGACTGCGACCGGCACCGTGGATGAAGGCGGCCAGATCACCTACACGGCGACCCTGACCAACGCGGCCGGCACACCAGTCACCGTGACGCTGTCGAACGGCGCCGTGATCACCATCGAAGCAGGCAAAACCACCGGCTCCGTGACCGTCGACGCACCAAAGGACGACGTCTATAAAGACGCCGGCACCGTCGAAGCGACCATCAAAGGCGCGACCGGCGGCAACTTCGAGAACCTGGTCGCCAGCGACACCCCAGCGATCACGACCGTCAACGACACCATCGACACCAGCACCGTTTCGCTGAGCGCCACCGCGAACGTTGCCGAAGGCGAAACCGTGGTCTACACCGCGACGGTCAGCGCACCCGTCACCGGTTCGCCAGTGGTCGTCACCCTGTCCAACGGTCAGATCATCACCATCCCGATCGGCGAAACCACTGGCAGCGTGAACTTTGTCGCGCCAAACAGCCCACTGGCCGGTGGCAGCTCGCTGAGCGTCAAGATCGATGATGCGAAGGGCGGTAACTACGAGAAGCTGGACGTCGATGGCAAGTCGGCGAATACCTCGGTGACCGATACTGCGGACACCACAACCCTCAGCCTGAGCGCTACTGACTCGGTCGCTGAAGGCGGTTCCATCGTTTACACCGCGACCTTGACCAACGCCGCCGGCACACCGGTCACCGTCACGCTGAGCAATGGCGCGATCATCACCATCGCCGCCGGTGCAACCGCTGGCTCCGTGACTGTCGACGCGCCGAAAGACGACGTCTACAAAGATGCCGGCAAGGTTGAAGTCACGATCAAGGACGCCGCAGGCGGCAACTTTGAAAACCTGGCAACCAATCCGGCGGCAGCGGTTACCGACGTCACAGATACCATCGACACCTCGACCGTAAACCTCACCGCGACCAGCACTGTGGCAGAAGGCGGGACCGTGGTTTACACCGCATCCGTCAGCGCACCGGTCACCGGTTCGCCAGTCGTTGTGACCCTGTCCAACGGCCAGACCATTACCATTCCGGTCGGCTCGAGCAGCGCCAGCGTCAACTTCACTGCGCCAAACGATGCCCTGACCGGCGGCACCTCCCTGAGCGTCAAGATCGACGATGCCAAGGGCGGTAACTACGAGAAGCTAGAAGTTGACGGCAAGTCGGCGGACACCTCGGTTACCGATACGGCGGACACCACCACCCTCAGCCTGAGCGCTACCGATTCGGTCGCTGAAGGTGGCTCCATCGTCTACACCGCGACCTTGACCAACGCCGCCGGCACGCCGGTCACCGTGACCTTGTCGAACGGCGCCGTCATCACCATCGAAGCGGGTAAAACCACCGGTTCTGTGACCGTCGATGCACCGAAGGACGACGTCTACAAAGATGCCGGCACCATCGAAGCGACCATCAAAAGCGCGACCGGCGGCAATTTCGAAAACCTGGTGGCTAGCGACACCCCGGCGATCACTACCGTCAACGACACCATCGACACCAGCACCGTTTCGCTGACTGCCACTTCGACTGTCGCTGAAGGCGGCACCGTGGTTTACACCGCATCCGTGTCGGCGCCGGTCACCGGTTCGCCGGTGGTTGTCACCCTGTCCAACGGCCAGACCATCACCATTCCGGTCGGCTCGAGCAGTGCCAGCGTCAACTTCACCGCACCAAACGATGCGCTGGCCGGTGGCGGCTCGCTGAGCGTCAAGATCGACGACGCTAAAGGTGGTAACTACGAGAAGCTGGAAGTTGACGGCAAGTCGACCGACACCTTGATCACCGATACCCAGGACACCACTACCCTCAGCCTGAGCGCTACTGATTCGGTCGCTGAAGGCGGTTCCATTGTTTACACCGCGACCCTGACCAACACTGCCGGGACTCCGGTCACCGTCACGTTGAGCAACGGCGCTGTGATCACCATCGCCGCTGGCGCAACCACGGGCAGCGTGACTGTCGACGCACCAAAAGACGACGTCTACAAAGACGCCGGCCAAGTTGAAGTGACCATCAAGGATGCCGCGGGCGGCAACTTCGAAAACCTGGCGACCAATCCGGCGGCTGCGGTCACCGATGTGACTGACACCCTCGACACCTCAACCGTGAACCTGACCGCGACGTCTACCGTCGCCGAAGGCGGCACTGTGGTTTACACCGCGTCCGTATCGGCACCGGTTACCGGTTCGCCAGTGGTTGTCACCCTGTCCAACGGCCAGACCATCACCATCCCGGTCGGCTCGAGCAGCGGTTCTGTCGACTTCGTTGCTCCAAATGATGCGCTGGCTGGTGGCAGCTCGCTGAGCGTCAAGATCGACGATGCCAAGGGCGGTAACTACGAGAAGCTGGACGTCGACGGCAAGTCGGCGGATACCTCGGTGACGGACACTGCGGACACCACCAACCTGTCGCTGACCGCGACCGGTGCCGTGGATGAAGGCGGCCAGATCACCTACACGGCGACCCTGACCAACGCGGCCGGCACACCAGTCACCGTGACGCTGTCGAACGGCGCCGTGATCACCATCGAAGCGGGTAAAACCACCGGTTCCGTGACCGTCGATGCACCAAAGGACGACGTCTACAAAGATGCAGGCACCGTCGAAGCAACCATCAAAAGCGCGACCGGCGGTAATTTCGAAAACCTGGTGGCTAGCGACACCCCGGCGATCACTACCGTCAACGACACCATCGATACCAGCACCGTTTCGCTGAGCGCCACCGCGAACGTCGCCGAAGGCGAAACCGTGGTCTACACCGCGACGGTCGGCGCACCGGTCACCGGTTCCCCGGTGGTTGTGACCCTGTCCAACGGCCAGACCATCACCATCCCGGTCGGCGAAACCACCGGCAGCGTGAACTTTGTTGCGCCAAACAGCCCGCTGGCAGGTGGTAACTCCCTGAGCGTCAAGATTGACGGCGCAGCAGGAGGCAATTACGAGAAACTGGAAGTCGACGGCAAGTCGGCGGACACCTCGGTGACCGACACCCAGGACACCACTACCCTCAGCCTGAGCGCTACCGATTCGGTCGCTGAAGGTGGCTCCATCGTCTACACCGCGACCTTGACCAACGCCGCCGGCACGCCGGTCACCGTGACCTTGTCGAACGGCGCGATCATCACCATCGCCGCCGGTGCAACCACCGGTTCTGTAACCGTCGATGCGCCAAAGGACGACGTCTACAAAGACGCCGGCAAGGTCGAAGTCACGATCAAGGACGCTGCAGGCGGCAACTTTGAAAACCTGGCGACCAGCCCAGCGGCTGCGATCACCGACGTCACCGATACCATCGACACTTCGACCGTGAACCTCACCGCGACCAGCACTGTGGCTGAAGGCGGCACCGTGGTTTACACCGCGTCCGTCAGCGCACCGGTCACCGGTTCGCCAGTCATTGTCACCCTGTCCAACGGCCAGACCATCACCATTCCGGTCGGCTCGAGCAGCGCCAGCGTCAATTTCACTGCGCCGAACGATGCTTTGGCCGGCGGTGGCTCCCTGAGCGTGAAGATCGACGATGCCAAGGGTGGCAACTACGAGAAGCTGGACGTCGACGGCAAGTCGGCGG
Organism: Pseudomonas sp. BF-R-26; assembly: GCF_019947395.1. Taxonomy (NCBI): domain Bacteria; kingdom Pseudomonadati; phylum Pseudomonadota; class Gammaproteobacteria; order Pseudomonadales; family Pseudomonadaceae; genus Pseudomonas; species Pseudomonas sp. BF-R-26. Next base: position 19,167 of record NZ_JAGYGK010000003.1, on the reverse strand, counting down.
ACACCTCGGTTACCGATACGGCGGACACCACCACCCTCAGCCTGAGCGCTACCGATTCGGTCGCTGAAGGTGGCTCCATCGTCTACACAGCCACCCTGACCAACACCGCCGGCGCACCAGTGACCGTCACGTTGAGCAACGGCGCGATCATCACTATCGCGGTCGGGGCCACCAGCGGCTCCGTGACTGTCGACGCACCGAAAGACGATGTCTACAAAGACGCCGGCAAGGTTGAAGTCACGATCAAGGACGCTGCGGGCGGCAATTTCGAAAACCTGACCACCAATCCGGCGGCTGCGGTCACCGATGTGACTGACACCATCGACACCTCGACCGTGAACCTCACTGCGACCAGCACTGTGGCTGAAGGCGGCACCGTGGTTTACACCGCGTCCGTCAGCGCACCGGTCACCGGTTCGCCGGTGGTTGTCACCCTGTCCAACGGCCAGACCATCACCATCCCCGTCGGCTCGAGCAGCGCCAGCGTCAATTTCACTGCGCCGAACGATGCCCTGACTGGTGGTGGTTCGCTGAGCGTCAAGATCGACGATGCCAAGGGCGGAAACTACGAGAAACTGGAAGTTGACGGTAAGTCAGCAGATACCTCAGTTACCGATACCCAGGACACCACCAACCTGTCGCTGACCGCGACCGGCACCGTGGATGAAGGCGGACAGATCACCTACACGGCAACCCTGACCAACGCCGCTGGCACACCAGTGACCGTCACGCTCAGCAACGGCGCCATCATCACCATCGAAGCGGGCAAAACCACCGGCTCCGTGGCCGTCGATGCACCAAAAGACGACGTCTACAAAGACGCCGGCACTGTCCAGGCAACCATCTCCACCGCCACCGGTGGCAACTTCGAAAACCTGGTGCCAAGCACGGTTCCAGCGGTTACCAGCATCACCGACACCATCGACACCTCGACCGTCACCCTGAACGCCACCGCTTCGGCAGCTGAAGGTGGCACCGTCACTTACACCGCGACTGTCGGTGCTCCCGTGACGGGCAGCCCGGTCACCGTGTCCTTGGCCAACGGTCAGACGATCACTATCGAAGTCGGTAAAACCACCGGCACCGTGACTGCCGCCGCACCGAACGACGCCTTGGCCGGTCACGCCCCGCTGACCAACTCGATCACCAGCCTCAGCGGCGGTAATTACGAGAACCTGGTAGCGGATAAAACGCCGGTCAGCACCACCGTGACCGACACCGTCGACACCACCAACCTCAGCCTGAGCGCGACCAACTCGGTCGCCGAAGGCAGCCAGATCACTTACACCGCGACCCTGACCAACGCCGCCGGCACTCCGGTGACCGTGACGCTGAGCAATGGCGCCGTGATCACCATCGACGCTGGCAAAACCACTGGCACCGTGACTGTCGATGCGCCGAAGGACGACGTCTACAAAGACGCCGGCCAAGTCGAAGCAACCATCACTGGCGCGACCGGCGGCAACTTCGAAAACCTGGTCACCAGCAATACCGCTGCGGTCACGACTGTCACCGACACGATCGACAAAACCGAAGTCAGCATCAGCGGCAGCACCTCGGTCACCGAAGGCCAGACCGCCAGCTACACCGTCAGCCTGACGCATCCGGCGCAGACCGAAGTGACCCTGAAAATCGTCTACAGCGGCACCGCTGCCGACGGTTCTGACTTCACCGGCGTGTACACCGTGAAAATCCCGGCGGGCGCCAGCAGCGCGAGCTTCGACGTTGCGACGCTGGACGACAAGCTCACCGAAGGCACCGAAAACTTCGTGGTCAAGATTGACTCGGCCAACGGTGGCAACTTCGAAAACCTCGCGGTTAGCGCTTCCAACGGCAGCGTCAGCACCTCGATCATCGACAACGATGCCGCGCCGGTTCTCGACCTGGACGCCAACAACTCCAGCGGCGCCACCGGGGCCAACTACAACGTGACCTTCACCGAAGGCACCACGGGCCAGGGCGTCTCGATCGGCGACACCGACCTGAGCATCACCGACCCGGATAGCACGCTGCTGACCGGCGCCACCATCGTGCTGACCAACCGTCAGCCGGGCGACGCGCTGAACCTGGGCAACAGCGTCAATGGCATCAGCATCAACGCCAACAGCCAGGACGGCACCGTCACCCTGACCCTGTCGGGCAACGCGACGCTGGCCGACTACATGCAGCAGATCAAAAACATCAGCTTCACCAACAGCAGTGAGGACCCGAGCACCGTGCCGCGGATCATCACCGTGACGGTGACCGATGGCAGCAACTACTCCAACACCGCGACCACCACCGTCAACGTAGTGGCTGTGAACGATGCGCCGACCGCCGCACCGGTTAACGTCACTGGCACCGAAGACACCCCGCTGATCCTCGGCTGGTCGACCTTCGGCATCAGCGATGTCGATAGCCCGGCCGCCAACCTGGGGGTGAAAATCACTCAGCTACCGGGCGAAGGTAAATTGCAGTACCTGGACGGTGCGACCTGGAAAGACGTGGCGACCAACCAGACCTTCAGCAAGGCCGATATCGACGCCGGCAAATTGCGCTTCACGCCAGATGCCAACGAATCGGGCGTCGATGGCTACGGCGGCACCAACGTGGGCAACAACCAGGCGGACTACGCGCAAATCAAGTTTCAGCCAACCGACGGTCAACTGCTGGGCAACACTGGCACGGTGAAAATCGACATCACGCCGGTTGCCGACGCGCCCTCCCTGAGCGTCGCGGACAACAGCGTCAAGTCCACCGGCCTGACCAAGGAAGTCTGGACCGGTCTGTCGGGCCTCGGCACCGATGGCAACGGCGCGTCTTCCGGCACGCTGAAATCGGTCATCGACGGCGCGGGTACACCGAACTCCAGCGGCACCGTGACCAACGTTCAGTCCGACGGCAGTGTCACGGCTGGCACGGCCTCGAAAACGTCCGGCCTGATCTACCTCGAAGCGGGCAAGACTTACACCTTCAGCGGTACCGGTGACGACAGCCTGTTGGTGACCATTGGCGGTAAAAACGTGGCCGCAATTACTTGGGGTGCGGGCGGTAACCTGAACGGTTCGTTCACCCCGACCACCAGCGGTTATTACACCCTGGACATTTACCACCATAACCAGAAGGGCCCGGGCAGCTATGACGTCAACCTGTCGGTCAACGGCGGTGCGCCGGTCGACCTCAGCAGTGCCGGTGTGCCGCTGTACACCGGCGTGGCGGATCTGGCCGCTTCTGGCGTGACGGTTTCCGACCTGCACGGCACCAATGGCGAAGGCTACTACGACGGCTACAAACTCAACGAAGGCGCCGAAGGCACCAGCGTTCACTTGTCCGCGATCAAAACGGCACTGACCGACACCGACGGCTCCGAAAGCCTGAGCGTGAAGATCAGCGGCATACCGGCGGGCTCGGTGCTCACCGATGGCGCGGGCCACACCTTCACCGCCAGCGCTACCTCTGGTGAAGCCAACGTCACCGGCTGGAACCTCGGCACGCTGACCGTCACCCCGCCGCCGTACTACAACGGCCAGTTCACCCTGACCGTCACCTCGACATCCACCGAAGCGCTCGGCGGTTCGGCGCCAAGCACCGCACAGATCCCCGTTACGGTTTACCCGGCGGTATACAACGCCATCACCGCCACCGCCGCCGATGACACCATCACCGGCACCGACGGCAACGACATCATGATTGCCGACATCGGCGGGCTGACCGTGGTGCCGGGCACCAACTACAACATCGCCTTCATGGTCGACAGCTCGGGCAGCATGAGCGCTTCTTCGATCAGCGCCGCCAAGGATTCGCTGACGGCGGTGTTCAACACCCTCAAGCAAAGCATGGGCGGCAACTCCGGGACGGTGAACATCTTCCTGGTGGACTTCGATAACCAGGTCAACAAGTCGGTGTCGGTGAACCTGAATGACCCGAACGCTCTGACTTTGCTCAAATCCGTTCTGGATTCGATGTCGTCCGGCGGTGGCACCAACTACGAGGACGTGTTCAAAACCACGGCCAACTGGTTCCAGAGTGCCGACGCACTGGCCAACACTGGCGCGAAGAACCTCACGTACTTCATCACCGATGGCAAGCCGACCTACTACCAGAGCGGCGAGCAAACCAACCCGAACTTGTTCGGCAACGTGAAGCTCGATGACGTCATCACCACCGCCAATTACAAATTGGGGCAGACCTATTCCAGCTACCTGGACAGCACTCACTACCTGACCATCGATAGCGGCGGCACCGTCACGTTGCAGACTTACAAAAACCAATGGGGCGGTCACTGGAGCAGTTCCGAGCTGGGCACCCTCCGCGCCGAGGGCAACGGCACCTACGAACTGTCCTATCGCGATGGCAATGGCAGCAGCACTGGCTCCAACGCAATTGACAACTCCACTGACAGTTTTGCATTGCTGAACAACGTGTCGACAGTAGAAGCGATCGGCCTGAACAAGGACGTCACGCTTGGCGACCTCAAGCCGTACGACTCGGATCAAACGCCACAAACCAACATCGACCCGAAAGACCTGGCCAACTCGATCATCGGCCATACCGAAGCGACGATGCCGGGTGCCGACACGGTCAATGGCGGTGACGGCAACGACCTCTTGTTCGGCGATCTGGTGAGCTTCAACGGCGTTGCCGGTGAGGGTTATCAGGCCATGCAGGCGTTCGTGGCCCAGCAGACCGGCGTCGACGCCAGCAAAGTCACCACCAGCAACGTGCACCAGTACATCACCGAGCACTACACCGCGTTCGACGTGTCCGGCGCTCACGACGGTAACGACACGCTGCTGGGTGGCGCGGGCAACGACATTCTCTTCGGCCAGGGTGGCAACGACCTCCTCGACGGCGGCAAGGGCAATGACATCCTGCTCGGCGGCAGCGGCAATGACTCGTTGATCGGCGGTCAAGGCAACGACATTCTGATTGGCGGTTCGGGTGCCGACACCTTCATCTGGAAGGCTGGCGACACCGGCAGCGACGTGATCAAGGACTTCAAGGCCAGCGAAGGCGACCGCATCGACCTGCGTGATCTGTTGCAGGGCGAAACCGGCAGCACCATTGATAACTTCCTGAAGATCTCCACGGTGGATGGTGTGTCGTCCCTGCAAGTCAGCTCTGGCGGCAAGTTCAACGGTGCCGACGCAGCAGCGGCCACCCCGGACGTGACGATCAAACTGGAAGGCAACAATTGGTCCAGCGCCAGCATCAACTCGCTGATTGCCGGCAGTGATCCGACCATTAAAGTCGATCACAACAACACCTGATCAGCAGGCTGACGGCCGCCCAAACCGGGCGGTCGTCACGTTTGTGCCCACCTCACGGGTGACGATTTTGTCGTCGCACCGCATACTCGCCTGCGTTGGCCTATGCTGCTGACAGCACGACGCTGGTCCATTTCCGAGGGATGCTCAATGTTTTACGTGCAACGCGATGCGCAAGGTCAGTTAGTGCGCGTGGAAGCCACGGCCTACGCCGAGGCCACGGAAACGCTACCGGCCGACAACCATGAAATCCAGGCCTGGTATGCCAACGAAGTGGTTGAAACCAGCCTCAAGCAGCTCAAGCAGAGCGACCTGGAAATGATCCGGGTACTCGACGACTTGATTCAGGTATTGACCCAAAAAGGCGTGATCCGCGTCACCGACCTGCCGGCCGCTGCACAAGCCAAGCTGATGGACCGGACCCAGGCCCGTGAAGCGTTGGGCGGGTTGAGCCAGTTGATCGATGATGATGAGACGGGGTTGATCTAGTCCCTGCCTTCATTGTTGCCTTTACTGACGCCATCGGCCATTCGGCTCAGCGCCAGGGCTATTGAGCGCCGTGAACCTTCCACGTCATCCGCCAGGTCGGCGGCGATGGCGCTGATGGAGAGTAGGTCTTCGGAGGCGTTGGCCAGAAGGGCTTCGGTGTCGATGTCGGGGGAGACGGTGACGAGGCGGCCTTTGCGGGGAGCAGGCGGATTCGGCGTTACTTTGAACATAAGAAATACCCTAAACAGTAAGTTGGAGCCGTCACCGTTCGCTTGCACGCGAATAGGGTGGCGGCCGTGCGCAGGTGTGCAAGACCGGGACTGTTTAGGACACCCAGCAGATCCGAGGATCTCCTGCGCGCAGCCGCCATAAAGCAGTGAGCATCGAAATGCTCATTGAGAGGAATGGCAGCACGCTACCTAAACAGTTTGGTCGGACTTGCACGTCCGTGTCACCGATTATTCAGTGACAAGGCCAGACTAGCCTTGGACTTCGGCCGGAACAAGTTCACCAAAACCGCTACAACTTGAAGGAAATCTCCTAGGACTTTGCTACCGGAATAATCGGAGTCCGCACGGGCGCCATCGCGGGCAAGCCCGCTCCCGCAGGGGGCGCAGGTGAACGCAGGATTGTGGTACCACACAAATCCTGTGGGAGCGGGCTTGCCCGAGATGACGGCATCAGCCTCACCGCCAAGGCTTCGGCTCACCGAAGAGTTGCCCCTGAACCCCATACAACCCCATCTCACGAATCACCGCCAACTCCCCTTCGGTCTCGACCCGCTCGGCAATCAACGGCAAATCAATGCTGTGCGCTGCCCGCTGAATCGCCTCGATGAACAGACGCTTGTCACTCTCCTGATCAATCGCCCGGATGTAACTGCCGTCGATCTTCAGATACGCCAACCCCAGCCGCGCCAGGTTGCCGATCATGCTGAAGCGCCCACCAAATCGTTGCAGACTCAGCGAGAATCCAAGCTCGCGCAAACGCCGCGTCAGCTGTTCCAGCACCGCTTGCTCAGGCAATTGTTCCTCGCCGATTTCCAGGGTCAATCGTTCCCCGAGATTCGAATGCTGACGCAGAATATCGAACACTTTGTTCAGCGCCTGCGGATCCGCCAGTGTCGCCGAAGACAGGTTCAGCGCCAGCGACTCTTCATGGTCGGCCATCTGCTCGAGCACTAATTCCAGCATCAAACGGTCCAGCCGCGCGGTCCAGCCGAAACGCTCGAGCCATGGCAGGAAACGCCCGGCGGGAATGGTCTGGTCCTGCTCATCGAGCAGGCGCGACAGCACTTTGTAATGCAGCACTACCTGCGTGTCGTGGCTGGCGACTACCGGCTGGAAGTACAGCTCGAAACGCTGCTGATCCAACGCCTGATCCAGCAAGGTGTGCCAGGCATGGTGGTCATCGCCAACCCGGGCCGATGTACTGTGATCGAGGCACGCCCAGCTTGGTTCGCCCTGACTTTCCGCCTGGGCCAGTGCCTGATCCGCCAACCCGATGACCGCTTGCGGCGAGTCGCCATGGGCAAACGGGGCCAGCCCGATCGAGGCCACCGACGCCACGTCCGTGGCGCCCGTCGCATGCAGGCTCGCCAAGGCGCTGTCGAGGTTACTCGCCAGTTGCAGCGCTTCTTCGCGCACCAGCCCCGGCGCCAGCACGGCGAATTCACCGCCACGAATGCGCGTGACGAGGTTCTGGGTTTCCGGGTACTTGGCGCACTCACGGGACAACTGCTCGCCCACCGCTTTCAACAATTCATCGGTACGCTGACCGCCTAGCCGCTGGTTCAAACCAGCCAGATCCTTGACCCGAAGCAGCAGCAAATAGCCGGAACTGGCCTGCTCAGGATTGCTCACTCGCGCGTTCAATTGAATTTCGAAATAGCGCCGGTTGGCCAGGCCGGTCAGGTTGTCCTGATAGGACTCGGCCCGCAGTCTTTCACTGCGTTCGGCTTGTTCCTGGAACAGCGCCTTGAGCTTCTCGACCATCTGGTTCATCGCCTGCACCACCCGGCGCAGTTCCGGGGTGCGCGGCAGTTCCGGCAGGCTGAGGAATTCGCGGCGAGCAATGGCGTGGGATTGCTTGACCATGTAATCCAGCGGCTTCAGTTGCCGGCGCAGCAACAGCGCGCCCAGCACCGCACTCACCGCGCCGCAGATCAGCAACCAACCAAGGCTGCCCAACGCGCTCTGCCATAGCTTGGCCAACGCGAACATCGGGTGGCTAACCACCTCGACCCGCGCGGCCTGCTCCCAGCCACGGCTGACAATCGCGTCGCCACCGGCCGGTTCCAGGCCGATCAATTTGACGAACCAGTCCGGCACGTTGGTGACCGCCGGAATGCCGCTGCGCTCGACAATCGTCTTGTCGTTGGCCAGATCGACCACACGGATGCTCGCGTAATAACCGCTGTCGAAGATCGAACTGACCAGCAACTCGACCATCGCCGGGTCGTCGATGTTCGGCGTCAGGGACAGCGCCAACGCCGTGGCTGCGTCCTGGGCATGGGAGCGCAACTGGTTGACGTACTGGGTCCGCGAGCTTTCCAGACTGACCATGAAGCTGCCGGTGAAGGCGACCACCAGGAACAGACAGATAGCGATCAACAGCTGTTTGAACAAAGACATCTGAGCGCGTGCTCCTAGTTAGTCGTCTCGACCGGAAAACCTTCGGCCTGCATTTTCTTCAACACATCCTGCCAGCGGGACAGGCGTTTGGTGTCTCCGACCTTTTTGTTGCCCTTGGCACCCGGCAACCACAACCCTTCGGCATTGAAAGAGTAGACCGGCAGCAAATCGGTTCGCTGGCTGGCGGGCTTGATCGCGTCGATCAGGCTGTCGAGCACCAAAGGCATGGCCTCGGGGCTCGAGTAGTAGGTCAGCACCATGTGCGCGCGGTTCAGGCGCAAAGCCTTGACGTAGGTGATGCGCAGCTTGTCACTGGAGACACCGAGATGGCGCAGGCTGAAATACTTGGCGATAGCGTAGTCTTCGCAGTCGCCGGCGCCTTTCCACAAGGCTTCGATCGGCGTTTCCCAATAATCGACCTCGTGCCACAGATCGATGTCTTCCTCGTAGCGCATCTGCTTGTTGAAGAAGCGGTTGACCACGTTGAGCTGTTCCAGCTCGCCAATCTGCTTTTGCGTGGCCAGCAACTGCTGCCATGCATCGATGCGCTGCTGCCCTTCACCCAAAGGTCCGTACAATGCCTGCGCGCGGCGACTGATCAGCGAAAAATCCCAGTCGGCATGCAACCCGCCCAGCATGACGCCGGCCAGCAGCAGCGCGCAGCCTAGCCAGCGCAAAGTCCGAGGGATCGCGAAACGTGCCGCCAATGCGAGGCATCCAGGGTAGGCAGGTGGAAGTCGGTTGATGGTGCAGGTTAGCCCGGTAAAAGACAATGGCACGGTGAGATCACTGTCGGCACGCTAGACTTTAAGGTAATGCGATCTTTTGCCCGTTTGACAACCAGTCAAGCAGTCACTAGTGTCCAGTTGGATCCAAATATTTCAGCCAAACAGGGTGCGTTTGTTGTGACACAGAAGCCCAACCCTCTCAGCAGTATCAAGGTCAACGGACCGATTCCCGCCCATCTGGCGCGGTCGGTAATCGAAGAAACCTTGCGCGCGGCGATTCTCGACGGTCGCATTCCTTGCGGCATCGCTCTGCGTCAGCAAGACCTCGCCGACCTGTTCGGCGTCAGCCGCATGCCGGTGCGCGAAGCCTTGCGCCAACTCGAAGCGCAATCGCTGCTCAACGTGATCGCCCATAAAGGCGCGGTGGTTGCACCGCTGGTTCAGGGCGACGCGGCAGAAACCTATGAACTGCGAATTTTACTGGAGTCCGAAGCCCTGCGTCGGTCGATCCCCCTGCTTGAAGCCGTCGACTTCGAACAGGCGGCGCGCTATATCGACGAGTTGGAAACGGAACACGACTACACCGAGATAGGCCGGCTCAATCGCCTGTTCCACATGGCGCTTTATAAAAAGGCCCCCAACCAGCGGCTGCTGAGACTCGTCGAAGACGGGTTGAATGAAGAGGAACGCTTTCTGCGCTTCAATCTGGAAGCCATGGGCCTGGGCAAACTGTCCCAGGAAGATCACCGAGCGTTATTGCGCGCCGCCGAGGAGCGGGACGTCGAGCGCTCGGTGACGTTGCTCGAAAACCACCTCAATCGGGGTGTCGAAGTCATCACACGCTACCTCGAAAGCTCTGAACCGCAGCGCAGGAAAACCTCGAAATAACCCGCAGCGACAGCCCCGAGCGAGCCCATTGAGTGGCTCGCTTTCGCTATTGAGCTGATCCGCACCTGGATTGGTCGACGAACAATCTGCTTACAAATCCCCCTTTTCGTTCATACCGGACCGGTGTGCAGCGACTTCATGCCTGCTCCACAAAGCCCCCGCCATCTTCCAGCCCGACAATTGCACCTGGCAGATCATGCAGGGGCGATAGCGACTGCCGTGAATTACGCTCACTCTTGAGCTGCCAACGAATAATGACGGACGGCGCACCGCACCCACGGAGCAGTCGACGCACCAAGAACCTACGGAAGGAGTCTTGCCACGGGAAAGGAAGAACCGGCGTCGCTCCCAGCCAACTTCCACCCCCTCAGATCACATCAACTAACCCAGTAGAAAGTTGCTTTGAGTGAGGCATTCACTCTTTATTTAAATTTTGGCCTATATAAGCTGAAAGGAGCAACTACGCCCAAATAAAACTCAATACAAAAGTTTTATTGGAACTTGTCGCGCCCGACAAAGTTAAACTTTAAATTAATTCAAAAATGACTTGCCCGACACTTTAATCGTGTATTAGTTTTTCTCCGCCGCCCACAAACACTGGGCACCACGTACTACTTAGTGATTACACACCTGAATAACATCAATTCAATTGAGGCCCCTGCTCGCCAACAAGAAACTTCAAGCAACCGTCACTTATTGATCAACACCACCCTCAACGGTATTCCAGATCACTTATAGGCTCGCTCATGAAACCGACTAAAGATCGTCTCAATCAGAAGAAAGCAGAACTTAGTGCGCACCCGATCTTCTCTGAAATACATTCGTTATCGGTCCTTCAACGCTTTATGGAAACCCATGTGTTTGCGGTGTGGGATTTCATGTCGCTGACCAAGCGCCTGCAACAGGAACTGACCTGCGTTCAACTGCCTTGGCTGCCTCCGCGAGATCCTCAGGCCGCGCGGTTGATCAACGAGATCGTGCTCGGTGAAGAGTCTGATGATCGTCCCGCCCAGGGTCACTACAGCCATTTTGAGTTGTACCTGGATGCGATGCGCGAAGTCGGTGCCAGCACGGCCGCCGTCGAACGCTTCGTGGCGCTGCAAAAAGAAGGCGTGAGCTACGACGTGGCACTGCAAAGCGTGGACGTCGACCCGGCGGCCGCGCAGTTCGTGCGCCACACCTTGCACACCGCTATGCATGCACCGGGCCACAGTGTGGCGGCGGCGTTTCTGCATGGCCGCGAGAGTGTCATCCCGCAGATGTTCCAGCGGATTCTCGACGACTGGGGCATCGGCATCGAACAGGCGCCTACCTTCCGTTACTACCTGGAACGGCACATCGAAGTCGATTCCGAAGACCACGGCCCGGCGGCGGAAAAGCTCCTCGCCCGCCTGGTCGATGGCGATCCGCAGCGCGAAGAAGACGTCTACGCCAGCGCCATTGCCGCCGTGGAAAGCCGCATCGCTCTGTGGGACGGCTTGCGCCTGAGCATGAGCGAACCGGTGGCGGAGGTGAACGCATGAACGCCGCCGACTACCAATCCTTCGCCGACGCCTGGGAAAGCCGCGCGACCATTCGCACCCGCCCCCGGCGCGTACTGGAAAACGACGACAAACTGATCTATCCGCTGAGCCGTCAGCCGCTGGTGCTGAGTGAAACCTTCCTGCGCGAATGCCCGGAACAACGGGACTTTGCTCTGGTGCAGACGCTCTACAAGTTCATCAACGACGTGGTGATTTTCGAAACCGAGATCGTCGACAAGACCGCCCGCAGCATCGCCAAGAACCGCTTCAGCGTGGCGTTCCCGTTCGCCTGTCGCTACGACGCCATGACCGTGGTGGTGGACGAGGATTACCACGCCCTGGTGGCCATGGATTTCATGCAGCAAACCGTCGCCATGACCGGCATTACGCCGATCGGACTGCCGGATGAAATCGAACTGAGCCGTGCCATTCCAGCGGCCGTGGCGCTCGCACCGGAACACCTGCGCAGCGCCGTGGAGCTGATCTGCGTGGCGATCGCCGAGAACACCGTGACCGGCGATGTCGCCGCGTTCGCCAAGGACGACACAGTCAAGCAGTCGATCAAGGGCCTGATGGCCGACCACTTGCTCGACGAGGGCCGTCACTCCGGGTTCTGGGCGCGGTTGGTGCGCATCTATTGGCACACCGCAAGCGAAGACGACCGCCAGCGCATCGCGCAAATCCTCCCGGTATTCATCGGCCATTACCTGACCAACGACATCCAGAAGTCCTTCGACTTCCGCTTGATCGACGCCTTGCAGATCAGCGACGCAGCGCGGCGGGCACTCAAGAGCGAAGTGTCGGGGCTGGCCTTCCCGATCAATCGCCATCACCCGCTGGTCGCCAACATCGTGCGGTTTTTCCGCAGCAGTTCGCTGCTCGATTCACCGTGCGTGCAAAGCACCCTGAGCGACTACCTGGTTTAACGAGGAGAACATCATGAGACGTCTCGATATTTTGCTCATTGGGCAAAGCCAGGCCCTGACCGACCTGGCGCTGGAACTCGAACAACACGGTCATTCACTGGTGCGGCTGGCGAATCTGGAGGCGCTACCGCCAAGCACGTTTGATTTGCTGATCGACGATGCGAGCCTGCCGTTTCAGGACTTCGGCGATGCACCGCGCCTGACGCTGCAGCTGGGTGTCGGGCTGCCCGGAGCCTCAGGCCTGCCAGCATTGGACCTGCTGTGCACATACAACTTGATGCAGCTAAGTCGCGTGCCAGTCGCCGAAGAACTGTCCGGTAACGGCCAGGCATTGCGCCTGCGAGCGGTGGCCGATCTGGTCGATCACGTGGCACTGCTGGTCAGCCGCTTCTCCCGGGATGCCGATTATTTCTCGCAGGCAGAACCGATGGCTTCCGCGCACTTCGAGCAGGTGGAAAACCTGCTGTTTTTAGAGCGTCTGGCCTACGTCCATCAGCTCAACACCACGGCGGAACCATGGCTGCTGCAACTCGCCCAGATCCCGATGATCGAGCGGCTTGAACAGCGCTTCATCCAGTCTGCCGAGCGACCAGCGCTGAACATCGCCGGTACGTCGCTGAGCTATCGGCAATTGCACGTCCACAGCCGCGCCATCCAACAGCGCTTGCAACCGTTGCTCGATCAGCACCAGGGACCGTTGGTGGTCGGGATCTGCCTGCCAAAATGCAGCGCGTTGTATGCGGGGATTCTGGCGATTCTGGGCAGCGGCGCGGTGTACTTGCCGCTGGAGCCAAGCCATCCGTTGCAACGTCAGCAGTACATTCTGGAAAACGCTGGGGCTGTGTTGTTGCTGCATGACGGAGAACATCCGCTCAGCGAGACGATGCCTGGGCTGGACATCAGCGGCATCGACATCGGCGATGTGAATCTCGATCAACCCTTGATGCGCAAACGACCTGATCTCGACGCGCCGTGCATGGCGCTCTATACCTCGGGCACCACGGGGCACCCCAAAGGTGTGTTACTCAGCCAGGCCAACCTCGCGCACTTCACCGCGTGGTACGCCGCCTACGTGCAGCTGACCGAACAGAGTCGGGCGTTGCAGTTTTCATCGTTGAGTTTCGACTCATCGCTGATCGATATTTTCCCGACATTGCTTCAGGGCGCCGAGCTGATCGTGCCCAACGAGGACCAACGTCGCGATCCGTTGCAACTGGTCGAGCTGATCCGTCACCAGCGGCTGAGCCACGCCTTTTTGCCGCCGGCGCTGTTGAGCATCCTGCCGCTGGATCAGTTGCAAATCCTCGATCATGTGATGACCGGTGGCGATGTCTGCGAACCTTATGTGATCGAGCAACTGACCCGCCAAGGCAATCTCTACAACCTCTATGGCCCGACCGAAGCCACGGTGCTGATCACCGCGCGGCAACTGCGCACCGGCGACAACAACCGGACCCTCGGCGCACCGATTGCCAACAGTCAGGTGCTGATCCTCGATGAGAACTTTCAACCGGTGGCCGAGCAAACCGTCGGTGAGTTGTACATCGTCGGCCCGGGGGTATGCCTGGGTTACCTGAACAACCCGCAGCAGACTGCCGAACGCTATCTGAACCTGAGCCTGCCGAACGGCCAGAGCTTGCGCGCGTATCGCACTGGCGACATGGCCAAATGGACCCGCGACGGTATCGAGCTGTGCGGACGGCGAGACAATCAGGTGAAGATTCGCGGCTTTCGGGTCGAGCCGGAAGAGATCGAACGCTGCCTTCGCGACAGTCAGCTGTACCGTCAGGTGGCGGTGGTTATCGACCGTCATCGACGGATTCTGGCCTTTCTCGCGCAGCCTCAGGAAGAGCAACCCGGTGCTGCTCGCGAAGCCTTGAAAGCCCACGCGATACAGTTTCTGCCGGACTACATGCAGCCGACCGCATGGACCGAGCTGGCGAGCATGCCGTTCGCCAGCAACGGCAAGGTCGACCGTAAAGCGCTGCTGGAACTGCCCATCAACGTGACCGAAAACAGCCAACGGCGTTTGCCCGTCAGCGCCGATGAAGCGCTGCTGCTGGAGATCTGGGCCGAGCTGCTGGAGCTGCCCGCCAGCGATATTTCCACCGACGAAAGTTTCTTCAATCTCGGCGGGCACTCGATCCTGCTGTCGCGCATGTTGCTGCGTTTGCGTGAGGAGTTCGGCCGCAGCATCTCGATCAACCGCTTCATCGAACTGCCGACAATTGCAAAGCTGGCGACCTTGGTGCGCGGCTCCGGGACCGAAGAAGTGTTGAGCGAAAAAGCCCTGGCCGATGCCTTCCGTGAACTGGACATCAAGCCGTTGCCAGTCAGCCGAATGGGCGATGTGCACAAGGTGATCGTCACCGGCGCCAACAGCTTTGTCGGTGTTCATATCGTCGAAGCGCTGCTGGCCTGGGGCGCCAGCGAAGTAGCGTGCCTGGTGCGCGATGGTGGCGGGCAATCGGCGGCGCAACGCTTTTCTCAGGCGTTGCGGGAGAACCGTCTGGAGCATCTGGACCTGAGCCGGGTGCGGGTTTACGCGGCGGACATCACTCGCCCGCAACTGGGGCTCAGCGAAGATGTTTACCAACGACTGGACCGCGAGTTCGGCGCGCTGGTGCACAACGCCGCCAACGTCAATCACGTCCTCGATTACGAGTCGTTGGCGCGGGACAACGTCGAGCCGATTTTCGAGTGCCTGCGTTTGTGTGAAGGACGCAGCAAGAAGATCTTCAATTTCATCTCGACGCTCTCGGCGTCCAGCACGATTTCCGACGATGGCCGGGTGCTGGAATTGCCCGCCGCGCAGACACCGCCGATCTACATCAAGAACGGCTACAACCTGTCCAAATGGGTCGGCGAGCGGATCCTCGAACGGGCGCGGGAGCGTGGGGTGCGGGTCAATCTTTATCGCCCCGGCAACATCAGCTTCAACAGCCTCACCGGCGTCTGCCAGCCCCACAAGAATCGCTTGATGCTGATGCTCAAGGGCTCGATCCAGCTCGGCCAGGTGCCGGAGTTCGCGCTGAATTTCGACCTGATGCCGGTGGATTTCCTCGCCCGTTTCATCGCCTTCCACGCCAGCCGTTACCAGGCCGAAAAAGCGGTGTTCAACCTGCACAACCCCGAGCCCCTTAGCTGGGATTGCTACGTGGCGTCATTTCGCGAGGCCGGTCGGGAGTTCGCCATGGTCAGCGTCGCCGACTGGCAGCAGCAACTGGGCCGAGTCGACAGTGATAACGCGCTGTTTGGCGTGCTGGGTTTCTACCTCAACGGCTTCGAAGAAGACATCGGCGACATCTCGATGATCGGCCACGACAACGCCCAGGCCGGCGTCCGGCAGATGGGCGCGCACTACCCGGAAAAATCCCCGGCGCTGCTGCGGCGCGGCTGCGACTACCTCAAAGAAATCAACTTCATCTGATTCACCCTAACCCTGCACGGAGCAAAACCATGAATACTCTGCAACCCGATACCCTGATCAAAAATCCTCACGGCTGCCACGTTGTGTCTTCGGTGGAAGTACCGGCCGATGCGGCGCAAGTCTGGGCGGTGGTCGGTAACTTTGCCGGCTTCGATCAATTCATTCCGGCGTTGTCGCATATCGAGATGACCGGCGAAGGCGTGTCATCGCTGCGCAAGAAATTCTTCAAGGATGGCAACCTGGTGGTCGAGCAACTCAACTCCCGGGATGACCAGGCGCTGAACATGACCTGGACGACGATCTACAACACGCTGGGCGTGGCCAATTTGTGGGCGGCGATGAGTGTTGATTCCTTGGGGGCGAGCAAGTCGCGAGCGACCTGGACCATCATCGCCGAACCGGCCCAGGGCGGCGCCGAGGCACTGCCGGGGTTCAAGGATTTTGTTCAGGGGTTTGCCGATGATGCGATGGGGAATGTGGTGAAGCGGTTTGTATAAGGCTTCGGTTCAGCGGTGACTGGTATACCGCTATCGCGAGCAAGCTCGCTCCCACAGGGGTTATCAGTCGTTCACAAATGTTGTGATCACTGAAAATCCCATATGGGAGCGAGCCTGCTCGCGATTGAACGATAACGCGGTAGAACTGACCTCAATCAGATCTTGAAACTATCAACCAACTGCTTCAACCGATTGGCCTGCTGGGACAGCGCATCGCAATCCTTCAATGTTTCATTGAGGTTGGCCACGCTCTGCTGGTTCAGCAGGTTGATCTGGTTGACGTCGACGTTGAGGGTTTCCACCACGGCAGTCTGCTCTTCGGTTGCTGCGGCCACCGATTGGTTCATGCCGTCGATTTCGCCGATGCGCTGGGTCACGCTGACCAGTCGCAGGCCGGCCTGGTTCGCCACTTCGACACTCTGCTCGCTGGAGACCTGACTGGCGTTCATGGTGGTCACCGCTTCGCGGGAACCGATCTGCAGCGAGCTGATCATCTTGTGGATCTCTTCCGCCGATTCCTGAGTGCGATGAGCCAGGTTACGCACCTCGTCCGCCACCACCGCAAAACCACGACCGGCCTCACCGGCACGGGCCGCTTCGATGGCCGCGTTTAGCGCCAGTAAATTGGTCTGCTGGGAGATGCCTTTGATCACATCGAGAATGTGACCGATGTTGTCGGTGCTCGCGTTCAGGGTTTCGATCTGCGTGCAGGACAGGCTGATTTTCTGCGACAGCTCAGTCATGGCCAGAATGGTTTTTTCCACCACCTGACGACCGTCATCAGCCTGCTCGCTCGCGCCGCTGGCGTGTTGCGAAGCATCGGCGGCGTTACGAGCGATTTCCTGGGTGGCGGCACCCAATTGGTTGATCGCCGCAGCCACGCTGTTGGTGCGGGCGCTTTGTTCGTCGGAGCCGAGGATCGAAGCGTTGGACGATGCCATCACCCGTTGCGACAGGTCATGAACCTGACGGGTCGCCGAGGACACTTCGGAAATCGACGCGTGAATCCGCTCCACGAACTGGTTGAAGGAGCCGCCCAACTCGCCGAACTCATCTTTGCTTTCTACCACCAGACGACGGGTCAGGTCGCCCTCGCCCTGAGCGATGTCCTGCATCGCACGGCCCATCGTGGTCAGCGGACGCATCAGCACGCTGATCAGCAGACTCAGCAACACTGCAATGGCGGTCACGGCGATGAACATCGCGATCAGCGCCGAGGTGCGGAACTGGCTCAGTGGTGCGTAGGCCTTGGCCTTGTCGATCGACAGACCGATGTACCACTCGGCATTCGGCAAACCACTCACCGGCGTGAACGAGAGGATGCGGTCCTGCTTGTTCAGTTCTACTTCCTGATTGCCTTTCCCGATACGGACGCTGGAACCCGGATAGATGTCTTTCAGGTTCTTCATCACCTGATCCTTGTCCGGACTGACGATCACCTGACCATCGGCACTGACGAGGAACGCGTGACCGATGCCACCGAAGTCCACCGAGTTGATGATCTTCACCAGGGTTTCCAGACTCAGGTCACCGCCGACGACGCCCAGCAGTTCGCCTTGCTTTTTCACCGGCATGGCGATGGTCACCACCAACCCGCCGACCGCAGCCATGTAGGGCGGAGTCAGCATGGTCTTGTCGGCGACCACAGCTTGTTTGTACCAAGGGCGCTGACGCGGATCGTAGCCGTCCGGCATCTTCGCGTCAGGACGCTGGGTGAACACACCATTGGCCTGTCCGACGTAGGTGAACTGGAAGTTCGAGGTGAGGGCGGGTTGATCGACCAGCCCCGGCAAATCGGCATTGGCGCCTTGATGAGCGACGTTCTGCGCGAGGTTTTCCAGGACCAGCACCCGGCCGCTCATCCAGTTCTGCACGCTGCTGGCGGTCAGCTCGCCTGCTTGCTCAACGGAAGACTCGAGGTTTTGTCGGATGGTGTTTCGCTGCAGATAGTCGTTGTACAAAGTGAACAACGCAAAAGCCAGCACCACGACGCCTGAAGCGGCCAGCAGAATTTTATGACTGAACTTAAGATTCATTTCATGGGACTTCTTATGCAAAAAGTGGGGATGCGTTCCGGGTTGCAACATTCCATGTAACAGCGCAGACGGCATTCTGGAGCCGCTCTACTTTGGTGCACGCATGTCTCATCAGTCTGTCGGCACGAGCAGGAGAAATCTTAGGAATTTGTACGAAATGCAGGGTACTTCAGTCAGATACCCGCCGAACGGCGTGTTAGAGCGCCCGAGTAGCAGTGTTTGCTGACAGTTGTTCGAACGGCAGTAGAGGGCGGATCGTTGGCTCACCGGGCAAGTGATGATCGCGGTGGGGTGTTTTGATAGCAGTACTGTCGGTGACGGGAATCTATATCTGGTGGCGCAAGTTGCTGGCTCGAAGGAGTAGCAAGGCACGCAAGAGCGGCATGTACCCCATACCGGATTGAGGTTTCTATAGCCCAGAAAGACAAAACCCCTGTCTGCATAAGCAGACAGGGGTTTCGGAATTCAATCTTGACGATGACCTACTCTCACATGGGGAAACCCCACACTACCATCGGCGATGCATCGTTTCACTGCTGAGTTCGGGATGGGATCAGGTGGTTCCAATGCTCTATGGTCGTCAAGAAATTCTGTGACCAGCCCGTTACAGCGGTAACGTGCCAGCAAAATCAGTGACTTCTACTAAAACAAAACCCCTACCTGCATACGCAGATAGGGGTTTCGGAATTTAATCTTGACGATGACCTACTCTCACATGGGGAAACCCCACACTACCATCGGCGATGCATCGTTTCACTGCTGAGTTCGGGA